>NZ_JBSOPZ010000050.1:0-39659 GCF_053763515.1 Streptomyces mabaensis
GAGACCGAAGTGGCCTGACGTCTGGGGACGTTCGTCTGTACACAACTGGGGAGCTAAGGCCGTACGCCGACACTGGACGCCTGCGGACGCCGCATGGACGGCAAGACCGCGTCGGGGATCGGTCATCGCCAGGAAGCGGGCGATCTTCCATCAGGCGCTCGGCTTCGCGGTCGATGCAGAGCTGTTGACAGAGAACCCGATTCCTGCGGTTCGGTGGAAGGCTCCGGAACGGGTGGAGGAGGAGGTAGACCCGGAGTGCGTACCGGACCCGGAGAAAGCCGCCGCGCTCCTGGCCGCGGTCCGTGCCCAGGGCTCGCGAGGACGACACCTGGAGGCGTTCTTCGGGTGCATCTACTACGCCGCCTTGCGGCCCGGTGAGACGGTCGGGCTGAAGCTGCGAGACTGCGACCTCCCCCGGCGCGGCTGGGGCATGCTGCGGCTCCGGGAGAGCCGAGCCCGCTCCGGAACGGCGTGGACGGACTCGGGCGAGGCTCACGACCGGCGAGGCCTGAAGCACCGGTCTCGGAAAGCCGTGCGGTACGTGCCTATCCCGCCGGAACTGGTCGCGCTGCTGCGCTGGCACGTGACCCTCTTCGGGACGGAGCCGGACGGCAGGCTGTTCCGGACGGCACGGGGCGGCATGGTGCAGGAGAGCGGTTACGGGGAGGTCTGGGCGCGCGCTCGCACGGACGTCCTGCCGCCCTGTGAGCTGGACACGAAGATCGCCAAGCGCCCTTATGATCTTCGCCACGCCGCTGTGTCCACATGGCTCAGCTCCGGTGTCGAACCGCAGCTTGTGGCGGAGCGCGCCGGCCACAGCGTCGCCGTGCTCTTCCGGGTGTATGCGAAGTTCCTGAAGGGCGGAGATGAGGCCGCGAACGCCAAGATCTCAGCCCGGCTTGGGCAGCGCGTCGCTCCGAATTGATGGAAGACCACGGTTGGCCCTGGCCAGTGGAAACGCTGTCCAGGGCAACCAGCTGAGCCATGCGCCGCAGCCGACTGGCCTCTGGATTCAAAGAGTGCAGGGGACAAAGCAGGAGCCCCGCCCACCTACGAGTGCTAGAAGGGAGTCATGGCTCTGCCCTTCACAAAGTCACAGATCGAGCGCTTGGGGAAACGTCTTGTGTCTGAGACGCCACCCACGGAGAGTGACCTTGACGCCTTGGCGCAGCTGCTCACCTGCTACGACGAAGCGCTAGCAACTACGAGCGACAGAGTCCGTGGACTCGGCTTCGATCCGACAGGTCGGCTGAAGAACACTGGAACGATCCTAGAAAAGCTGAGGCGTCACGGCGGCTCGTGGCTCAAGAGCATCCAGGACCTCGCGGGTCTGCGGCTGGTTGTGGACGGAGGGCGTCAGAGACAGGACGAAGTTGTCGAGTCGGTTCGTGGCGAGTTCGAAGGTGGTGAGCGAGCGCCCAGAGTGGTAGATCGGCGTGCCGAACCAAGCCAGGGCTACCGTGCAGTGCACGTCATCGTTTACGTCGGCGATCTTCCTGTAGAAGTCCAGGTCCGTACGACCATGCAGCACGAGTGGGCAGACCTCTTCGAGAAGCTCGCGGACCTCGTCGGTCGCGAAATCCGATACGACGACACACCTCAATTCTCCTGGGTAGTCGGATTGGAAGAGCTCAGAGCCGCCCGTCCGGAGTTTGGAGAGGTACTGGATGAGACTCTCGCACAGGCGTATGACGTCAAGGAGAAAATCGCGACCGTCGTTGAGATCATGATTACTCTCAGTGACCAGATTGCCACATGGGAAACGGAAACCTCCTGGTCCCCTGAAGCCCGCATGGTTTTCAAGCGGGCGCTGGAGGAGGCTCTGACCAACTTGCTGAGCGTGATCAGGTCCCTACCGAACCTGGCGGGCTTGCCCTGGGCTGATACGTTGGAGCCATGACCAACGTGCTTGTGGTGTATGACCGCGCTGCGGGCCGCCTGCTCCAAGAGCGGGAGTTTGAGCGCCGGCAGGACGCCTTGGCTGCTCGCTTCACAGCCGAGAGGTGCCACAAGAACGACGCCAACATCGAGGTCGTTGTACTGGTGGCCCAGAACCGATCGGATCTCTTGCGGACTCACGCCCGCTACTTCTGCTCCGTGGACGATTTGGCAGCGCAGCTGGCCTAGCAACGCCTGTCGGCCCTCTTCTCCTCAAGCCTCCGCAACCCCACTGTTGCGGAGGCTTGATGCATGAGACCTGAGGCTTCCCTATGGCCGTGGGGCCATTGAGCGTATGTGGGGAGCAGAGGCCCAGAGGAACCGACAGTGTCGCGGCACGACTCGCACCACAGGGAGAGCACAGAAGTACCGTCAACAGCTCCGAGGTGCTTCGCAACCCGTTCAGCTGCGAGGCAGACGCCCTCGGCGCCGTCCACGCCCCGTCCACAACGGCTGGTAGAGAGCGTGACGGAGAGAGGCAGAGCGAGACAGTGCCCCAAAATGGGGCACCAACGCGAACGGCTCCTCACCTGCGTTTCCGCAGGTGAGGAGCCGTTTTCATCGCGTGGCGGCGCCAGGATTCGAACCTGGGTAGGCTAAGCCGACGGATTTACAGTCCGCTCCCATTGGCCACTCGGGCACACCGCCATGGGACGTCGCCGATGGAAGGACCGCTGTGGGGCGGACGCTCCGTGGCAACGACGTAAACGATACCCGATGCCCGGGGGTGCTTCGCCACTGGATTGATCAACGCTCGGGTCGGGCGTGGTGGCTAGGCTTTGCCGTGTACTTCACTGAGCAACCGCACCCGATTTCAAGGAGCCACAGGACATGGCCGACTCCAGTTTCGACATCGTCTCGAAGGTCGAGCGGCAGGAGGTCGACAACGCCCTCAACCAGGCCGCCAAGGAGATCTCGCAGCGGTACGACTTCAAGAACGTCGGCGCCTCGATCGACTGGTCCGGCGAGAAGATTCTGATGCAGGCGAACTCGGAGGAGCGGGTCAAGGCCATCCTCGACGTCTTCGAGACCAAGCTGATCAAGCGGGGGATCTCACTGAAGGCGCTGGACGCCGGCGAGCCGCAGCTGTCCGGCAAGGAGTACAAGATCTTCGCCTCGATCGAGGAGGGGATCTCGCAGGACAACGCGAAGAAGGTCGCCAAGATCATCCGCGATGAGGGCCCGAAGGGCGTCAAGGCGCAGGTGCAGGGCGACGAGCTGCGGGTCAGCTCGAAGAGCCGGGACGACCTCCAGGCCGTGCAGGCACTGCTGAAGGGCAAGGACCTGGACTTCGCGATCCAGTTCGTCAACTACCGGTGACGAGCGCCGGGGACCGCCGCCGGGACGCGCGCCGGTGACGGCGACGTGTACCGGGGACGCCTGAGCCGGGGCGGGGGTGCGGATCGACGTACCGCCGCCCCGGCTTCGTCACACCGGGGTCTCGGCGCTCTCCGCGCCCTGGCGCCCGGCCCAGGAGCCCAGGGTCGTGGCCAGTTGGGCGCGCGAGCGGATGTCCAGCTTCTGGTAGATGCGCGTCAGCCGCGCCTCCACGGTCTTAACGCTGAGGTACAGCTTTGCCGCGGCTTCCTGGTTGCTCGCGCCCTGCGCGACCAACAGGGCGAGCCGCTGCTCGGCCTCGGTGAGGGCCGACAGGGCGCCGCCGTGCGCCGGCGCCGACTCCACCCGGGACGGGGTCTCGGAGGCCAGTTGCAGCCACGGCGCCGCGGCGGCCCGTTCGAAGACCGCGGCGGCGGACTGCAGCGCGGCCTGGGCCGACGCCCGTCTGCGGCGGCGGCGTTCGACGCGGGCGAGGGCGACCAGCGCCCGGCCCTGCTCCAGCGGCAGCCCGGCCGCCTCGAAGCGCGCGGCCGTCTCGCCCAGCAGCCGGACGGCCTCCCCGGCTTCACCACCGGCCGCCAGATACAGCGCGTACGCACGGTCGCAGCCGATCAGCACCGTGCCGCGCCCCAGTCGTTCCGCCACCGGACGCACCTCGGCGAGCAGGGCCGCGGCTTCTTCCGGTGCGTCGTTGGCCAGCAGCGCCTCGGCCAGTTCCTCGTGCCAGCGCAGCAGCGAGGGGTCGATGGTGCCCTGCGCCCGCTCGCCCTCCTGGACGCGGCGCAAGGTGTCCAGCGCGTTCGCGACGTCGCCGGTGATGAGCTGGACGCGTCCCAGCGCGTACAGGTTGCGGGAGAGGAAGACGTGGTCGCCCTCGTCCTCCGACGCGCGGGCGCCGCGCCGTGCGTAGCTCGCGGCGCGCAGGAAGCTGCCGCCGGCGGTCTCGGCGAGCGCCACCGCGTACCACGCGGGGCCGGGCGAGAGTCCGGCGTCGAGAGTCTGCGCGAGCGACCGGCCGGCGTGCGAGAGGGCTGCCGTGCAGTGCCCCTGCCGCGCCTCGACCTCGGCGAGCGTGTGCCGGATCTCGATGGCATCCTCGACCGGCCCCCTGCGCTCGACCAGCGGGAGGAGGGCGTGCAGCTGGGTGCGGGCTTCGGTCAGCCGGTCGTCGAACAGGGCGTGGCGAGCGGTCAGGATCTGTGCGGAATTGTGGATTCCGAGTGGTCGCTCGGCCATTTCGAAGGCCCGCGCCTCGGCGAGGACCGGCTCGGCCTCCGGCGCGCCGAGGCAACGGTCCTGCCTGGCCCGTACGGTCAGGGCGTCGGCCGTCGTCCGGTGGTCCCCCACCGTGGCGGCGAGGGCGGCGGACTCGACGGCCGCGGCACGCGACCGTACCGGGTCGCCATCGGCCAGTACGTACTTCCAGGCGAGCCGGAGGTGGACGGCCGCCTGGAGGGCGGGGTCGCCGGCCGCGTCCTCCATGGCGTGTACGTACACCTCGTCGAGGTCGCAGAGCCCCTGCCCGGCGGTGTCCAGAACCGCGAGTCGGGCGCGTACCCGGTCGGCCGGGGAGTTGTCACGGGCCAGGATCTCGGTGGCGGCGCGCAGGGCCAGGTCCGCGCGGGCGGCGCGGGCGGCTTCCCCGGCCGCGTCGACCAGCCGGGCGAGCCGCTCGGCGGCGAGGTGTACGGGGGTGGACTCGGCGGCCAGCAGGGCGAGTTCGGCGGCGAGCGCGCGGCGCCCGCGGCGGCGGGCGGCCTCGGCCGCGGCGGCGACCTCGGCGGCCAGCTCCTCGTCCGGAGCGTCGGCGGCCAGGGCCCGCTGCCGGGCCGCTTCGACGGGGTCGTCGGCGGCGCGGGCCAGGGCGGCGTGGGCCGCGCTGCGCTCGGTCCAGCAGGCGTCGTGGACGAGGGTGGTGGGCAGGACCCCGGCGGTGAACGCGACCGTGCCGTCCTCCTTGAGGGAGATCAGGTTGGCCCGCTCGGCCGTGGCCAGGTCGGCCTCGGCGTCGAGCCGGCCCGCGCGACGGATCAGCGAAACGGTAGGGCCGAGAGCGAGGGCGGCCAGCAGGAGGGTGCCGCGGATGGCGGGCGGTGCGGCGGCGAGCATCTGCCGGGCGAGATCGCGGGCGCGGCCGGACAGCGGCAGCGCCTCGGCGTGGTGGACGCGGGGGTGCGCCTCGGCGAGGGAACGGCCGACGGCGAGCGCGAGCCGGGGGTTGCCACCGCTGGCCTGGTGAATACGGCCGGCCAGCCGCGAGGGCAGCCGGTGGTGCACGAGCAGTTCGGCGACCTCGTCGGCGTGCAGGGGCGGTACGAGCAGCACGTGGGCATCGGCGGAAGGCCAGAGGGGCTCGGGCGGCGAGACGCCGTCCGCCGGGCGCGGCGGGGGCCACTGCTCGGCGCGGGCCCGGGGAGGACCGCCGGCCCGGCTGGAGGCGGGGTCGGTGGGCCGGCCGCCCAGTACATCGCCGGCCTGCCCGCCGGCCCCGCCGCCAGGCCGCCGGCCGAACCAGTACGCGGACCCTCCCTCGCGCCGGCCGACGGCCCCGCCTGCGGGCCGGCCCTCGGTGTCGGCTGAAGCGCCGGCCCCGGCCGTGGGCCGGATCCCGTGGGGCTCGCCGGGCAGCATGCCGGACCCGCCCGTGGGCCGGTCTTCGGTGGGCCGAACTTCCGTGCGCCGATCTTCGGTGGGCTCGGCGGGCGCAGTGCCGGCTGCACCTGCGGCCCGGCCCCCGGCGCGCTCCCCGAGGGCCATGCCGGCGCGTTCTGCGGCCCAGCCCTCGGCGCGCTCGGCCGGCGGCGTGTCGGGCCGGGCCGCAGCGTGGTCGGCCAGTGGCGTGTCGGGCCCGGCTGCGCTGGGCTCGGTCAGTGGCGTGTCGGGCAGGGCTGCAGCGTGGTCGGCCAGCGGCGTGTCGGGGCGGGCTGCGCTGGGCTCGGCCAGTGGCGTGTCGAGCCGGGCTGCAGCGTGCTCGGCCGGTGGCGTGTCGTGCCCGGCTGCGCTGGGCTTGGCCCGTGGCGTGTCGGGGCGGGCTGCGCTGGGATCGGCCGGTGGCGTGGTGGGGGGCTCCGTGGGGGCGCTCCGGTGGTCGGCGGCGTTTGCGTGCGCGCCGCCCGTGGGTGTTCCGGACGGGCGGCTGCCCGGTCCGGAACCGGTTCCGGAGCCGGAACGCTGGGCCGGCACGGTCGCTGTCGGAGCCGGGTCGGCCGGCGCCGGCGATTCCACCGCAATGACGCGCAGTGACGGCGGGGCGAGTTGGAGACCGAAGCGGAGGAGGTCCGCGCTGTCCGGGTCCAGGCGCTGTACGTCGTCCACGACGAGCAGCGCCGAGCCCGTACCGGTCAGCGCCCGCAGGACCTGGGCGAACGCGAGCCGCAGGGCGATGGGGTCCCAGCCCCGCGCGGGCGTCGGCGCCTCCCGGCACAGCATGGCGACGGCCGTGCGCTGCGGCCCCGGCAGGCTCTCCACCGCGGCGGCGGGCACCGAGGCGAGGAAGGCGGCGGCGGCCGCGCCGGGTATGTGGCGGTCCGCCGTCTGCGGGGCGAGCCGGACGACCGTCTCGCCGCGGGCCTCGGCGCGCGCGGCGGCCGCCATCGCGACCTCGGTCTTACCGACGCCCGCCGCGCCGGTCAGCACCGCGCGGCCCCGGGCGTGCAGCATTGCTTCGAGACGTACCAGCAGGTCGTCCCGTCCGACCGGCGTGTGGGGGTACGCCGTCGACTCCACGTACCACCACCACCCTTTGGCGTGCCCGCAGACCGCGCGTTTCGCGTGTTAGCGAGCAGAAGATACGAAGTCTTCGGTCAGAGTCCAGGCTTGTCCGGCATACGGACGCGGCGGTCGACGGACGCGCAGCGGGGCCTGTCGGCAGTCTCGCGCCGACAGGCCCCGTTGACCAGGGTTTTCACATGTGATCCGGTCCGGACGGATCCGGAATCAGAAGGTGAGG
The DNA here is from genome assembly GCF_053763515.1 of Streptomyces mabaensis. NCBI lineage: Bacteria > Bacillati > Actinomycetota > Actinomycetes > Kitasatosporales > Streptomycetaceae > Streptomyces > Streptomyces mabaensis. Next base: position 7,226 of record NZ_JBSOPZ010000050.1, read on the forward strand.
CTCCAGGAGTCGATGTAGCCGGTGTCACCCGAGTACACATCGCGGACCTGCAGCTTCCAGGTCCCGTTGGCAACCTCGCTGGAGGCGTCGACGGTGTACGTCGCGAGGACGTTGTCGGCGCTGTCCGAGCTGGAGGAGGCCTTCAGGTTGCGCACCGTGCCGTCCGGGGCGACCAGGTCGATGACCAGGTCCCCGCGCCAGGTGTGCTTGATGTCCACGTCCACCTTGAGCGCGGCGGGCGCGTTGCCGGTGCGGCCGGTGACGGCGATCGACGAGCTCACGTTGGCGCCGGTGTCCGGGATGTTGACATTCGCGGCGTTGGTGAAGGTCGTCCCACCGGGGGGTGTGGTGCCGGTGACCGCGTTCACCGTCTTGGTCGCGTCGGCGATACCGGCGCCGCAGCCGCCGGAGCACGTGCCCGGCAGCGGACGGGCGTTGCTCTTGATCGCGGACTCGATCTGGGCCGGGGTCAGCGTGCTCTTGGCCGACTTCATCAGCGCGGCGAGGCCGGCGATGTGCGGGGCGGCCATCGAGGTGCCCTGGTAGGGCTTGTAGTTCTCGGTGGACTGCGTGGTGGTGCCGGAGTTCAGCGTGGAGAGGATGCCGTTCTCGGGCGTGGTGACGGTGCCGGGCGTGTCCGTGCCGCGGCGGGTCTCGCCGCCGGGGGCGGAGACGTCGATGCTGGTGCCGTAGTTCGAGTAGAACGAACGGTTGCCCTCACGGCTGGTGGACGCCACGTTGATGACGTTCGCGCAGTTGGCGGGCGTGGAACCGGAGGCGTTGGCGTTGCTGTTGCCGGCCGCCACGACGACCGTGGTGCCGCGGTTCACCGCGCCGTTGATGGCGTTCTGGTAGACGCTCGGGCAGGTGGAGCTCGCGCCGCCGAGGCTCATGTTGATGACCTGGGCCGGGTTCGGGTTGGCCGGGATGCCCGGGACCGATCCGCCGGACGCCCAGGTGATCGCGTCGGCGATGTCCGACGACGAGCCACCGCACTTGCCGAGCACACGGACGTGCTGGACCTTCGAGTCGTACGCGATGCCCGCAACGCCCTTGGCGTTGTTGGTGGTCGCGCCGATCGTGCCCGCGACGTGCGTACCGTGCCAGGACGAGTTGCCCGCCTTGGAACCGAAGCCGCACTCCCCGTCGGTGGCGTTCCAGTCGCCCTCGTCCTTGGGGTTGCTGTCCCGGCCGCCGCCGTCACGCGCGTCGGTGGAGCTGGAGATGAAGTCGTAACCGGAGATGGTGCCCGCGCTCAGGTCGGTGTGGGCCGCGTAGCCGGTGTCGATGACGGCGACGGTCACACCGCTGCCGGTGGTCTTGTCCCAGGCGCCGGGTACGTTCATGCCGCCGGTGGCCTCGAAGAGGTCCCACTGCTTGGCGTACTCGGTGTCGTTCGGGGTGACCGCCATCGCGTACGCGCGGATGTCGGGCTCGACCGATGCGACGGCCGGGTCGGCGCGGAAGGCGTCCATGACCTCGGCGAGGTCCTGCTTGGAGGCCTCGGCACCGAGGTCGACCAGCGCGGAGCCGCCCGCGAGCCGGCGCTCGAACGAAAGGTCCTCGCCGGTCTTCTTGCCCTTAGCGGCGGCGTCACTCTTGGCCGCCGAGTTCGAAGTGGCCTCCGCCTCCTTGGACTTGTAGGTGACGATGACCTTCTCGACCGGTGCGGTCGGCAGCTTGGTCAGGGACTGCGAAGCCGGCGCGGGCTTCGGAGCGGGGGTCGCGGCCAGTGCCATGGAGGACGTGGCAGCCACACCGACGATCGTGGCGCTCGCGGCCACGACGGATATCAGTCTTCGCCTGGAACCGTTCAAGGTGTTCCCTTTCAGGGTCTCCGGGGTTGCCGGAGCAGCTGACGGTCGTTGCGCGGCGAACGGCGGGGGAGCTGTGGTTGGGGTGTGGGGATTGCTTGCCACAGCTCCCCGGGGCTGGGTTGCCCACTTGCCGCCGCCTACGCGACGGCCCCGGGTCAAGGGCCGCCACCGGCTGAGCTCATGTAATTCCATGCACCTGACAAGCGCGCTTCTCACCGTCGCTGGGGAGCGATGGGGAGGTGGGGCTGGGCCGGACAGGTAGCGAGAACAACCGGTGGGCAGACAGTAGGCAACCGCGAGATGAAGCCGATACAGGGAAAACCCTTGTTCGACAGGGGAAAACGCTGTCATGCCGCAGCGGCATGAATTCTTCAGTGGATCCGACAACACCGCCCGCTCCCAATCAGGGGCGAAACGGGCGCAGTTGGACCGGACCAATGGTGGAAGGCTCAGCCGCCCGCCCGGCCGCGCAGCTCAGTAGGCTGCGGCACATGACTCAGGAACTGCGCCGGACGCTGGGAGTGTCCGATGCGGTCGTGATCGGACTGGGGTCGATGCTCGGGGCGGGAGTCTTCGCCGCCTTCGCGCCCGCCGCACGCGCCGCCGGGTCGGCCCTGCCGGCCGGGCTGGCCCTGGCCGCCCTGGTCGCGTACTGCAATGCCATGGCGTCGGCACGGCTGGCCGCCCGCTATCCGGCCTCCGGTGGCACATACGTGTACGGGCGGGAGCGGCTCGGCGCGTTCTGGGGCTATCTGGCCGGCTGGGCGTTCGTGGTCGGGAAGACCGCGTCCTGCGCGGCGATGGCGCTGACGGTCGGGACGTACGCATGGCCGGAGCAGGCGCACGCGGTGGCCGTCGCGGCCGTGGTGGCGCTGACCGCCGTGAACTACGCGGGCGTGCACAAGTCCGCCCTGCTGACGCGGGCGATCGTCGCCGTGGTGCTGGCGGTGCTGGCGATGGTCGTGGTCGTCTCGCTGAGGTCGGCGGCGGCGGACTTCGGCCGTATGACACTGGACCCGGCGGAGTCGGGGGGCGTGGCCGGTGTGCTGCAGTCGGCCGGACTGCTCTTCTTCGCCTTCGCCGGGTACGCGCGGATCGCCACGCTGGGCGAGGAGGTGCGGGATCCGGCACACACCATCGCACGCGCGATCCCACTGGCGCTCGGCATCACGCTGGTCGTGTACGCCGCGGTGGCCGTGGCGCTCCTCTCCGTACTGGGGGCGGACGGGCTGGCGGACGCGACGGCTCCGCTCGCCGACGCGGTACGGGCGGCGGGGGCGCCGCAGCTGGTCCCGGTGGTGCGGGTAGGGGCGGTGGTCGCCGCGCTGGGGTCGCTGCTCGCGCTGATCCTCGGCGTGTCGCGGACGACGCTGGCCATGGCGCGGGACGGCCATCTGCCGGGCGCGCTCGCCGCCGTACACCCGCGGCGTCAGGTGCCGCACCACGCGGAGCTCGCGGTGGGCGCCGTCGTGGCGGTGGTCGCGGCCACCGCCGACGTACGCGGGGCGATCGGCTTCTCGTCGTTCGGCGTGCTGGCGTATTACGCGATCGCCAACGCCTCGGCCTGGACGCTCGGTTCGGGCCGGGCGCTCGGTTCGGGCCGGGCACTGGCGGCGCTCGGGCTGGTGGGATGCGCGGTGCTGGCCTTCGCGCTGCCGCTCTCCTCGGTGGTGGCCGGGGCTGCGGTACTGGCCCTGGGGGCCGCGGTCTTCGGGCTGCGGAGGATCAGGCGAGGACGACCTTGATCTTCTGCTCGGCGAAGAAGGCGAGGATCTCCTCGAATGTCATCGAGCGGTTCGTCAGCGGGGCGACGCCCAGGCAGCGACGGGCGACCTCCGCGTCGTGCCACACCAGGGTGAACGGCCAGCGGACCCCGAAGTCGCCGCACAGGCAGTCGGCCAGGGAGTCCAGGCACCAGCCGAAGTACGTGCCCGGGCCGTTCATCGCCTCGCCAAGCGCGCAGTAGAAGCCCGGCAGGTCGGTGACATGCCGCCCGTCGAGGTGGTACGTCCCGCCGGGCGGGGCGTCCGGCGTGCGGCGGCTCTCGCGGTTGCCGAGCGCGGCGGCCCGCCAGGCCGTGCGCGTGGCTGTGTCGAACGGCGCCCAGAGGTTGGGCTCGGCCGGCGGTCCGGCGAACCAGAGTTCATGGACCGCCCGGGCGGCCGACGTGGGCCGGTCGACGTCGGGGTCGACCGTCAGATCGAACAGTCCGGCGCCGAGGGCGGAGGGCGCCCAGGCGTCCACATACACGGAGACCCAGTCCTCCTGGATACAGCGTCCCTTGGCATCGAGCGCGCCCAGATAGACGCCGCCGAGGTCGAACTCGGCTCCGGACCCGAGCGCGGCGAGCAGCCGGCCGCGCGGCTCGCAGCCGAGCAGCCGCAGCGGTGGGTCCTCGGGCCGGGGCTGCTTCTCCCCGACCAGGGCCACTTCCCGGCAGGTTCCCCAGAGCTCGTTGTCCCGGGCGGTCAGGCAGAAGCCGGGGGACGGCGCCGGCTTCCCCGGTATCTCGGTCTGCTCCTCGTGTCCCGCGTCCCAGCACTCCAGGAGGCCCTCGACGGTGATGTCGACGAGGGTGGAGTCCTCGGCGCACGGCCGTGCGCCGAGGACCAGTACGTCGCCGAGGTACCAGTAGTCGTCGGGGTGGCCGTCGGTCGGCTCACCGTGGCGGTCGGCGGGGAGGGTGGTGAGGAGGCCGAGGGGTGCCGAGCCGTCCTGCTGTGCCTGGGCCACCGCTTCCCGCAGCCGTCCCCGCGGGGCGCAGCCGAGGAGTTCGTACCGCTCGCGGGCGGCCGGCTGCGGATCGGCGAAGTAGCCCTCGGCCTCGCGGCACAGGGCCAGGATCTCGTATCCGTCGTCGGTCTCGCCCAGCAGCTGGAATCGCGGCTGCGGGGTCACCGGGCGGCGAAGGGCTGGTCGGTCGGGACGATGTCGCGGCCCAGCGGCAGCAGCGAGATGGGGATCATCTTGAAGTTGGCGATGCCGAACGGGATCCCGATGATCGTGACGCACAGCGCGATGCCCGTGGCGATGTGGCCCAGCGCCAGCCACCAGCCGGCCAGGATCAGCCACAGGACGTTGCCCACGAAGGACGGGGCGCCCGCGTCGTGGCGCTCGACCGTCGTATAGCCGAAGGGCCACAGCGCGTAGACGGCGATACGGAAGGCGGCGATGCCGAACGGAATGCCGATGATGGTGATGCAGAGGACCAGTCCGGCGAGGCAGTAGGCCAGGAACAGCCACAAGCCGCTCAGGACCAGCCAGATGAGGTTGAGGATTGTCTTCACGGGCGACGGCCTGCCATCTGCTCGAGCCGGGCGATGCGCTCGGCCATGGGCGGGTGGGTGGAGAACATCTTGGACATGCCCTGACCGGGCCGGAACGGGTTCGCGATCATCATGTGGCTCGCCGTCTCCAGCCGGGGCTCGGGCGGCAGCGGCAAGCGCTTCGTACCGGCGTCGAGCTTACGCAGAGCACTCGCGAGCGCCAACGGGTCGCCGGTGAGCTGGGCGCCCGAGGCGTCCGCCTCGTACTCCCTGGAACGGCTGATGGCGAGTTGGATGACCGACGCGGCCAGCGGGCCCAGGAGCATGATCAGCAGCATGCCGAGGAGACCAGGACCCTCGTCGTCGCTCGACCGGCCTATCGGGATCAGCCAGGCGAAGTTGACCAGGAACATGATCACCGAGGCGAGGGCGCCGGCGACCGACGAGATCAGGATGTCGCGGTTGTAGACATGGCTGAGCTCATGCCCGATGACGCCGCGCAGCTCGCGCTCGTCGAGTATGCGCAGGATGCCCTCGGTGCAGCACACCGCGGCGTTGCGCGGATTGCGGCCGGTGGCGAAGGCGTTGGGCGCCTCGGTCGGCGAGATGTAGAGCCGGGGCATGGGCTGGCGGGCGGACGTGGAGAGCTCACGGACCATGCGGTAGAGCTCGGGCGCCTCGAACTCGCTGACGGGGCGGGCCCGCATGGCGCGCAGCGCGAGCTTGTCGCTGTTCCAGTACGCGTAGGCGTTGGTGCCGAGCGCGACGAGAAGCGCGACGATCAGGCCGGTACGCCCGAAGAAACTGCCGATCACGATGATGATCGCGGACAGTCCCCCGAGGAGTACGGCGGTCTTCAGCCCGTTGTTCCGGCGGTGCACGGTACGCCCTCCAAATGGTGCGGCAGGGGACCCTTTGCGTGAGGGGCTTCCACGGTTCGGTGGACCCGTTCCAGTGGACCCTTCCTTCCTGGTCAACGCCAGGCGAGGAGCGCTGGTTCCCCGGTGCGTACCGGAGGAGGTTGCCCCGGACGGGTGATCCGCCGGGTCGTACCGCCCGCCCGGGCCTAGAAGAGCGCGGTGGAGGCGAAGCGGAGCACCAGCTGCGGGGCGCCGGAGACGACCAGACCGACGGCGGCGGTGAGCGCGATGGTCAGGGTGATCGGCGCGGGCACGCGGTGCCGGACCGGTGCCGGGACCGGTGCCGGCTCTCCCTCGGCCGCGGCGGCGGGCTCCGGGGCGCGGAAGAGGACCGCCGTCCACTTCAGGTAGTAGTACAGCGCGATCACGACGTTCACCGCCATGACGACCGCGAGCCAGCCGAGGCCCGCCTCGACGGCCGACCGGAAGACCGTGACCTTGGCGAAGAGACCGATGATGCCGGGCGGCAGGCCGGCCAGGCAGAGCAGGAAGAAGCCCATCGCGAGGGCCGCGAGCGGACTGGTGGCGTACAGGCCGCGGTAGTCGCTGATGCGGTGCTGGGCGTGCGTACGGGCGACCAGTGCGGCGACGGCGAACGCGCCGAGGTTCACGGCGGCGTACATCAGGGCGTACGCGACGGTGGCGCCGATCTGGTCGCGGTCCGTGTACGCGGCCGCCGCGATCGGGACCAGCAGATAGCCGGCCTGGCCCACCGAGGACCAGGCGAGCAGCCGCACGGCGCTGTTGGCACGGGTCGCGGACTGCCGCAGGGCGGCCACGTTGCCGACGGTCATGGTGAGGGCGGCCAGTACGGCGACCGCCGGCCCCCAGACGTCCGCGTACGCCGGGAACGCGATCACCGTGACCAGGACGAGGCCGGTGAAGCCCACCGCCTTGCCGATGACGGAGAGGTACGCGGCGATGGGCAGCGGCGCGCCGACGTAGGTGTCGGGGACCCAGAAATGGAACGGGACGGCGGCGGTCTTGAAGGCGAAGCCGACGAGGGTCAGCGCGACACCGGCCATGGCGAGCGTGTCGAGCCGTTCGGGCACGTCGTACAGCCGGTCGGCGACCTCGGTGAGGTGCAGGGTGCCGGTGGCCGCGTACACGAAGCTGACGCCCATGAGCGTCACGGCGGTGGCGGCGACGGAGGACAGGAAGAACTTCAGCGCGGCCTCGGAGGAGAGCCGGTTGCCGCGCCGCAGGCCGACCAGCGCGAACGCGGGCAGCGAGGCGACTTCGAGGGCGACGACGAGGGTCGCCAGGTCGCGGGAGGCGGGCAGCAGGGCGGCGCCGGCCGCGGAGGAGAGCAGCAGGAACCAGTACTCCCCGGCCGGGAGTTCGAGGTCCTTGACCGCGGTCAGCGAGAGCAGCGCGGTGGCCAGGGCGCCGGCCAGCACCAGGAACTGGATGGCGAGCGTGAAGTGGTCGGCGGTGTAGCTGCAGACATTCGCGTCGGCGGTCAGGCAGAAGGTGGAGCGGTCGCCTCCGCGCAGCGGTACGAGCGCCACGACGGCGGCGGCCAGGCCGGCCACCGACGCCCAGCCGAGGAGGGACTTGCGGTGCTCCGGTACGAAGAGGTCGGCGACCAGGACGAGCAGGCCGACGGCCGCGGCGATGGTCGGCGGCGCGATCGCGAGCCAGTCGACGGACTGGACCAGGCTCGCGGCGGACGTGGCGTCGGGCGTGCCGGTCGTGGCTACCGCGGTCGCCGTCATGAGTTGCCTCCAGCGAGGAGCTTCTGCACAGCCGGGTCGGTGAGGCCGAGGAGGGCCGCGGGCCAGAGTCCGGCGAGGACGGTGAGGGCGACGAGCGGGGTCCAGGCGGCGAATTCGTAGCTCTGGACGTCCGCGAGCTGCGGAGGGGCTGCCTGCTCGTGCCGGGCCGTGTCGCCCATGCAGACGCGGCGTACGACGACGAGCAGGTACGCGGCGGTGAGCAGGGTGCCGAGGCCGCCGATCGCCATGAAGGTGAGGAAGGCCGGGCGGCTGAGCCCGTCGGCGGGGTCGAACGCGCCGAACAGCGCGAGCATTTCGCCCCAGAATCCGGCGAGGCCGGGGAGACCGAGGGAGGCGACGGCGCCGAAGGCGAGGAGCGCGCCGAGGCGCGGGGCCTTCCCGTAGAGGGCGGCTCCGGTGGCGCCGGCGAGCGCGTCGAGGTCGGTGGTGCCGTACCGGTCCTTGAGCGCGCCGACCAGGAAGAAGAGCAGGCCGGTGATGAGGCCGTGGGCAATGTTGGCGAACAGCGCGCCGTTGACTCCGGTGGGGGTCATGGTGGCGATGCCGAGCAGCACGAAGCCCATGTGGCCGACGGAGGAGTACGCGATCAGGCGCTTGAGGTCGCCCTTGCCGCCCTGCCGGGCGAGAGCCAGGCAGGCGAGGGACCCGTAGATGATGCCGACCACCGCGAAGGCGGCGAGGTAGGGAGCGAAGGTGAGCATCCCGTCGGGGGTGACGGGGAGCAGGATACGGACGAACCCGTACGTACCCATCTTCAGCAGCACGCCGGCCAGCAGGACGGAACCCACCGTCGGGGCGGCGGTGTGGGCGTCCGGGAGCCAGCTGTGGAGCGGCCACATCGGGGTTTTGACGGCCAGTCCGACACCGATCGCGAGTACGGCCAGGAGCTGGGTGGTGTGGGTCAGTCCGCGGCCGTTGTCAGTGGCGAGTGCCACCATGTCGAATGTGCCGCTTCCCAGCCCGATGAGAAGCAGGCCGAGCAGCATGACCACGGAGCCGAGCAGCGTGTAGAGGATGAACTTCCAGGCGGCGGACTGCCGCTGGTCGCCGCCCCAGCGGGCGATCAGGAAGTACATCGGGATGAGGACCATCTCGAAGGCGAGGAAGAACAGCAGCAGGTCGAGGACGGCGAAGGTCGCGAGGGTGCCGGACTCCAGAACGAGCAGCAGGGCGACGAATGCCTTGGGTGACGGGCCCGAAGGCATCTTGAAGTAGCTGTAGAGCGCGCAGAGGAAGGTCAGCAGCGCGGTCATCACGAGGAGGGGGAGCGAGATGCCGTCGACACCGAGGTGGAGCCTGACGTCGAGCGCCGGGATCCAGCTGATGTCGGTCGTAGCCTGCATCTTCGAGGGCTGGTCGTGGTCGAAGCCGAGCGCCAGGACGATGGTCGCGGCCAGGATCACGCCGGTGACGGTGACGCCGTGGCGGAGGACGGCCTGGTCGGGGCCGGAGCCCTTCAGTCCGGGCGGGGCGGGGAGAAGGGCGGCCGCGGCGCCGACGAGCGGTCCGGCCACGATCAATGCCAGAAGGAACTGCATCACGGATTCGCTGATATCAATCACGGCTCACGCTCCGGCGGCGACGAGTACGGCGGCGATCGCCAGGACGACGGAGCCGGCGAGCAGGGCGCTGAGGTAGGTCTGCACATTGCCGGTCTGGGCGCGGCGGACGACCGCCCCCAGCAGGCGGGGGCCGGTGCCCGCACCGCGTACGTACGTGTCGACGACCTCGCGGTCGAGGAAGCGGACCAGTTCGGCCGCCGCACGGACGGGGCGTACGAACAGCGCGGAGTAGACGGCGTCCACATGGAAGGCCGCGGCCGCGTGACGGTGGAGCGGGCCGAGGAGGAGCCGGCCGGGATCGGCCGGGTCGGGGGCGGACGCGATGTCGCCGTAGACGGGCTCGTGACTGGCGATGGCTTCCGCTTCGGACACGGCGGGTTCGGCCTCGGGGTGGGCCGCGACCGCGCCGAGCGGGCGGCGGACGGCGATCGCGGACGTGTGCCGCCACGCCGCGTACGTCATCAGTCCGCCGACCAGGGCGACGCCCGTGCCGAGGACGGAGGTGGTGAGGGTCGGGGTGAGCGCGTGGCCGTCGAACCAGCCGGCGAGGTAGCCGGCGGTCAGGCCGAAGCCGAGTGAGGGGAGGGCGAGGAGCCAGAGCACGCCGGTCATCGCGAGCGGCTGCCTGCCGTGGTCGGCGGCCTCGGGGCCGGTGCCGCGGAAGGCCAGCAGCCACAGGCGGGTGGCGTAGGCGGCGGTGAGGAGGGCGGTGAGGAGGCCCGAGACCAGGACGGTCCAGCCGGCGGCGCCGGGGGCGATCTCCGATTCGCCGAGGGCCGCGTGTTCCGCGGCGACGAGGACGGATTCCTTGGAGAAGAAGCCGGCGAACGGGGGGATCGCGGCGAGGGCGAGCAGGGCGATCGTCATCGTCCAGTACGCGTCGGGGATGCGCTTGGGAAGGCCGCTCATCCGGGACATGGCGGCCAGCGAGTTGGTGCCGGCGGCGTGGATGATCACGCCCGCCCCGAGGAAGAGCAGCGCCTTGAACGCACCGTGCGAGAGGAGGTGGAAGACGGCAGCGCCGCGTTCGCCGACGGCGAGGGCGCCGGTCATGTAGCCGAGCTGGCCGACGGTCGAGTAGGCGAGGACGCGCTTGATGTCGTCCTGCGCGAGGGCGGCGAGCGCTGAGCCGACCATCGTCACCGCCGCCATGACGGCGAGCACGACCAGCGCCGCGGCGGAGGCCGCGAAGACAGGGAGGAGCCGGGCCACGAAGTAGACACCCGCGGCGACCATCGTCGCGGCGTGGATCAACGCGGAGACGGGGGTCGGGCCCGCCATCGCGTCGGGCAGCCAGGTGTGCAGCGGGAACTGCGCCGACTTGCCCGCCACGCCCGCGAGGAGCAGCAGCGCGATCAGGGTGGGGTGGTCGAGGCCGCCGTCGGCGACCGTACGCAGGATGCCGGTGATCCGGAACGTACCGGCGTCGGCCGCCAGTGCGAACAGGCCGAAGAGGAAGGGGACGTCGCCGAGCTTGGTGACCAGGAACGCCTTGAGGGAGGCGGCGCGGGCGACCTCGGTCTCCCAGTAGTGGCCGACCAGGAAGTACGAGCAGATGCCCATGATCTCCCAGCCGACCAGCAGCACCATCAGGTCGCCGGAGTAGACGACCAGCAGCATCGCGGAGGTGAACAGCGAGATGAGAGCGGCGTACGACGGGTAGCGCGGGTCGTCGCGCAGGTAGGCCGTCGAGTAGATCTGCACGCAGGACGCGACGATCCCGACCAGCACCGCGACCAGGACCGCGAAGCCGTCGAGGTGCAGGGCGAGTTCGATGGGGACCGAACCGGTCGGCGTCAGTTCGGTCGCGGCGTCGATCGCCTTGCCGCCGCCCTGCCGGGCGGCGACGACGGCCGCGAGCACGGCCGCGGCCAGGACGGGCAGCACGGCCAGCGGCCGGACGAAGCCGGGTGCCTTGCGGCCGAGGAGCAGTCCGGCCGCGGCGCCCAGGAAGGGAAGGAGGGGGACGAGGACGGCGAGGGTCGTGGTGGTCACGCGGCGACCTCGGAATCAGCGGACTCGGCGGTGTCGCCGTTGTCGGCGGTCTCGGCGGTGTCGCGCAGCTTGTCGATGTCGGCGGTGCCGCGGTTGCGGTAGACCATCAGCACGATCGCCAGACCGATGCCGATCTCCGCGGCGGCGATGGCGATGGTGAAGAGGGTCAGCGCCTGGCCGGCGTGCAGCGCGTCGCGGAGCCAGACGTCGAAGGCGACCAGGTTGAGGTTGACGGCGTTGAGCATCAGCTCGACGGACATCAGCACCAGGATGGAGTTACGGCGCGCGAGCACCCCGTACAGACCGGTGCAGAAGAGGAGGACCGCGAGCACGGCGGGATAGGCGAGGTGCATCAGCGCTGCTCCTTACCGCTGCTGTTGCCGTTGGAACCGCTCTGGGCACCGCGCTGGGCACCGCTCTCGGCACCGCTCTTGCGGGACAGGACGATCGCCCCGACGAGGGCGGCGAGCAGCAGCACGGAGAGCGCCTCGAAGGGCAGCACCCAGTGCTGGAAGAGGATCTCGCCGGCCACCTTGGTGGAGCCCTGGGCCGGTCCGTCCAGGTCGATCCAGGTCGTACGGAACGCGTCCACGACCACCCAGACGAGCGCGGCCGCCGCGGCGAGGGCGACGCCGAGCGCCACCCAGCGGTTGCCCGAATCGGCGTCCGGGGAACGGCCGATGGGGGCCCTGGTCAGCATCAGTCCGAAGAGGAGGAGGACGACGACGGAACCGACATAGATGAGGACCTGCACCCAGGCGACGAACTCCGCCGTCAGGAGCAGGTACTCGACGGCGATCCCGCCGAGTGCGACGACCAGCCAGAGGGCGGCGTGCACCAGCTGCTTGGTCGTGACAGTGATGACGGCCGCGCCGAGTGTCGCGATGCCGACGAGAAGGAACGCGATCTCGACGCCGGTGGGGGAAAGGAAGCCGTGCTCGGTGGCTGCTGCCGCGGTGGTCGCCGCTGTGGTCACTGCGAGAGTCACGCCTCCCCCTCCTGCTCGTTCTGCTGCTCGTTCTGCTGTTCCTGCTGCTGGGCTTCGAGCTTCTCCGCCGCCTTGCGGGCCGCGGCGATCTCCTTCGGCTCCTCGGCGCCCGGGTCGAGCGCGGGCGGCGCGGGCACGGTCCACATCCACTCGCGGAGCTTGTCCCGCTCGTGGGTGAGGTCGTGGATGTCCGTCTCGGCGTACTCGAACTCCGGCGACCAGAACAGGGCGTCGAAGGGGCACACCTCGATGCAGATACCGCAGTACATGCAGAGGGAGAAGTCGATGGCGAACCGGTCGAGGACGTTCCGGCTGCGCTCGCGGCCCCCTGGGGCGGCGGCCGGGACCGTCTCCTTGTGCGAGTCGATGTAGATGCACCAGTCCGGGCACTCGCGTGCGCAGAGCATGCAGACCGTGCAGTTCTCCTCGAACAGGCCGATGACACCCCGGGTGCGGGGCGGGAGTTCGGGCTGGACGTCCGGGTACTGGGCGGTGTGCGACCGCTTCGTCATCGTCCGGAGCGTGACGGCCAGGCCCTTGGCGAGGCCGCTGCCGGGGATCGGGGCCATTACTGGATCGCCACCTTCACGATGCCGGTGAGCGCGATCTGTGCGAGCGCGAGCGGAATGAGCACGGTCCAGGCGAGCTTCTGCAGCTGGTCCTCGCGGAGCCTGGGGTAGGTGACGCGCAGCCAGATGACCCCGAAGGCGAGGACGGCCGTCTTCAGCAGCGTCCAGACCCAGCCGAGGCCGTCGGCGCCCCAGGGGCCGTGCCAGCCACCGAGGAAGAGGACGGTGGTCAGACCGCAGAGGACGACGATGCCGGCGTACTCGGCGAGCAGGAAGAGCGCGAAGCGGAGGCCCGTGTACTCGGTGTACGCACCGAAGATGATCTCCGAGTCGGCCACCGGCATGTCGAACGGCGGGCGCTGGAGCTCGGCGAGGCCGGCGGTGAAGAAGACCAGGGCGCCGACGATCTGCCAGGGCAGCCACCACCACTCGAAGGCATTGAGGATGCCGGGGAGGGAGACGGTGCCGGCCGCCATCGCGACGGAGGCGGCGGCGAGCAGCATCGGCAGCTCGTACGCGAGCAGCTGCGCGGCGGTGCGGAGCCCACCGAGCAGGGAGAACTTGTTGGCCGAGGCCCAGCCGGCCATGAGGCTGCCGAGCACTCCGACGCCCATCACGGCGAGCACGAAGAAGATGCCCGCGTCGACGACCTGGCCGACCGCGCCCTCGCTCGGGCCGACCGGGATCGCGATGAGCACGAGGAGGTACGGGAGCAGGGCGACGGCGGGGGCGAGCTGGAAGATGCGGCGGTCGGCGTTGGCCGGGACCACGTCCTCCTTCTGCGCGAACTTCACGCCGTCGGCGACGAGCTGGGCCCAGCCGTGGAAGCCGCCGGCGTACATGGGGCCGAGACGGCCCTGCATGTGGGCCATCACCTTGTGCTCGGTCTGCCCGATGACGAGCGGGAGCACCAGGAAGACGGCGAAGACGACGATCAGTCGCAGGGCGACGTCGAGGGCGTCGTTCACTCGTCGCCTCCAGCGGCTTCCCGGTCGTCACCCGGCCGGTCCTGGGACCGGGTGTCTTTCTGTACGTCGTCATCGGCGTCGTCGAACGCGGGGCGCGGGTTGTGCCAGGGCGCGTCCGCGCTGCGCGCCGGGCGCGCCGGTGCCGGCCCGTCCGCCGGGCGCGCCGGTGCCGCGGCGGAAGCGCCGGGCTCGCGGTCGCCCGGCTGGGACGCGGGCGCCTTGTCCGCAGCGGCCTCCGGGCCACCGGCTTCGGTGCCGGCCGCGGGCTGCTGCGAAGCCGAGCCCTCGGCCGTCGTACGCGCCCGGCGCGCGGGCGCCTGTGCCGTCGCGGCCTCCGGGGTATCCGCTTCCGTGCCCGCCGCAGACTGCTCGGGTGCCGGGCCCGGATCCGCCGGGGCGTCGGTCGGCGGCTGCTGCGAAGCCGAACCCTCCGCCGCGGTCCGCGCCGCGGGCGTCGGGGTGGTCGGGGCCCCGGGGGTACCGGCATCCGTGCCTGCCGCGGACTGCTGCGAAGCCGAACCCTCCGCCGCCGTACGCGCCCGGCGCGCGGGCGCCGGAGCCGTCGCGGCCTCCGGGGTGGCGGCTCCCGTGCCCGCTGCAGGCTGCTCGGGTGCCGGGCCCAGGTTCGCCGGGGTGTCGGTCGGCGGCTGCTGCGAAGCCGAACCCTCCGCCGCCGTGCGCGGACGCCGCGCGGGCGCCGGGGCCGTGGCGGGCTCCGGGGTGGCCGCTTCTGGGGGGGCCTCGGCCGGAGGGTGCTGGGATGCCGAGCCGGCGGCCGCCGTGCGGGCGCGACGTGGGGTCGGCTGGGCCGCCTCGGGCGTCGGGGTACCCGCCGCGCTGCGCGCGCCGCGGGCCGGGCGGTCGCCTGCCGGGCGCGCAGCGCGGGCCGGGCGGGCGGGAGCCGGGGGTAGCTGGCCCTTCAGCGGGCCCCATTCGTTCGGGTCCGGAACGCCCGGCGGCAGCATCTGGCGCCGCTTCGGGCCGCCGTGCTCCGACTCGCCGGGCTCCTTCGCCCCGGGCCACGCCTTCGCGACCCGCGCGGCCAGCACGAAGTCCTTGCGCAGCGGGTACCCCTCGAAACCCTCGGGGAGCAGCAGCGGGACCAGGTGCGGGTGGCCGGTGAAGGTGACACCGAACATCTCGTACGTCTCGCGCTCGTGCCAGCTCGCGCCGGCGTAGACGTCCACGGCCGACGCCAGCGAGGGGGAAGTGTGCGGGACCGTCGTACGCAGCAGCAGGCGGCGGACCGCGCCGGCCTCCAGCGAGGCGACGTGCGCGCAGATCCGGAAGCCCGTGCCCGGCTCGTCGACCGCGCTCAGCCAGTCGAAGTACGTACAGCCCAGCTTGTCGCGCGCGATCTCCAGCGCCGTAATCCAGAATCCGGACGGCACGTCCACCGTGAGGAGGTCGTACGTCCGCTCCGCCGTGGCCTCCGGCGTGAAGATCTCCGTCACCGCGTCCGGCAGGCTGTCGTACAGGTTCACCGAGGTCACGGGGTGCCCTCCCCCGGACTCGACGGAGTCGCCGGGCTCGACGGAGTCCCCGGACTCGACGGAGCCGGCGGCGGCGTGACCAGACCGCTCCGCAGCGCGGCCGCCGACGGCCGCGCACCGACACCGGCGTCACCGCCCGCGCCCGCGGCCGGGGCCGCGTACCGCTCACCGAGCGACTCCCGGGCGATCTTCTCCTGAAGCTTCAGAATCCCCTGGAGCAGCGCCTCCGGCCGCGGCGGACACCCGGGAACGTAGACGTCGACCGGGATGATCTGGTCAACGCCCTTCGTCACCGAGTACGAGTCCCAGTACGGCCCGCCGCAGTTGGAGCACGCGCCGAAGGAGATGACGTACTTCGGCTCGGGCATCTGCTCGTACAGCCGCTTGACCGCCGGGGCCATCTTGTCCGTCACCGTGCCGGAGACGATCATCAGGTCCGCCTGGCGCGGCCCGGGCGCGAACGGGATCACGCCGAGCCGGATGAAGTCGTGCCGGGCCATCGACGCCGCGATGAACTCGATCGCGCAGCAGGCGAGCCCGAAGTTGAAGACCCACAGGCTGTAGCGGCGGCCCCAGTTGAGGACCACCTTCATCGGCTCCGGAGCCAGCCGGGAGAGCACTCCCAGACGCTTGGGCTCCGGCAGCAGCTCGGGCTGAGAGGTCGGGGTCACGTCCATTCGAGGACGCCCTTCTTCCATGCGTACAGCAGACCGACGGCCAGGAAGCCGAGGAAGATGAACATCTCCACCAGCGTCGTGGCGCCGTATCCGGCGGCGGCGAAGACCGTCGCCCACGGGAACAGGAAGATCGAGTCGACAGCGAAGATCACGTAGAGGAAGGAGTACACGTAGTAGCGGACCTGGGTGTGCGCCCAGCCCTCGCCGACCGGGTCCACTCCGCACTCGTACGTGAGCATCTTCTCGCGCGTCGGCACCACCGGCCGCAGCAGCCGGCCGGCTCCGAAAGCGACGGCAACGAACACCACTCCGACAAGAGCGATCAGTCCGACGACCGAATAGCTCTCGAAGTAGTCGGCCGCAAGCACGGTCACGGTCGGTTCCGGCACGTCCGCCCCTCGCTCCCTGGCCACTGTGTCGACGATCTGTACGGACGGGAGTCTAGGCCCTGTTAAAGACACGGTAAGCAGCCGCATCCCGCTGAAGCGAGCCCGAGGTGGGGTTATCCCTACTTCTCACCCACCGGCAACCCCATGGCGCCGGCTCGTACGCCCCGGGCAGTCTGTGCCGTATGACCGCCAGCCCCGCCAGTACGGCTACGAACAGCGACGTGCACTTCCACTCCCCCACCGATCACGACCGGCCGCCGCCCGTGCGGTTCGCGTACGACGCGCACACCTGGAAGGAGATCGCCCACCTCCTCGCCAACCTGCCGGCGTCGATCATCGGATTTGTTTACGTGGCGTTCATGATTTACACCGGCGCGCTGCTGTCCGTGACGGTGATCGGTCTGCCCCTGCTCGCGGCCGGCCTGCTCGGCTCGCGGCAGCTCGGCAAGGCGGAACGGTGGCGGGCGCGCGCGCTGCTCGGCCTGCGCATCGACGAGCCGAGCCCGATACCCGCCCGCCGCCAGGGCGACTTCTTCAGCTGGCTGTGGACGAGCCTGAAGGACCCGGTCGGCTGGCGCACGGTGCTGTACGACTTCATCCGGCTGCCCTGGGGCGTACTCACGTTCACGGTCGCGCTGACCGGCCTCTTCGTCGCCTGGCCGGTCCTGCCGTACATCGCGCGTGGTCTGACCAACGCCGACCGGGCGATGGTCCGCGGGCTGCTCTCCCCCTCCGACGAGCTGGAGCGGCGGATCGCCGAACTGGAGTCGGACCGCGGGGTGGTCGTGGACACCGCCGCCGCCGATCTGCGCCGTATCGAGCGGGACCTGCACGACGGAGCACAGGCCCGCCTGGTCGCCCTCGCCATGGACCTGGGCCTGGCCAAGGAGAAACTCACCGAAGACCCCCAGGCCGCCGCCCGCATGGTCGACGAAGCACACGGCGAAGTGAAGATCGCCCTCCAGGAACTGCGCGACCTCGCCCGCGGCATCCACCCCGCCGTCCTCACCGACCGCGGCCTGAACGCCGCACTCTCCTCCGTCGCCGCACGCTGCACCGTCCCCGTCAAAGTCACCGTCGACCTGCCCGCCCGCCCCGCCCAGGCCATCGAAGGCATCGCCTACTTCACCGTCTCCGAACTCCTCCAGAACATCAGCAAACACGCCCACGCCCACCACGCCTCCGTCGACGTCTGGCGCGCGGACGAGCGGCTGCTCATCCAGGTACGGGACGACGGGCGCGGCGGTGCCCGGCTGGACGCGGGCAGCGGCCTGGCCGGGCTCGCGGAGCGGCTCGGCGCGGTCGACGGGCTGTTCGTCCTCGACTCACCGGCCGGCGGGCCCACCACGATCACGGCGGAACTGCCCTGGCGGGACCGGTAGCCGTCGGGTCCCCTGGCGCGATCGGTAGCCGCCGGGTGGGGAAAACCCCCGGTCCAAGACGCCGACCGGCCGCATGTCCCGGGGCGCCCCCTCCCCAGCAGTCTGGTCGTACACCAGCCCGCAGAGCAGAAACGGACGACATCGATGGCCACGGATTACGCACCGGAGACCCGGAAGTACAGGAAGCACATCCTCCCGCCGGCGCTGCGCGCGCCGATCGAGGCCCGCACCTGGCGCGAGTTCGGCTATCTGATGCTGAGCCTGCCGATCAGCGTCGCCCTCTTCACCTTCGCGGTCACCATGACCTCGCTGGGCGCGGGGCTGCTCGTCACCTTCCTCGGCGTCCCGGTACTCGCCGCCGGCCTGGCCGCCTGCCGCGGCTTCGGCGCGCTGGAGCGGACCCGGGCACGCGCCCTGCTGGACCTGGACGTGGCGGATCCGGAGCCGGTCCGCACGAAGAAGAGCGGCCCGATGGCCTGGATCGGCGGGGTCCTCAAGAGCGGGGTGTCCTGGCGCCACCTGCTGTACGCGCTGCTGCACTTCCCCTGGGCCGTGTTCGCCTTCTGCGTGGCGCTGACCTTCTGGCTGTACGGCTGGGCGATGCTGCTCTACCCGCTGTACCAATGGATCTTCCCGGTGTACGCCGGGCAGGACGGCCTCCAGCTGTACGGCGACGGAACGCGCAACTTCTACCTCGACAGCCCCTTCGAGCTCGCGATGACCAGCGTGCTCGGGCTGCTCCTCACGCTCGCCACGCCGTGGATCGTCCGCGCCCTGACGACCGTGGACCGGGTGATGGTCCTCGGCCTGCTGGGACCGTCCCGGCTCGCCACCCGGGTGACCGAGCTGGAGTCGGACCGCGGGGTCGTGGTCGACACCGCCGCCGCCGATCTGCGCCGTATCGAGCGGGACCTGCACGACGGAGCACAGGCCCGCCTGGTCGCCCTCGCCATGGACCTGGGCCTGGCCAAGGAGAAACTCACCGAAGACCCCCAGGCCGCCGCCCGCATGGTCGACGAAGCACACGGCGAAGTGAAGATCGCCCTCCAGGAACTGCGCGACCTCGCCCGCGGCATCCACCCCGCCGTCCTCACCGACCGCGGCCTGAACGCCGCACTCTCCTCCGTCGCCGCACGCTGCACCGCCCCCGTCAAAGTCACCGTCGACCTGCCCGCCCGCCCCGCCCAGGCCATCGAAGGCATCGCCTACTTCACCGTCTCCGAACTCCTCCAGAACATCAGCAAACACGCCCACGCCCACCACGCCTCCATCGACGTCTGGCGGGCACAGGACCGCCTGCTGCTCCAGGTGACCGACGACGGCCGGGGCGGTGCGGACACCGGTGCGGGCAGCGGACTGGCGGGGCTGGCGGAGCGGCTCGGCGCGGTCGACGGGCTCCTGGTCGTCGATTCCCCGGCGGGCGGCCCGACCACGATCACGGCGGAACTCCCCTGGCGTCAGTAACCCGGCAGGAGCCCCCCACCCCCGACCCGCCACACGCCGGACGACGAATTCCGCAGCCTGCGCCCCCGGATACTGGGATGCTGGGGCTGACCCCGGGTGGGGAGCCGATGACATGGGGGGCTGCGGAGTCGTGGAGGACAAGGTGCGGGTGGTCATCGCCGAGGATTCTGTGCTGCTTCGGGAGGGCCTGACCCGGCTGCTGACCGACCGGGGGCATGACGTCGTCGCGGGCGTAGGGGACGCGGTGGCGCTGATCAAGACCATCGCGGACCTCGCGTCGCAGGCCATGCTGCCCGACGTCGTCGTCGCGGACGTGCGGATGCCGCCGACGCACACCGACGAGGGCGTCCGCGCGGCGGTCCAGCTGCGCCGCGAGCACCCCGGAGTCGGCGTACTGGTGCTGTCGCAGTACGTGGAGGAGCAGTACGCCACCGAGCTGCTGGCCGGATCCAGCCGGGGCGTGGGCTATCTGCTCAAGGACCGGGTGGCCGAGGTCAGGGAGTTCGTGGACGCGGTCGTACGGGTGGCGCGGGGCGGCACCGCCCTGGACCCGGAGGTCGTGGCGCAGCTGCTGGGCCGCAGCCGGAAGCAGGACGTACTGGTGGGGCTGACCCCCCGCGAGCGGGAGGTCCTGGGCCTGATGGCCGAGGGCCGGACGAACTCGGCGATCGCCCGCCGGCTGGTGGTCAGCGACGGCGCGGTCGAGAAGCATGTAAGCAACATCTTCTTGAAGCTCGGCCTCTCCCCGAGTGACGGGGATCACCGCCGCGTGCTGGCCGTGCTCACCTATCTGAACTCCTAGTGAGCTGACAATCTGTCAATGAGCATGAGAATGTCTCAAAAGACGGTCCACTATATGAGCAGTCCAGGGAAGGCCACCCTTACCGACGTAGGGTGGGCATAGGGGACGACCGGTCGGCCCGGCGTGCCCGAGCCGCCGCCTCGAAGGAGGTCCAGTTCAGTGACCAGCCAGGTCAGTAGCCCAGCCGAACAGGCCGACGGGGCCGATGAGGCTGTCGTCGGGGAACAGCGCAAGCCTTCCGGTGAGAAGGAGGTGCGCCGTCTGGACCGGGTGATCATCCGCTTTGCGGGTGACTCGGGTGACGGGATGCAGCTCACCGGCGACCGCTTCACCTCGGAGACCGCGTCGTACGGCAACGATCTGTCCACCCTGCCGAACTTCCCCGCGGAGATCCGCGCACCCGCCGGCACCTTGCCGGGCGTCTCCAGCTTCCAGCTCCACTTCGCCGACCACGACATCCTCACCCCCGGCGACGCGCCGAACGTCCTGGTCGCGATGAACCCCGCCGCCCTCAAGGCCAACCTCGCGGACGTACCGCGCGGCGCGGAGATCATCGTCAACACCGACGAGTTCACCACCCGGCCGATGGCCAAGGTCGGCTACGACACCTCCCCGCTGGAAGACGGCTCACTGGACGGCTACCAGGTCCACCCGGTACCGCTGACCACCCTCACCATCGAAGCGCTCAAGGACTTCGGCCTCTCCCGCAAGGAGGCCGAACGGTCCAAGAACATGTTCGCCCTCGGCCTGCTGTCCTGGATGTACCACCGGCCGACCGAGAGCACCGAGACGTTCCTGCGCACCAAGTTCGCCAAGAAGCCGCAGATCGCCGAGGCGAACGTGGCCGCCTTCCGGGCCGGCTGGAACTTCGGCGAGACGACCGAGGACTTCGCCGTCTCCTACGAGGTCGCCCCCGCAACGAAGGCCTTCCCCACCGGCACCTACCGCAACATCTCCGGCAACCTCGCCCTGTCCTACGGGCTGATCGCCGCCTCGCAGCAGGCCGACCTGCCCCTGTATCTGGGCTCGTACCCGATCACGCCGGCCTCCGACATCCTGCACGAGCTGTCCAAGCACAAGAACTTCGGCGTGCGGACCTTCCAGGCCGAGGACGAGATCGCCGGCATCGGCGCCGCCCTCGGCGCCGCGTTCGGCGGCGCGCTGGGGGTGACCACCACCTCCGGGCCGGGTGTCGCGCTGAAGTCGGAGACCATCGGCCTGGCGGTCTCGCTGGAGCTGCCGCTGCTGATCGTCGACATCCAGCGCGGCGGCCCCTCCACCGGCCTGCCCACCAAGACCGAGCAGGCCGACCTGCTGCAGGCGATGTACGGGCGCAACGGCGAGGCACCCGTCCCGGTCGTCGCACCCAAGACCCCGGCGGACTGCTTCGACGCCGCCATCGAGGCCGCCCGGATCGCGCTGACCTACCGCACCCCGGTGTTCCTGCTCTCCGACGGCTACCTGGCCAACGGCTCCGAGCCGTGGCGGATCCCCGACCTCGACGAGCTGCCCGACCTGCGGGTCCAGTTCGCGCAGGGCCCCAACCATGAGCTGCCGGACGGCACCGAGGTGTTCTGGCCCTACAAGCGCGACCCGCACACCCTCGCCCGCCCCTGGGCCGTGCCCGGCACCCCCGGCCTGGAACACCGCATCGGCGGCATCGAGAAGCAGGACGGCACCGGCAACATCTCGTACGACCCCGCCAACCACGACCTCATGGTCCGCACCCGCCAGGCGAAGATCGACAACATCGCCGTCCCCGACCTCGACGTAGACGACCCGGACGGCGCACACACCCTGGTGCTCGGCTGGGGATCGACGTACGGACCCATCACCGCGGCGGTACGGCGGCTGCGCTCCGCCGGCCTCCCCATCGCGCAGGCCCACCTGCGCCACCTCAACCCCTTCCCCCGGAATCTGGGCGAGGTGCTGGGGCGTTACAACAAGGTAGTGGTGCCCGAGATGAACCTCGGCCAGCTCGCCACCATGCTGCGGGCCCGCTACCTGGTCGACGCGCAGTCGTACAACCAGGTGAACGGCATGCCGTTCAAGGCCGAGCAGCTTGCCACGGCTCTCAAGGAGGCCATCAATGACTGAGGCGCTCTCACTGGTCCCCAAGGCCGAGGCCAAGCAGTCCATGAAGGACTTCAAGTCCGACCAGGAGGTGCGATGGTGTCCCGGGTGCGGTGACTACGCGGTCCTCGCCGCCGTACAGGGCTTCATGCCCGAGCTCGGCCTGGCCAGGGAAAACATCGTCTTCGTCTCCGGAATCGGCTGCTCCTCCCGCTTCCCGTACTACATGAACACCTACGGGATGCACTCCATCCACGGCCGCGCGCCCGCCATCGCCACCGGACTCGCCTCCTCGCGGCGTGACCTGTCCGTCTGGGTCGTCACCGGCGACGGCGACGCACTCTCCATCGGCGGCAACCACCTCATCCACGCGCTCCGCCGCAACGTCAACCTCAAGATCCTGCTCTTCAACAACCGGATCTACGGCCTCACCAAGGGCCAGTACAGCCCGACCTCCGAAGTCGGCAAGATCACCAAGTCGACGCCGATGGGCTCCCTCGACGCGCCCTTCAACCCCGTCTCCCTGGCGATCGGCGCGGAGGCCTCCTTTGTCGCCCGCACCATCGACTCCGACCGCAAACACCTCACCGAAGTCCTGCGGCAGGCCGCCGACCACCCCGGCACGGCACTGGTCGAGATCTACCAGAACTGCAACATCTTCAACGACGGCGCCTTCGAAGCCCTCAAGGACAAGGACCAGGCCCAGGACGCCGTCATCCGCCTCGAACACGGCCGGCCGATCCGCTTCGGCACCGACGGCTCGAAGGGTGTCGTACGCGACCCGGCCACCGGCGACCTCAAGGTCGTCGCCGTGACCGCGGACAACGAGTCGCAAATCCTCGTCCACGACGCGCACGCCGCCTCCCCCACCACCGCGTTCGCCCTCTCCCGGCTCGCCGACCCGGACACGCTGCACCAGACCCCCATCGGAGTCCTGCGCAGCGTCGACCGCCCCGTCTACGACACCCAGATGGCCGACCAGCTCGACACCGCCATCGAACACCACGGCAAGGGCGACCTGTCCGCGCTGCTGGCGGGCGGCGACACCTGGACGGTCGTCGGCTGACCGTCCGCTGTTCGCGCGAGGCCCGGATCTCCCGAGGAGGTCCGGGCCTCGTCCTATGTTCCGAACGCGCCCCCTGTCATGACCGTATGGCGAAACGGGTATGACATCAGGCCCTCGCGGCGTTACCTTCGAGGAATTGGCGCAGGGCAGGGCAGGCAGGTCAGGAGGGCCCGTGAAGGGGAACAGTGAGCAGCGGGCGGGATTGCTGTACGGCTTCGGCGCGTACGGGATGTGGGGGCTCGTCCCTCTCTTCTGGCCTCTGCTGAAACCGTCCGGCGCGATCGAGATACTCGCCCACCGGATGGTCTGGTCCCTCGCCGTCGTCGGCATCGCCCTGCTCGTGGTGCGGCGCTGGGGATGGGTCACGGAGCTGGTCCGGCAGCCCCGGAAGCTGGGGCTGATCACGGTCGCCGCGGCCGTCATCACCGTCAACTGGGGCCTCTACATCTGGGCCGTGAACAACGGCCAGGTCGTCGAGGCGTCCCTCGGCTACTTCATCAATCCGCTGGTCACCATCGCGATGGGCGTCCTGTTCCTCCAGGAGCGGCTGCGGCCGGCGCAGTGGGCCGCGGTCTCCATCGGCTTCCTCGCCGTGGTGGTGCTGGCCGTCGGGTATGGCCGGCCGCCGTGGATCTCCCTCGTCCTGGCGTTCTCGTTCGCCACGTACGGCTTCGTGAAGAAGAAGGTCAACATCGGCGGGCTGGAATCGCTCGCCGCGGAGACGGCGGTGCAGTTCCTGCCGGCGCTCGGCTTTCTGCTGTGGCTGGGCTCGACCGGCTCCGGCACGTTCGGTACGTCCGGACCCGGCCACGCCGCGCTGCTCGTCGCGGCCGGTGTGGTCACCGCGGCCCCGCTGGTCTGCTTCGGCGCGGCGGCGATCCGGGTCCCGTTGTCCACCCTGGGCCTGCTCCAGTACCTGACTCCGGTCTTCCAGTTCCTGCTCGGCATCCTGTACTTCCATGAGGCCATGCCGCCGGAGAAGTGGGCGGGCTTCTCACTGGTGTGGGCGGCTCTGGCGATCCTGACCTGGGACGCGCTGCGTACGGCCCGCCGTACGCGCACCGACGCGCTCCGGCTGCAGCCGGAGGCCCCGGCCCTGGGGACACCGCAGACGGAGCGAGCACCCAAGGCGGAGCGCGCCCCGGCTTCGAGCTGAGGCGACGACGACCACGGAAGGGGCGCCCCCACGGGGGCGCCCCTTCCGCCGGCTGACGTTCCCGCCGACAGCGGTCAGCGATCGGTGGCCTTCGGGTAGCCGGTCCTTCCGGGGCCGGGGCGCGGCGCGGTCGCCGCGGCCCGCTGTCATGGGAGTGCCCTCGGGTCGGCGGCAGGGCCGTAGTCCTCGTCGTGGTCCCTGGCGAGTGCGGCCAGCAGGTCCGGATCGGAGTGCACCTCGGCCGTGTGCTGCCATGCCACCAGCAGTTGCGCCACTGCGGCGCTGTTGCCCAGCGCGTCGGTGGCTCGCATCGTGTCGACCAATTCGACCGCGAAGGAACGGACATCGGTCTCGGGCAGGAAGCGCACCCACGGAAACGCCTCCGGCACTATGTCGAGCAGCAGCTCGACACTGCCCGGCTCCCGTCGGGCCATGGCAGCCAGCATCCGGGAGGCCGCCGAGACGACGGTCTGATCCTGTTCGGCCCTTGCGGCTGTCGTCAGGACGAGATCCTCACCGTCTCACCGGTGCAGAAAGAGCCGGCCGCGCGCACGGCCGCGCCGCCTGGCGCGATTTCGCCGCCGTCCGCCATCCGGACGACCCGCACGGGCAGGACAGCGGAACCAGCCTCGGGCGCCGGCTGCTCTTCCAGCGCGTACCCGAGGGCAAGACGGTCAGGAACCGGCTCCACCTCGACCTGCACGCCGGCGTCCCGCGCCCGGCCGCCCGCGCGGTTCGCAATCCGAACATCCGTGACCGGTTTCCGCTCTTGACGGAGAGTCAAACTCTCGCTGAACATCAGGCACGCACCGCCGCACCAACCGCCTGAGCGGTTTCAGCAGTTCGCACAGCTCCAACGCCCTGTGACACCGCCTGTCGCAGGGCGTCTCGCACGTTCCGTCCTGTCCCCGTTCGGAATCCGGAGCCCCCACGTGACTCTCTCCGTGTCCAGACCCATGGCCGCAGCCGCCGCGTTGGCCGTCGCCGGCCTGCTCGCCTCCGCCGCCCCCGCGGCGACAGCCGCGGCGACAGCCGCGCCGACGCCCGCGCTCGCGCCCGCCGTCGCCGCGCCCGACATACCGATCGCCAACGTCAAGGCCCACCTCACCCAGCTCCAGACCATCGCCACCAACAACGGCGGCAACCGCGCCCACGGCAGGGCCGGTTACAAGGCCTCGATCGACTACGTGAAGGCCAAGCTGGACGCCGCCGGGTTCACCACCACCCTCCAGACGTTCACCTCCAGCGGTGCCACCGGCTACAACCTGATAGCCGACTGGCCGGGCGGTGACCCCAACTCGGTCCTGATGGCCGGCGCGCACCTCGACTCCGTGTCCTCCGGTGCCGGGATGAACGACAACGGCTCGGGCTCGGCCGCCGTACTGGAGACCGCGCTCGCCGTCTCCCGCGCGCAGCTTCAGCCGACCAAGCACCTCCGGTTCGGCTGGTGGGGAGCGGAGGAACTGGGCCTGGTCGGCTCCAAGTACTACGTCAACCAGCTGCCCACCACCGAGCGTTCGAAGTTCTCCGGGTATCTGAACTTCGACATGATCGGCTCGCCCAACCCCGGCTACTTCGTCTACGACGACGACCCGGCCATCGAGAAGACCTTCAAGGACTACTTCGCCGGCATCGGCGTCCCCACCGAGATCGAGACCGAGGGCGACGGCCGCTCCGACCACGCGTCCTTCAAGAACGTCGGCATACCGGTCGGCGGTCTCTTCACCGGCGCCAGCCGTACGAAGAGTTCCGCCCAGGCCCAGAAGTGGGGCGGCACCGCCGGCCAGGCCTTCGACCGCTGCTACCACTCGTCCTGCGACACCACGTCGAACATCAACGACACCGCGCTCGACCGCAACAGCGACGCGATCGCCCACGCGGTCTGGACGCTGGGCACCGAGACGCCCGTACCGCCCGGTGACGTGTACGAGAACACCGCCGACGTCGCGATCCCGGACAACGGCGCCGCGGTGACCTCGACCGTCACGGTCGCGGGCCGGACGGGCAACGCGCCCGCCACGCTCAAGGTCGGGGTGGACATCAAGCACACCTGGCGCGGCGACCTGGTCGTGGACCTGGTGGCCCCGGACGGGACCGCGTACCGGCTGAAGTCGGCCAGCTCCAACGACTCGGCGGACAACGTGATCACCACGTACACGGTGAACGCCTCCAGCGAGGCCGCGAACGGCGCCTGGAAGCTGCGCGTCCAGGACGTGGCTGCCCAGGACGTCGGCAAGATCGACAGCTGGAAGCTCACCTTCTAAGCCGACGGGCCACCGGGCCGACCACCACGACTGCATGCATGTGCATATACTGCGCATGCATGCAGTCGCCTGAGGAGACGCCCATGGCCCGCACGTTCCTGTTCCTGCTCGGTTCCGCCCGCACCGGCGGAAACACCGAAGCACTCGCCCGCCTCGCCGCCGAACAGCTGCCGCCCGGCGCCGAACAGCGCTGGATCCGGCTCGCCGACCTGCCCCTGCCCGACTTCGAGGACCTGCGGCACACGGGCGACGGCAGCTACCCCGCCCCCGAGGGCAACGCCGCACAGCTCCTCGACGCGACGCTGGAGGCGACCGACCTGGTGATCGCCTCGCCGCTGTACTGGTACTCCGTCTCGACCAGTACGAAGCGGTACCTGGACCACTGGTCGGGCTGGATGGAGACGCCCGGCATCGACTTCAAGCAGCGCATGGCGGGCCGTAACCTCTGGGGCGTGACCGTCCTCGCGGACCCCGACCCGTCGGTCGCGGCGCCGCTGACCGGGACGCTGCGTTCCAGCGCCGGGTACCTGGACATGCGCTGGCGCGGCGTGCTGTTCGGCAACGGCTCACAGCCGGGCGACCTGCACGCGGACGAGGCGGCGCTGATCCGCGCGAAGAGCTTCTTCACCGAGGCCCCGGCCGCGCGGACTTGATCGCGCACTGCCCGGCCGCCGTACTGACGGTACGGCGGCCGGGCCGTGCGGGCAGCGGAACTACTTCGCCTCGTTCGCCGCCTTCACGAGCGCGTCCTTCGTGACCGCGCCGACGTAGACCTTGCCGTCGTCCGTCATCAGGGCGTTGACCAGGCGGGAGGAGAACACGGTCCCCGAGCCGAACTCGCCCGTCACCTTGTCCCCCAGCGAGTCCATGAACTGCTGGGCCTCGGGCGGCAGATCGCCGTTCTTCCCGGAGGGGATGCCCTCGCCGCCCGGCGCGCCGATCTCGGCGATCGAGGTCCAGCCCTCACCGATGACGTTCAGGCCCTCGAAGTCCTCCAGGCCCTCCAGCTCCCCGGCGGGCCCGTCGAACTTGCCGCCCTTGTCGTGCGGCTTGCCCTGCGGCCCGCCCTGCGGCGCGTCGAGCTCGTCCGCCTCCGTCACCTTCGTGCCCTTGGGCGGGGTGAAGTCGAACGTGCCCGCGGCCGGCTTGCCGAAGTCGACCTTGGTGAAGCCCGCGTCGACCGCGGCCTTGCCGCCACCGCTCGGCGTGAGCGTGAACTTCAGCGGGACGCCGTTCTCCGCGTCCACCGCGACCTTGATCGAACCGATCGTCGAGCCGGCCTGCTTGGGCTTGATGACCAGCTGGTACGCGTCCCGGCCGGCCACCTGCGCCGTACCGCCGACGGTGACGGACGTCGTCTCGTCCACCGCCTTGAGTGCTTCCTCGGCCAGCGCCTTCGGGGTGGTGGGCACACCTTCCGGGAGCTTCTCGTCGTGCTTGCCCTCACCCTGCTCCCCCGCGGGGGACTTCGCGTGGTACGCCTCCTTGGACTTGCTGTCGTATCCCCAGACGTCGTCGCCGTTGTGAATGAGGCTGTACTCGGCATCGCCGTCCAGGATGGAGAGCTTCTGCCGCTCCGGACCGTCGGCCGCCACGCGCAGCGTGTGCGTGCCGGACGCGAGCTCCATCAGCTTCGCTTCGGGCGCCGCGGACGAGCCGGGCTCGTCGTCCGAGCCGCCCAGGCCGGAGGCCAGGCCGCCCAGGGACGGGATACCGAGGTCGGTCCTGATCTTCACTGTGCCGGAGAGCTGTTCGGTCTCCGACGCGGCCATCTTCTCGATGAGCTGCTGCGCCGAGATCTTCGGCAGGTCGGGGTCGCCGCTGGAAGCGGCGAGCGCCGGGACGAGCCCGATGGTCGCCGCCGCCACCCCTGCCACCGCGACCGGCACGGCGTAACGTGCCGCCCTGCGGCGGCCGGCCGCCGGGGCCGCGCCCTCGTCGGTGCTCGTAGTGGGACTGTTCGGTGCCATGGTGTGCCCTACCTCCGTGGTCGATGCGTTCCATCTGACCAAAACGGACGGCCGATGGCGTCAGCCCCCGGGCTCAACTCGGCCTACTGCTCTGGGATGACAAGAGTCCGCCGCACCCCACCCGTCCAGTAGGGGACCGGAGCACACGGAACGCAGCCGCGCACGAACCGAACGCGACGGATGTGACCTGAGTCACAGCAGTGAACTGAACGCCCCGCCGCACCCCGCCGTATTCATCGACAGGAAGCAGCGGGCTACCGAATCCCCCATGAGAAGCCCGCACCGGCGAGAGGGATCCGTCGCGAGCAGCGGCCGCGACGGGTCCCTCTCTCTTTCCGTGGGAGGTGAGTGACACGTGACGCCCGACGACCCGCACGCGGAGAATCCGCATGTGTACGTCGGCGCCTACGTCCTGGGCGTACTGGACGACGAGGACCTCGCCTGGTTCCCCGCCCATCTCGCCGCATGCGCGCTCTGCGAGGAGCTCGCGGCGGGCCTCTCCCCCGTCGGGCAGCTGCTCGCCGGGCTGGACGGCGTGGACCGGACGGTCAGCCCGCCCGGTGGACCACCGCGTCGCACAGCTCCTCGAGCGCCGACTTCGCAAAGCACTCCGGAAGCGGCGCCAAAGTAGCCCGCGCCTCCTCCGCGTACCGGACGGTGTCCCGCCGGGCCTGCTCCAGGGCCGGGTGCGTCCGCAGCCGGCGCAGCACCTCGGCGAGCTGCGCGTCGTCCGCGAGGTCGCCGTCCAGCAGCCCGACCAGCTCCAGGTCGGCCGGGTCGCCGTGCGCGGCGGCCCGGGCCCGCAGGTGCAGGACCGGCAGGGTCGCGATGCCCTCGCGCAGGTCGGTGCCCGGGGTCTTGCCCGACTCGTGCGAGTCGGACGCGATGTCGAGGACGTCGTCGGCGAGCTGGAAGGCGGTGCCGAGCCGCTCGCCGTACTGGGTGAGGATGTCGACGACCGACTCGTCCGCGCCGGACATCATCGCGCCGAAGCGGCCGGAGACGGCGATCAGCGAACCGGTCTTGCCGGAGATCACGTCGAGGTAGTGCTCGACGGGTTCGCCGCCGTCGCGCGGCCCGGCCGTCTCCAGGATCTGACCGGTGACCAGACGTTCGAACGCCTGGGCCTGGATGCGTACGGCCTCCGGCCCGAGGTCGGCCAGGATGTGCGAGGCGCGGGCGAAGAGGAAGTCTCCGGTGAGGACGGCGAGCGAGTTGCCCCAGCGGGCGTTGGCGCTGTCCACCCCGCGGCGTACGTCCGCCTCGTCCATCACATCGTCGTGGTACAGGGTGGCGAGGTGCGTCAGTTCGACAACCACGGCGGACGGCACGATGCCGGGCGCGTAGGGGTCCCCGAACTGGGCCGCGAGCATCACCAGCAGCGGCCGGAACCGCTTGCCGCCCGCGCGCACGAGATGCTGCGCGGCCTCCGTGATGAACGGGACCTCGCTCTTGCAGGCATCGAGCAGCCCCTCCTCGACAGCGGCCAGACCGGCCTGGACATCGGTCTCAAGAGCCTGGTCCCGCACGCTCAGTCCGAACGGCCCGACGACGGTCACGAGGGGTACTCCTGTCTGCTGACGATCACACGGATTGTCGATGTGTCGCTGCCTTCACTCAAGTCAGCGTATCCGGTCCACTTTCGATCACCGTGAGCGCCTGCCCGTCACCTCACGCGCGCGGTGCGATCAGCCCCGGTATGTTCTTGATCAGCTCATACGATCAGGAGTAGGTCCTTTGTCCGCCCACTGAGGTGACCCCATGCCCAGGATCCGCACCGAGTTCCCGTACGAGACGACCCGCGAGGACGTCCGGATCCCGCTGTCCGGGGGAGGGACCAGGCTCTACGCCCGGGTGTGGCGGCCGGCCACCGACGAGCCCGTACCGGCGCTGCTCGAGTACCTGCCGTACCGGCTGAGCGACTGGACCGCGCCGCGCGACTGGCAGCGGCACCCCTGGTACGCCGGCCACGGCTACGCGTCCGTACGGGTCGACGTGCGCGGGCACGGCAACAGCGAGGGCGTCCCCGGCGACGAGTACTCCGCGGTGGAGCTGGCCGACGGGGCCGCGGTGGTCGACTGGCTGGCCGCACGGCCCTGGTGCAACGGCAAGGTGGGCATGTTCGGCATCTCGTGGGGCGGCTTCAACAGCCTCCAGATCGCGGCCCTCGCCCCGGAGCCGCTGAAGGCGATCGTGACCGTCTGCTCGACCGACGACCGGTACGACAACGACGTCCACTACATGGGCGGCTCGGTCCTCGCCGTGGACATGCACGCCTGGGCGGCCACCATGCTCGCCTTCGTCGCCCGGCCGCCCGATCCCGAGCACGTCGGCGACGCCTGGCGGGAGATGTGGCTGAACCGCCTCGAACACACCGAGCCGTTCCTCCACACCTGGCTGGCCCACCAGACCCGCGACGACTACTGGCGGCACGGCAGCGTCTGCGAGGACTACTCCGCGGTCAAGGCGGCCGTCTTGGCGGTGGGCGGCTGGCACGACCCGTACCGCGACACGGTCCTGCGGCTCGTGGAGCACCTGCCGGCCGACCGGGTACGGGGAATCATCGGCCCGTGGTCGCACCAGTACCCGGACCGGGGGCTGCCGCCGGGCCCGGCCATCGGCTTCCTCCAGGAGACCCTGCGCTGGTGGGACCACCACCTCAAGGGCGACACCGCGTCCGACAGCGCCTCCGGCGCGGGCGGAATCATGTCCGAGCCGCTGCTGCGCTCCTGGATCAGCGAGTCCCACCCGCCCGCCACCACCTACCCCGAGCTGCCGGGGCGCTGGGTCGGCGACGAGTCCTGGCCGTCCCCGCATGTGACCACCGTCCCGTACGCCCTCCAGGGCGCCCCCATGCCGGTGGACTCCCCGCAGCACACCGGCCTCGACGCGGGCCGCTTCTTCCCCTTCGGCAACGACGCCGACCTGCCGCCCGACCAGCGCGACGAGGACGCCCGGTCGGCCTGCTTCGAGTTCCCGGTGCCACCGGACTCCCGTATCGAGATCCTGGGCCGCCCACGGGTCCGGCTGCGGCTGCGCTGCGACGTGCCCTCCGGCCAGGTGATCGCCCGGCTCTGCGACATCGCGCCGGACGGCTCCTCCACCCTGGTCACGCGGGGCGCGCTCAACCTCGCCGCGCGCCAGGGCCGCGAGCGGGCGGCCTCCTGGCCGCCGGGCACGACCGAGAACGTGGCGTTCGAGCTGAACGGCATCGGCCACGCCTTCCCGCCGGGCCACCGGATCCGCCTCGCGCTGTCCTCCGCGTACTGGCCCTGGATCTGGCCGCAACCGCACACCGGCGGCTGGGTCCTGGAGCCGGCGGCGAGCGTGCTGGAACTCCCGGTCCGCACCCCGACGACGGACGCCATCACCTTCGAGGAGCCGGAGCAGGCCGAGCCGCTGGGCGTGTCCTTCCCGGCGACGCTGGACGAGCAGCGCCCCGAGCGGCTGGTCGTACGGGACGTCGCGAGCGGCGAGTGGCGGCTGGAGGTCGACCCGCGCTACGGCGGGACGCGGGTGTACCCGGACGGCCTCGAATGCACCGAGGACGCGCTGGAGACGTACACGATCGACGAGCACGACCCGCTGTCCGCACGCACCCGCTCGGACTGGAAGATCCGCCTGCACCGGCCGGAGCTCGGCTGGGACACCCGGATCGAGACCCGCTCGGAAATCAGCTGCGACGCCGCCGACTTCATCACCTCCAACGAGGTGGTGTGCCGGGACGGTTCGGAGGTCGTGTTCCACCGCACCTGGGAGAAGCGCATCCCGCGCACGGCCGGATGACGCCGTGACTGCTAGGGCCTCTCGTTTGGATCAGGCCGGATCAGGGAGCGGGGTCTGGTGCCGTGCATCGCAAGGCGGAGGAAGGAGC
>NZ_JBSOPZ010000051.1:0-38008 GCF_053763515.1 Streptomyces mabaensis
CTCTTTTCCAGGCCCTTGGATGCGGAGCTGCATCGCAAGGCGCCGGAGTGCCCTAATAGCGGAGCTATTCGGGCATTCCGGCAACGCGGCGAGGTGCCGTGCCAGACGTCGTGGCCCCGGCCATGATCCGCCGGACAGGGCCTAGCCCCCACGCCGGTGTGACGCCGGTCGAGTGAGTCCTGTACGCCGCTTCACCCGCCGGTGCCGCCCTGGCCGCGCGGACCGTGCCACGATCCCTCCCACGGAGGTGATCGCGTGTCAGGAAGACTCCTGCGCTCGGTGTGTACGGCGGTGGTGGCGGCCGCGGTGGCGACGGGCGGGCCGGCGACGTCCGCCGGGGCCGATCCGACCGCCCCGTCCCCATCCGCGTCCGGTAGCCCGGTCTCCGAGGACGCCGGGGAGGAGGACTCTCTCCACACCCTGCTGACGCAACTTCAGGAGCTGTACCGCAAGGCCGAGGAGGCCACCGAGACGTACAACGGGACGGCGGAAGCCCTCGAACAGCGCCAGGCCGAGGCCCGGAAGCTGAGCGCCGCGCTCGCCCGGGCGCGCCTCGCCCTGACCGACAGCCGCGGTGAGGCCGGGCAGCTGGCGCGTGCGCAGTACCAGGGCCGGACCGGCTACTCCTCGTACCTGCGGCTGCTGCTCTCCCAGGACCCGCAGGGCGCCCTCGACCAGCGCCACCTGCTCCGGCGCCAGGTCGCCGACCGGGCGACGACCCTGGCCCGGCTGACCGGCCACGAGAAGCGCGCCGACGAGCTGGCCACCAAGGCACGCCAGGCACTCGCCGCCCAGCAGGTCCTGGCCACGCGGCAGAAGAAGCAGCGGGACGAGGTGCGGGCACGGCTGGCGGAGGTCGAGGAGAAGCTCGCCTCGCTGAGCGACGGCCAGCTCGCCGAGCTGGCCCGGCTGGAGCAGGAGGGGACCGACCGGGCCCAGGAGAAGCTGCTCGGCACGGGCGAGCTGGCCGGCGTCCGCGCGCCGTCGGCGCGCGGCGGCAGGGCCGTCAAGTACGCCGTACGCCAGATCGGCAAGCCGTACGTCTGGGGCGCGGAGGGGCCCGGCTCCTTCGACTGCTCCGGTCTCACCTCGCAGGCCTGGGCGCACGCGGGCCGCACCATCCCGCGGACCAGCCAGGAGCAGTGGAAGCGGCTCCCGAAGGTGCCGCTGCGGTCACTGCGCCCGGGCGACCTGGTGATCTACTTCCCCAAGGCCACCCATGTCGCGATCTACCTGGGCCACGGCCGGGTCGTCCAGGCCCCGCGCCCCGGCACCCAGGTCAAGGTCTCGCCGATCGCCGCCAACCCCGTGCTGGGCGCGGTCCGCCCGGACCCGGGCGCGGCGGCCCTGGCCTCGTACACCCCACCGCCGCTTCCGCGGGACGCGACGGCGGGGCCGGACACGGGATACTCGGACGCGGGCTACTCCGCGGCCGGGGCTCCGGACACCTCGGCCAGGTAGGCGTTGGCCAGCGCCGGGTCGTAGAAGAAGTTCTCGAAGTCCGCCGGGTCGTTGAAGCCGTTGGCGAAACGGTCGGCGACGGGCTGCAGCTGGCCGGCCGCGCCGAGGATGTTCAGCACGTGCTCCGGCGGGACGCCGAGCATCGCGTTCGTCCACTTGGTGACGTGCTGCGCCGTCTGCCAGTAGCGGTCGAACGTGGACTGCATCCAGGTCTCGTCGAACGGCTGGTCGCCGCGCTCGGTGATCGAGGCGAGGTACGACGCCGCGCACTTGGACGCCGAGTTGGAGCCCTGCCCGGTGATCGGGTCGTTGGCGACGACCACGTCCGCGACACCCAGCACCAGCCCGCCGCCGGGCAGCCGGCCGATGGGGTTGCGTACGGTCGGCGCGTAGCGGCCCGCCAGGGTGCCGCCCGCGTCGGTCAGTTCGACCTTGGTGGCGCGCGCGTACTCCCAGGGCGTGAACTTCTCCATCAGCTCCAGGGTGAGGGACAGGTGCTCGGCCGGGTCCTTGACGCCGCGGAAGACGTCGAGCGGCCCGTCCGGGATGCCCTCCCAGAAGAGGATGTCCGCACGGCCGGAGGTGGTGAGGGTCGGCATGACGAACAGCTCGCCGACGCCCGGCACCAGGTTGCAGCGCACCGCGTCGTACTCGGGGTGCTCGGGGCGCGGGCCGAGGCCGTGCACGTACGCGACTGCCAGCGCGCGCTGCGGGGTGTCGTACGGCGAGCGGGACGCGTCCCGGCCGAACATCGAGACCAGCTCGCCCTTGCCCGCCGAGACCATGACCAGGTCGTAGGTGCGGGAGAAGAAGTCGAGGTCCGAGACGGCCGCGCCGTGGATGACGAGCTGGCCGCCGCGCTGCGCGAAGGTGTCCATCCAGCCGGCCATCTTCACCCGCTGGTCGACGGACTGGGCGTATCCGTCCAGTTTGCCGACCCAGTCGATGACGCGGGAGGAGTCGGGGCCCGCGACCGAGACGCCGAGGCCCTCGATGCGCGGGGCCTGGCTCTCCCAGAAGTTGATCTTCTGGTCCCGCTCGTGCTGGAGCGCCGTGTGGAACATGCACTGCGTGGACATGACCCGGCCGGTCCGGATCTCGTCCGCCGTGCGGTTGGACATCAAGGTGACCTCGTACCCCTGCGACTGGAGTCCGAGGGCGAGCTGGAGACCGGACTGACCGGCTCCGACGATGAGTATCTTCCGCATGGCGAGGTTCTTCTCTCTACGGGTGTCTGAGTACGTACGAGCGGGTGCGGGTGCTGCTGCGTG
Source organism: Streptomyces mabaensis (assembly GCF_053763515.1). Lineage (NCBI taxonomy): Bacteria > Bacillati > Actinomycetota > Actinomycetes > Kitasatosporales > Streptomycetaceae > Streptomyces > Streptomyces mabaensis. The sequence continues at coordinate 2,733 of NZ_JBSOPZ010000051.1, forward strand.
CCGGACTGCTGCGTGCCGGGGCTGCCGTGGGCACTGTGCCGTGGCGGCTATTCCGGGGTCACGTCCAGCGCGTGGCCGACGAGCGCGAGCAGCGATTCGACGACCGTGACCCGGCGGCGCGCATCCATGATCACAACAGGCACGTGCGGCGGGACCGTCAGGGCCTCCCGGACGTCCTCGGCCTCGTACACGGGTGTCCCCTCGAACTGGTTGACCGCGACGACGTACGGCAGTCCGCAGCTCTCGAAGTAGTCCAGCGCGGGGAAGCAGTCGGGCAGCCGGCGGGTGTCGGCCATCACGACGGCGCCGATCGCACCGCGCACCAGGTCGTCCCACATGAACCAGAAGCGCTGCTGGCCCGGTGTACCGAAGACGTACAGCACGAGGTCGTCGTCGAGCGTGATCCGGCCGAAGTCCATCGCGACGGTGGTCGTGACCTTGTCCGGGGTAGCGGTCAGATCGTCGGTGTCCTCGCTGGCCTCGGTCATCACCGCCTCGGTCTGCAGCGGGGTGATCTCCGAAACGGAACCCACGAAGGTCGTCTTGCCCACGCCGAAGCCGCCGGCGACGACGACCTTGGTGGCTATCGGGGCCCGGGTGCGGTCCGTCTGCCAGGCCTGCGCACCCTGTTCGGCATCGGTGGTGGCGCCGGTGCCGGTGGTGTCGGTGCCGGTGCTGCCGGTGCCGGTTTCGGTGGCCGTGTCGGCGACGTGCCTCTCAGAGACGGCGGAGTCCACTCAGCACCCTTTCGAGCAGCGCGCGCTCGGGCCGGCCTGCGCCGTGTCCTGTCCCGTACACGCGGATCTTTCCCTGGTCGGCGAGGTCGCTGAGCAGTACCCGCACCACGCCGAGCGGCATCTTCAGCAGCGCCGAGATCTCGGCCACCGTACGCATCCGGCGACAGATCTCGACGATGGCCTGCATCTCCGGCATCACGCCACGCGGGCCGGGGCCGCCGTTCGTCAGCTCGCGCCGCTCCTCGGGCGCTTCGAGCGCGGCGACGAACGTCTCGACGAGCAGAACGTGTCCGAAGCGGGTGCGGCCGCCGGTGAGCGAGTACGGGCGTACCCGGGCGGTACGCCTCTCACCACCGCGGACGGGTAGCTGGGCGGCTGATTTGGCGGGCGTCACTGGGCGCTCTCCATGGATTTGCGCAGTTCACTGCGGAGTTCGGGGGTGAGGACGTGGCCGGCGCGGCCGACGAACAGCGCCATGTGGTACGCCACGACGCTCATGTCGCAGTCCGGGGTGGCGTGAACGCCGAGCAGCGAGCCGTCGCTGATCGACATGACGAAGACGCTGCCGAGTTCCATGGTGACCATGCTCTGCTTCACGCCGCCGGCGTCCATCAGCTTCGCGGCACCGGCGGTGAGGCTGCCGATGCCGGAGACGATCGTGGCGAGGTCCGCGCTCGCTCCCTTGGGGCCTTCCCGGCCCTCCTGGCGGGCGCCGGTCTGCCCCGGGTCGGAGGAGAGAAGCATCAGCCCGTCGGACGACACGACCGCCACGGAGAGCAGGCCCGGCACCTCCTCGACGAGATTGGTCAGCAGCCATTGCAGATTGCGGGCCTGGCTGCTCAGTCCGTACGTACTGGACGCGGTCACGTGCGTGCCTCCTCGACGGTGTCCCCCTCGTCCTCGGTCCGTGCGGCGATCTCGGTCTCGACGTCGCGCCTGCCGTCCTTGGCTCCCTGGTGGAAGCCACCCAGCCGGCGGCGCAGCTGCTCCGCGTCGACCTTGCCGGTGCGCTCCGGGGCGGGTGCGCCGCCGGGCGAGACGACCTTGGGCGTGCGCTTGGGCAGCCCCTTGTCGGTGATGCGCTCCCACTGAGGCTGCTGCTCGGCGGCCCCGGCGGGCGAGGGCACGTCGACGGGCCGGGCCTCGGCGTGGGGCTCGGGCACGTCGGTGGGCTGGGCCTCGGCGGCGGGTGCCGGTACGTGCGGGGCGGCGGGTGCCGGTGCGTACGGGGCTGCGGGTGCCGGCATGTGCGGGGCGGCGGGCTCCTGCTCGCCGGTGGGCACGGGGGCGGGTGCGGGTGCGGCCGCGTCGCCGGGCGCCTCGGTGGCGGGTGCGGGCGGCGCCGGTGCGCCGGTGGGCGCCGGAGCCTCCGGTTCGGCCGGCGGCCGCACCGCCGCGGCCTCGCCGGCCGCCACGGCCGGCTCCGCCTCGGCGGCCCGCTCGTGCGCGGGCTCCGCGTCCGCCTCCCGGACCGTACGCTCCGCCAGCGCGACCAGCGGGTCCTGACCCGTCAGCAGCGCGGAACGGCCGGGCAGCGCGTTGGAGTTGGCCTCCGCGACCGACCCCGGCAGGTTCAGCGCGGGCGCACCCGGCACCGCGGGCGTGTGCGCCGGCTCGGACAGCGGCGTGGCGGGCAGCAGGGACGTCGGTACGACCACGACCGCCGCCGTGCCGCCGCCCTGCTTCTGGGCGCGCAGTTCGGCCCGTACCCCGTGCCGCGCGGCCAGCCGCGCCACGACGTAAAGACCCAGCCCCATGATGCTCTCGGAGCCGCTCTCGGTCTCGTACGCCTCGGGGTTCGCGAGGCGCTCGTTCAGCTCCTCGATACGGCCGGCGGTCACTCCTATGCCCTCGTCCTGGACGGAGAGCATGACCTCGCCGCTCTCCAGCAGCCAGCCGGAGAGCTGCACCCGGGCGTCCGGCGGGGAGAACATCGTCGCGTTCTCCAGCAGTTCGGCGACGAGGTGGCTGATGTCGTCGGCCGCGTGGCCCGCGATCCGGGCGTGCGGCGGCAGGGACTGGATGTCGATCCGCTCGTACCGCTCGATCTCGCTGACGGCGGCGCGCATGACGTCCACGAGCGGCACCGGACCGGGGTGGCCCTGGCCGTGTTCCGCGCCCGCGAGGACCAGCAGGTTCTCGCTGTGGCGGCGCATGACCGTGGCGAAGTGGTCCAGCTTGAAGAGCGTGGCGAGCTGATCCGGGTCCTGCTCGCGGGCTTCGAGCTGCTCGATGACCGTGAGCTGACGCTCGACCAGTCCGAGGGTGCGCAGCGAGAGGCTGACGGAGGTGGTGGTCAGTGTGCGGCGCTGCTGTTCGAGGCCGGTCCGCAGCTCGGCCAGCTGCTCGGTGAGCGCGCTGCGCTCGGTGGCCAGCTTCTCGTTGCGGGCGATCAGCTTCGTACGGTCCGCGTCGAGCCGCGTGGCGCGCTCGTGCACCTGCGCGGTCTGCTCCTGGAGCGTGTTGATCGACCGTACGACCGCGGCGAACTCGTCGTTGCGGCCGGTGAACCGGACCGGTTCCTCCGTTGCGGGCGACTCCGAGGCCGCGAGGCGGGCCGCGCCGATCCGCAGGACCGCCAGCGGGCGGGTCAGCGTACGGGCGACGGCCATGGCGACACCCAGGGCGATCAGCAGGCACACCGCGAGGAAGCCGATGCGGATCTCCAGGGCGGTGACGTCGTCGTCGCGCAGCTGCGCGAGGGCATCGGCCCGGTCGGAGGCGAGGGACGACTCGACGCTGCGCATCCGGTCGATCCGGGCGGAGAGCGCGGCGTCGACGCGCTCCCGGTCGAGCTTGCGCTCGCTCTTGGACAGGGTCGGCTGGTCGGTCAGGCGGCCGAGGTAGTCCTCGGCGGTCTTGACCTCGGGACCGGTGACGGTGGAGGCCAGCGAGTCACGGGCGTCGGGCCGGGCGGTGCGCCGGAAGTCGGCGAGGGCCGCCTGTTCGCGTACGCGCGACTGCTGCGCGATGGCGGTGAGCGCGTCCCGGTCGCCGTCCCCGGCGGTGTTCTCGGCGGTCTCCCAGCGTCCGGTGACCGGGTTGTACTGCGGCTCCGGGTCCTCCCCGCGGGGCACGGCCAGCGCACCGAGGGTCAGCCCGCGGGTGGCGGAGGACTGCTCGACGGCCTGGCCGAGGGGGACCAGCGCACGCGCGGTGCCGAGGGCTTCGCCGGCGCGCGGCGGCGTCTTCTCGGCGAGCTGTCCGGCGAGGCCGAGGAGTTCGCCGATGACCTCGGAGTACGCCTGGTGGGCGTCGATGGCCGAGCCCTTGCCGGTGAGGGCCGCCGCGCGGACGGTGGCGATCCGCTCCAGGTCGCGGCGGAGGTCGGCGGGGGCGTCCGGGGTGATCTCGGCGATCTGGCGGTCGACGCGGGCCGTGCGCTCCTCGGAGACCTTGGGCGGCCGCCGCTTGTCGTCCGCGTCCGACTCGGTGCCTTCGGCGCCTTCGGCGTCTGCGGTGCCTTCTGCGTCTGCGGCGCTGCCGCCGCGGCCGGCGGCGATGAAGACGGCGACCTCGTCCCGTTCATCGGCGAGGGAGTGCGCGAGGGTGACGGTCTGGCGGCTCTGCTGGGCGAGAGTGACCAGCCGCTGCGACTCGTTCAGCTCTGCGGAGGCGGTGACGATGGAGGGGGCGCCTGCCGCGAGGACGGTGATGCCGACCGCGGCGACGGCGATGATCAGCCGGCTGCGCACCCGTACGGTGCGCTCGGATCCCGCCGTGCCGGCCGTGCCCGTTGTGCCCGCCGTGCCTTGGCTGTTGCCCCGAGACCGCTTGTTCTGCACCGGTGCTCGCAATCTTGACTCGTCTACTCGTGAGGCCGAGGTGACGGCCGGTCAACAAGTAAGCGCCCCCACCCCTCGTACATCCTCGGTACGGCTTCCGACCATTCCAGTGTGTTTGGGAGGGGGGCGAGCATCGCCCGCCTGGCCACCCGAACGAGTGAACATCACTCAGGAGTTGGCAAACAACTCGGCCCCTTCCGTATCGAGGGGTCGATGTGGGGATGGTGCGGCACGCCGGTTGAAACTTCGCGGCGGGCTTTGGCAGGATGCGCGCCCACAGCTTCCCGGAGTGGCTGATTCCAGCCGCAGGCGGGCCTGACCTGCTGGTATGGGCCAATTGACCTTGGTCCGGCCGATGTCGTGAAGAGCTCATGCAGAGCTCGTGCAGACTTGCCGTATGCGCATCGAACTCGCCTCGGTCCCCGGCGACCCCGCTCGCCCCAACGAGGACTGGGTATCAGCGGCCCTACCAGCCTCGGGCCGGGGTGGCGTGCTGGTCGCGCTGGACGGTGTGACACCTCCACAGGGCGACGCCGGCTGTGTGCACGACGTGCCCTGGTTCACCGCGCGGCTCGGCGGCGCATTGGTCGAACTGTCCGGTTCGCGGCGGGAGCTGACCTTGCGGGAGATCCTCGCGGAGGCAATCAGGCGCACCGCCGACGCCCATCGCGACACGTGTGACCTTTCTCACGTACGTACGCCTCAGGCAACCGTCGCCGTGGCGCGCTGGGACGCCGAGCGGGTCGAGCATCTGGTCCTCTGCGACTGCGTCCTGCTGCTGGAGGCGCCGGACGGCGGGGTGACCGCGATCGCGGACGACCGGCTGAGCCGTATCCCGCGGGAGACGCGCCGCTCACTGGCGGCGATCGACGCGCTGCGCAACGCGGAGGGCGGCTTCTTCACCGCGGCCGCGGACCCCGCGGTGGCGCAGCTCGCGGTGACCGGCGTGTCGCCGCGTACGGAGGTCCGCACGGTCGCGGCGCTGACCGACGGCGCGAGCTGCTGGACGGACGTCTTCGGGGAGGGCGACTGGGCGGACTGCCTGGCGGTCCTGCGCAAGGAGGGCCCGTCCGGCCTGATCGGCCGGGTACGGGCGCTGGAGGAGGCGGACACGGGCGGACGGGCCGTCGGGCGGTGGAAGCGGCACGACGACGCGTCGGTGGTGTACGCGGAGCTGTAGGCGGAGGGTGGGTGGGGCTGTAGGCGGGGGGTGGGTGGGTCTCACGCCTCGGCGCGCTTGTTGAGCTGGTTCAGCAGCCGGGCCAGTTCGGCCACCTCGCGGCGGTCCCAGCCGGCCAGCTTGCGCATGTACCGGCTGCGCCGCGCGTCCCGTACGCGAAGGAAGCGCGCGCGCCCTTCGTCGGTGAGCCGGACCAGGAACGCGCGGCCGTCCGCGGGGTCCTGCTCGCGCGTCACCAGGCCGAGATCCTCCAGCGCGCGCAGCTGCCGGCTCATGGTCGCCTTGCCGACGCCGAAGTAGGCGGCGAGCTCGGTGGCCCGCTGACGGCCGGTCTCCTCCAGGCGTACGAGCAGGCCGTACGCGGCGGGCTCCAGCTCGGGATGGACCTCGCGGGCCATCTCGCCCGAGGATGCGCGGGCACGCCGGAGGAAGACAGACAGCTCCCGCTCCAGCGCGAGGAACTCCTGGTCTCCGGGTCCATGCACAGCTGCTCCCATTCCTTCCGGTTCCCCCTGCTTCCCCCTGTTTTCCCGACGGCACAGTATTTCGCAGCGGCAGCCGCCCCACGACGGCGCGGCACGGTGCGCGGTGAGCGGCGGCATCCGCACGCGGGAGCGCCGCCCCGGGACGAGCCCGGCCCCGGCTCAGCGGCCGCGGGCCGGGGGGTGGTGGGTGGTGGGTGGTTAGGGGGCGCGGCAGGCCCGAGATGGGCCCAGCCCCGGCCAAGCGGGCCGCGGGCCGGTGGGCGGCGCGCAGTCGCCTCGGGGACGGCCGGCCCCGGCCAAGCGGCCGCGGGCCGGTGGGCGGGTGGGCGGGTGGGGAGATCCGTGCCCAGGGGCGGGTGGTTCGGGTGGGGGGCCGCCCGACCGGTGATGATGGCGGCTCCAGGCCGGGCGTCAAGGGCGCTCCTTCGTCGCGTCGCTGCGCGATGGCCTACGGCCACCCTGGACTCCCGTCCCTCCACCGCTACTGCTTGTTGAGGGGGCGGCCCCCGGAGCCGGGCCCCGGGACTGCTGATCGGTTGGCCCGGGCCCGCCCCCGGCCGCAGGCCGGTGAGTGGTTGCGGGGCGCGGTCTCTCCGGGGTGGGCCCGGCCCCGGCTCAGCGGCCGCCAGATGGTGGGTGATGCGCAATCGGCCCGGGAGGGGGCTGGCCCCGGCTTAGCGGCTGTCGGATGGTGGGTGGTGCGCGGTCGCCTCGGTATGGGCCCGACCAGCTCAGCGGCCGCAGGCCGGTGGGGGCAGACGGCGCGACAGGTCCGGGATGGGCCCGGCCCCGGCCAAGCGACCGCCGGGTGGTGGTGGCGCGCAGTCGCCTCGGGATGGGCCCGGCCTGGGCTCGGCGGCTGTCGGGTGGTGGGTGGGTGTCGCGTGCGGCAGGCCGGGAGGGGCTTGGCCCCGGCTGTGCGGCCGTCAGGCCGGTCTGGCCGAGGTGTGGCGACATCAGGCGCCATGAGGAGTCCACCGAGCCTCAATCCTGTCCGATTTGCCGGGGTTTATGGCCTACTTGCGGGCCCCCTCGGCCGCTTGGTCTCGTCTCACCTCGGATTGGGCGTCGTCTCGGCTCAACAGACGGCCGTCGGCCGCCGAGCCGGGGCCCGCAACCCCCGAACCCGGTGCGTGTCTTGCCCCATCGGACGGGCTGAGGTCACCGACGAAAGCGCGGCCACTCCCGGGGCTCAGGTGGGGCCCCGCTCCCCGGGGCCGCCCGACACTCATCTGCACCAGCGGGACGGGGCGGACGGTCAAGGGGGGCCGAAGGCCATCGCGCAGCGACGCGACCGAAGGGAGCGCCCTTGACGGTCCGACCCGGCCCGCCATACTCACAAACCGGGCGGCCCCGGGTTTCGCCGCACAACGCACCCCCGGGCGGCCCGCCATACTCACAAACCGGGCGGCCCCGGGTTTGGTGCACTTCCCGCCCCCGGGCACCGTCACCCCGCCAGACCCGCGCCCCGCCCCTACGCCGCCGCCGGGACCTCCCGCTCCCGCTCCGCATGGGACAGGGCGAGGTCCAGGACCTGGCGGACATCCGTCACCGGGTGGACCTCCAGCCGGTCCAGGATCTCGGCCGGCACATCGTCCAGGTCCGGTTCGTTCCGCTTCGGGATCACGACCGTCGTGATGCCCGCCCGATGCGCGGCCAGCAGCTTCTGCTTCACGCCGCCGATCGGCAGCACCCGGCCCGTCAGTGACACCTCACCCGTCATCGCCACATCCGTCCGCACCTGCCGCCCGGACAGCAGCGAGGCCAGCGCCGTCGTCATCGTGACGCCCGCGCTCGGCCCGTCCTTCGGGACCGCGCCGGCCGGGAAGTGGATGTGCACGCCCCGGTCCTTGAGGTCGGCGACGGGCAGTTCCAGCTCCGCGCCGTGCGAGCGCAGGAACGAGAGCGCGATCTGCGCCGACTCCTTCATGACGTCACCGAGCTGACCGGTGAGGGTCAGACCGGCCGCGCCCGTCTCCGGGTCCGCCAGCGACGCCTCGACGTAGAGGACGTCCCCGCCCGCGCCGGTGACGGCGAGGCCGGTGGCCACCCCGGGCACCGCCGTGCGGCGCTCCGCCGGGTCCTGCGCCGACTCCGGCACATGGTGCGGCCGGCCGATCAGCTTGCGCAGCTGCTCCGCGCCGACGGTGAACGGCAGTTCCTGCTCACCCAGTTCGTGCTGCGCCGCCACCTTCCGCAGCAGGCGGGCCACGGCGCGCTCCAGGTTCCGTACACCCGCCTCCCGGGTGTACTCACCGGCCAGCCTGCGCAGTGCGGAGTCCTCCAGCACCACCTCGCCCGGCTCCAGTCCCGCGCGCTCCAGCTGCCTCGGCAGCAGGTGGTCGCGGGCGATGACGACCTTCTCGTCCTCCGTGTAGCCGTCCAGCCGGACCAGTTCCATCCGGTCGAGCAGCGCCTCCGGAATGGCCTCCAGGACGTTCGCCGTGGCCAGGAAGACGACATCGCTCAGGTCGAGTTCGACCTCCAGGTAGTGGTCCCGGAAGGTGTGGTTCTGCGCCGGGTCCAGCACCTCCAGCAGCGCCGCCGCCGGGTCGCCGCGGAAGTCCGATCCGACCTTGTCGATCTCGTCGAGCAGCACGACCGGGTTCATCGAGCCGGCCTCCTTGATGGCGCGGACGATACGGCCCGGCAGCGCGCCGACGTACGTACGCCGGTGCCCGCGGATCTCCGCCTCGTCACGGACGCCGCCGAGCGCCACCCGTACGAACTTGCGTCCCATCGCGTGCGCCACGGACTCGCCGAGCGACGTCTTCCCCACGCCCGGCGGACCCACCAACGCGAGCACCGCGCCGCCGCGCCGGCCGCCCACCACGCCCAGTCCCCGGTCGGCCCGCCGCTTGCGCACCGCCAGGTACTCGGTGATCCGCTCCTTCACGTCCTGCAGGCCCGCGTGCTCGGCGTCCAGGATGCCCTTGGCGCCCTGGATGTCGTACTCGTCCTCGGTCCGCTCGTTCCAGGGGAGTTCGAGGACCGTGTCGAGCCAGGTCCGGATCCAGCTGCCCTCGGGGCTCTGGTCGCTGGACCGCTCCAGCTTCTCGACCTCCTTGAGCGCGGCCTCGCGGATCTTCTCGGGCAGGTCGGCGGCCTCGACCCGGGCCCGGTAGTCGTCGGTCTCGTCCTCCGGGTCGCCGTTCAGCTCGGCGAGTTCCTTGCGTACGGCCTCCAGCTGCCGGCGTAGCAGGAACTCGCGCTGCTGCTTGTCCACGCCGTCCTGTACGTCCTTGGCGATGGACTCGGCGACCTCCTGTTCGGCGAGGTGCTCGCTCAGCCACTTGACGGCGAGCTTGAGCCGGGCCACCGGGTCGGCGGTCTCCAGCAGTTCGACCTTCTGCTCCAGCGTCAGGAAGGGCGAGTAGCCGGAGTTGTCGGCGAGGGCGGAAACGCCGTCGATCTGCTGCACGCGGTCCACGACCTGCCACGCGCCGCGCTTCTTCAGCCAGCTGGTGGCGAGTGCCTTGTACTCCTTGACGAGTTCGGCGACCGACCCGGGCTGCGGATCGGGGACGGACTCGTCCACCGGGGTGCCCTCGATCCACAGGGCCGCGCCGGGACCGGTCGTCCCCGCCCCGACCTTCACGCGGCTGCGGCCCCGGATCAGGGCCCCGGGGTCGCCGTCGGACAGTCGGCCGACCTGCTCGACGGTGCCGAGCACGCCGGTCGCGGCGTACGTCCCGTCGACACGGGGCACCAGCAGCACCTTGGGTTTACCTCCGGCGCGGGCCGCGGCTTGCGCGGCCTCGACCGCGGCCCGTACCTCGTTGTCGGAGAGATCCAGAGGCACGACCATGCCGGGCAGCACGACCTCGTCGTCGAGCGGCAGCACGGGGAGGGTGAGTGATGCGGACGTCGAAGCCATGATCTTCCCTTCGGCAGTGAAGTTGAGCTGTACGGACTCAATGCTTGTGCGCGCCGGGATGTTCCCTCACCGCCGTTCGCTCTGAGCGATCACCCCCGCCATCTCCCGTACACACGCGCGATCCGGCATGCTCACCGCATGAGACGGACCGGGTGGACGACCGGGCTGCCGGCCGCGGCGGCCCTGCTGCTGGCGGGCTGCACCGCGGGCGGAGGCGGGACACCGGCACAGGCGACGCCGGACCTGCCGGCGGCCTCGTCGCCCGCACCGGAGCCGGCGACGGCCTCCGCCACCCCCGAGCCGTCGGCCACCCCGTCCGAGGACGAGCGCCTGGTCACCGTGACCGTGACCGGCGGCATCGCAGGGCGGCACGAAAGCGTGCTGGTCAACGACGACGGCAGCTACACGACGCTGACCGGCGGCAAGAGCGCCGACGCGGGCCGGCTGACGCCCGCCGAACTGCGCGCGCTCCGTACGGCCCTGAAGGAGGCGGACATCCCGCATCTGCCCCGCGTCTCGACGGGACAGCCGGTGCCGGACGCCTTCGTCTACGCCATCCGGTACGAGGGCTACGAGGTCGTGACGAGCGACCCCACGCCACCGCCCGCCCTCCGCAAGGTCCTTGCGGCAGTCCCGCTGCCGTAGGACGCCCCCACGGGACGCGAACGCGGCCGGTGAACCAATACCGGCCCGCCGCGCGATAGAGAAGCGTGAGACTGATGCGCCCCACGGGGGGAGACCGGGACGACGGCGCCCTGCTGCGCGCCGTCGCCCAGGGCGACACGAGCGCGCTGGCCACGCTCTACGACCGGCACGCCGGCTGGCTGCACGCAAGGCTGACGCGGCGGTGCGGAGATGACGAGACCGTACGGGAGGTCCTCCAGGACACGTTCGTGACGGCATGGCGCTCGGCCGGGTCGCACCACGGCGAAGAGGCGGGTGGCTGGCTGTGGGTGATCGCGGCGCGGCGGCTGGTCGACGCGCAGCGGGCGCGGGCCCGTACCGAACGCGCGGTGCGGGCGGAGCGCGCGGAGTACGAACCGGCGGCGACCGCGCCGTCCGCGGAGGAACGGGTGCTGGCCGGGCTGGAGTACGGCGAGGTGGGTGCGGCCCTCGACCGGATCTCGCCCGAACTGCGGGAAGTGCTGCGGGCCACGGTGGTCGACGGCCTGACGACCCGTGAGGCGGCCCGCCTCCTCGGCCTGCCGGAGGGCACGGTCAAGTCCCGGGCCGTGCGGGCCCGCCGTGAGCTGCGCGCGGCCCTGGAGCAGCTGGCCGTGCGGAACGAACCGTTGGGAGGCACGGCATGACGACGACCTGGCACGTGAGCGCCGCGTTGGCCGCCCGGTACGCGGCGGGGTCCGCGACGGAGACGGACGCGTGGTCGCTGGAGAAGCACGTGGAGGTGTGTGGGAGTTGCGCCGCCCGGGTGTCGGCTGCCGTCCGGTCGGGTGGGGCGGGACCGCGGCTGGACGACGTACGGGCGGCGGTGCTTTCCGCGGTGGCCCCGGCCGCGTCGCTGGTGCCGTCGCTGCCGGAGCGGACGCCACCCGTGCCGCTGCCGGGGCGACTGCGGCCGGGGCGACTGCTGTGGGCCGCCGGGCCGGCGTTGCGGGGGGCCTGGCTGGTGGCGGTGGTGCTGGTGGCCGCGGGGGCGGTCGGGCTGGCGTACGGCGCGGGGTTCGCGGGGGCGCGGCCGCTGCTGCTCGCGGTGGCTCCGGTGCTGCCGCTCGCCGGGGTGGCCCTCTCGTACGGCAGGCACACCGACCCGATGTACGAGATCAGCGCCGCCACCCCGTCGGGCGGCCTGCGGCTCCTGCTGACCCGGGCGGCCGCGGTCCTCGCGGTGAGCGTGCCGCTGCTGACGGCCGCGGGCGCCGTCGTCCCGGCGGCAGCGGGGGTGCCGGGGGCGGCGGCGTGGCTGCTTCCCGGGCTCGCCCTGACGCTGGCCGCGCTGGCCCTCGGCTCGTTCGTCGGCTGCCGTACGGCGGCCGCGGCCGTCGGCAGCGGCTGGACGCTCGCCGTCGTGATGCCTGCCGCGGCGACGCCGTCGCCCGGCCTGGTGGCGGACCTCGCGCCTTATCTGTCGGGCGCGGCGGCACAGGGCGCTTGGGCGGCCGCCGCGGTGGTGTGCGCGGGGCTGCTCGCCGTGCGCCGCCATTCCTTCGACTTCCTGACGTTCGACCCTCTGGAGAGAGTGTGAGTACGCAACGGGTACGGGTGACCGGGCTGACGGTCCGGCACCGCGGGACCAGCGCACTGGACGCCGTCGACCTGGGCTTCGGCACCGGCGTGCACGGGCTGCTCGGGCCGAACGGCGCGGGCAAGACGTCGCTGATCCGGGTGCTGGCGACGGTCGCGCGGGCGTCGTCGGGACGGGTGGAGCTGCTCGGCAGCGATGTCTCCGGGCACCGGGAGCGCTCCGAAGTGCGGCGCAGGCTGGGCTATCTGCCGCAGGAGTTCGGGTACTACCCGGGGTTCACGGTGCGCGAGTTCGTCGCGTACGTCGCGTGGCTGAAGGAGATGCCTGCCGCGGGGACACCGGAAGCGGTGGAGCGCGTGGTGCGGCGGGTGGGGCTCGCCGACCGTATCGACGCGAAGGTGAGGTCGCTGTCGGGCGGGATGGTACGGCGGCTGGGTATCGCGCAGGCGATCGTCAACGACCCGGACGTCCTGCTGCTCGACGAACCGACCGCTGGTCTCGATCCGGAGCAGCGGGTCGAGTTCAGAGCGCTGCTCCGGGAGTTGGGCACCGATGCCACGGTGGTCGTATCCACCCATCTGGTGGAGGACGTGGCGACGGCCTGCACGGACGTGACGCTCCTGGAGTCGGGCCGGGTCGCGTACCGGGGCACGCCCCGGGAGCTCGCCGCCATCGGCGAGGGCGGCGAGGGCAGCCCAGGCCTGGGCGACAACCCGATCGAGCGCGGGTACACCGCCGCGCTGCGCGCGCATCGCATGGAGGCGGCCAGATGACGGCCACGCAGTCTCCGGACGTCCCCGAGGCCGCCGCGTCCGCGACTCCCCCCGCCCGGCTCGCCCGAACCGGCCACCCCTTCCGCGCCGAGCTGCGCCGGAGCCTGGCCCCGTGGGCCGGTCTCGCCATGGCCGCCATGCTCCTGGTCGCGCTCTTCGCCAAGGCGGGCCGGTGGCAGGGCAGCTGGGGCGAGACGCAGGCCATGCTCCACGCGGCGACCGCCCTGATCGGCGGCCCGCTGGCGGTCGCCTGCGGCTGCTGGCACGGTGGCCGGGAACGGCGTCGCGGCACCGCCGAACTCCGGGCGTCCGCAGCCCGTGCGTCCCTCGCCCAGTGCCTCGTCGCCGTGAGCCCGCTCGTGCTGTGTGTCGCGGCCGGGTACGCGCTCGCGGCGGTGGCCCCCCTCCTCGCGACCTGGCCCTACACCAGCACCGGTCATCCGCTGCCCTCCAGGATGGCGACCGATCTGGTGTTCCTCGCGGCGGCCGTGATCGTGGGGTACGTCGTCGGACGGCTCGTCCCCTGGCGGCTGACCGCTCCCGCGCTCAGCGCCTTCGCGTACGTCGCCCTGGGCGCCCCGGGCTACACCTCCTGGAACGTACGCTGGCTGAGCCCGGCCGAGGCGGCGTACACCGGCGGGCAGCTCCCGGTCTGGTGGCAGGCCCCGGCCATGATGCTGTGGACGGGCGGCCTGGGCGCGGCGGCCCTGCTCGCGTACGCCGCCCGCCGGCGGATCACCGCGCTGCTGCCCCTGGCCGTCGCCACCGCCGCGGCCGTCGCCATCGTGCAGTCGGGCGACGGCATGTGGCGCTGGGACCCGGCCCTGGACCGTCAGGTCTGTGACGACTCCTTCCCGCAGGTCTGTGTGAACAGCACTCGGGCGAAGCTGCTGCCCCAGGTCTCCCAGGCCCTGTCCGGCATCACCAGCCGGCTGCAGGGGGTCGAGGGCGTCCCGGTCCGGTTCGAGGATCGCGCCGGTGAACCGAAGCCGGACGAGGTTCAGTTGCCGATGCTGATGCCGCTGGGGCAGTCCGTGCTGCGCGGGCGCCTGACCGATCCTCAGCAGTACGCGTGGGAGGCGGCCGCCGCGCTGACGTGGCGGGACTGCGACGATGCCGGCGCCGAACGGCTGAGAGAGCTCGACTCGGCGGTACGCGAATGGCTCGCTGCGGTTCCGTGGCACACCGACGCCTTCGGCACGCCCAAGCTGCTGCCGCGCCTGACGGCCATGGGCGACGAGGAGCGCCGCGCCTGGCTGGGCCGCTACTTCGCCACGCGCGGCGCGTGCGACCCGCGGAAGGTGCCTGCCCTGTGAGCCTCAACCCGGTGCTTCTGTACGGCCGTCAGCGGCGGCGCGCTCTACACAGGGCGTCGACAATGCGCGGCATCGCCGGGCGGCTCTTGCGAGGATGTGTCGTCGTCCCGGATGGACTGCCAGTTGGAGGTACCGCCGTGCTCTCGCCGTACACCGCCGATACCGGCGCACCCGAACCGGTCGTCCTCGACCGACGTGACGGGCCGTACGGCGAGGTGGTCCTGCGACAGCGCGGTAAGCGGTACGAGATCATCGCCAACGGGTGCTTCCTGATGGACACTTCGGACGGCCGATCCGAACGGCTGCTGGTCGACGCCGCGTTCGAGGCGCTGGGCCGGCGGCGCGGCGCCTCCGTCCTCATCGGCGGGCTCGGTGTCGGGTTCTCGCTCGCCCGCGCCGCGGCCAACCCCGGCTGGGGCCGGATCGCGGTGGCCGAGCGCGAGCAGGCGGTCATCGACTGGCACCGCGAGGGGCCGCTGGGCGCCATCTCCCGCGACGCGCTGCGCGATCCGCGGACCGTGATCCTGCACACGGACCTCGTTGCGTACGTTCGTACCGCTTCGGACGTGTACGACGCCCTCTGTCTCGACATCGACAACGGCCCGGACTGGACGGTCACCGAGGACAACGGCAGCCTCTACGCCCCGGCCGGACTGGCGGCCTGCCGGGCGCGTCTGAGGCCCGGCGGAGTCCTCGCCGTCTGGTCGGCCCAGCCGTCGGACGGTTTCGAAGAGTCATTGCGGAATGCCGGATTCAGCGGGGTACGAACCGAAGAGGTGCAGGTTGCCCGAGGCGTCCCCGACGTCATCCACCTCGCACATCGCCCTGCGTAGCCGAGAGCGCCCGACTGCCTTTACGCTGCTCCCCTGTACGCGGATCTTTGGCAGGCACTCCCAGGGGCGGGGCGATGGAACAGACGCACACCACGCACAACGGCGTACCCGCCACCCCCGGTGCCCAGCGCCGGGTACTGGTCGTCGAGGACGACCCGACGATCGTCGACGCCATCGCCGCGCGACTGCGCGCCGAGGGGTTCCAGGTGCAGACCGCCACCGACGGTCCCGCCGCCGTGGAGACGGCGGAGGCCTGGCTGCCCGACCTGCTCGTACTGGACATCATGCTGCCGGGATTCGACGGCCTGGAGGTCTGCCGTCGCGTCCAGGCGCAGCGGCCGGTGCCGGTACTGATGCTCACAGCACGTGACGACGAGACCGACATGCTGGTCGGGCTCGGGGTCGGCGCGGACGACTACATGACCAAGCCGTTCTCGATGCGCGAGCTCGCGGCGCGGGTGCACGTCCTGCTGCGCCGCGTGGAGCGCGCGACGCAGGCCGCGCACACCCCGCGCAGCGGCATACTGCGCCTCGGCGAGCTGGAGATCGACCACGCCCAGCGGCGGGTCCGGGTCCGCGCCGAGGACGTGCACCTGACCCCGACCGAGTTCGACCTGCTGGTCTGCCTGGCGAACACGCCCCGCGCGGTGCTGTCGCGCGAGCAGCTGCTGGCCGAGGTGTGGGACTGGGCGGACGCCTCGGGGACCAGGACCGTCGACAGCCACATCAAGGCCCTGCGGCGCAAGATCGGGGCCGAGCGGATCCGTACCGTCCACGGCGTCGGGTACGCCCTGGAGACACCGGCACCATGACCCGCCGGCCCGGCGCGGGGCTGCGCCCCTTCTCGATCAAGACCAAGCTGGGCACCCTGGTCGTCGTCTCGGTCTTCATCACGACCGGTCTGCTGCTGGTGGCGCTGCGGACCGAGACGGAGCTGCGCTTCATCACCGTCTTCTCGGTGATCGCCTCGATGCTGATCACCCAGTTCGTCGCGCACAGCCTGACCGCCCCGCTGGACGAGATGACGACCGTGGCCCGGTCGATATCGCACGGCGACTACACCCGGCGGGTGCGCGGCGCAGGCCGGCGGGACGAACTCGGCGACCTGGCCGACACGATCAACCGCATGGCGGACGACCTGGAGGCGGTGGACCGGCACCGCAAGGAGCTGGTCGCCAATGTCTCGCACGAGCTGCGGACGCCCATCGCGGGGCTGCGGGCCGTACTGGAGAACGTCGTGGACGGGGTCTCGGCCGCCGACCCGGAGACCATGCGGACCGCGCTGAAGCAGACCGAGCGCCTCGGCCGGCTGGTGGAGACGCTGCTCGACCTCTCCCGGCTCGACAACGGGGTCGTCCCGCTGAAGGCCCGCCGCTTCGAGGTGTGGCCCTATCTGTCGGGCGTCCTGAAGGAAGCGAACCTGGTGGCCGCCCAGCGCGGTCTCACCTCCGGCTCCGGCAGCCACACGCGCAAGGACGTACACCTCCACCTCGATGTCTCACCGCCCGAACTGACGGCCCACGCCGACGCCGAGCGGCTGCACCAGGTGGTGGCGAATCTGATCGACAACGCGGTCAAGCACAGCCCGCCGCACGGCCGGGTCACCGTCCGCGCCCGGCGCGGCCCCCAGCCGGAGAGCCTGGACCTGGAGGTACTGGACGAGGGTCCGGGCATCCCGGAGTCGGAGTGGCACCGGGTCTTCGAGCGCTTCAACCGCGGCAGCGCGTCCGGCGGAGACGGCGGTACGGGCCTGGGGCTCGCGATCGCGCGCTGGGCGGTCGATCTGCACGGCGGGCGCATAGGGGTGGCCGAATCGTCCCGTGGCTGCCGGATCCAGGTCACTCTTCCGGGAATCATCCCGACGCAGCGTTGACGTAGGGTTCGAGGAGATCAGTCAGGGGTGCGAGCCGCGGGGCCGCACCCACGGCGGCGCGTACCCGATCCGCACCGGAACCCCGCTTGTTTCCCGCCATTTCCGACGGTGAAACCCGGGGTTTGATGTGACTTGCACGACGGATCGCCCGCCCGGTCTGCATCTCCCGGCCAGGGAGGCGTAGCCTTTATTCCCGCTGTCCATCACCTTGTGAAGCGGAAGAGGGCGGTTACCGCCGTGTCGCCACAGTCCCCCAGTAACTCGAGCATCTCGACCGACCAAGACGGGCAGGGGAAGAACCCTGCCGCCGCGTTCGGTCCCAATGAGTGGCTCGTCGACGAGATCTACCAGCAGTACCTCCAGGACCCGAATTCGGTCGACCGCGCCTGGTGGGACTTCTTCGCCGACTACAAGCCGGGCGCGGCCGGCGCCCCGGCCGCGGTGAAGCCCACGGACGAGGCCGCAGCCGCGGGGGCTGCGTCCCCCGCGCCTCAGGCCGCCCCGGCTCAGGCCGCCCCGGCTCAGGCCCAGGCCCCTGCGGCCCCGGCCGCCGCCCCGGCCCCTGCACAGGCGCCCGCGGCTCCCGCGCCCGCCGCCCAGGCCCCAGCCGCTCCGGCCCCGGCCAAGGCCGCCCCCGCCGCCAAGCCCGCCCCCGCACCGGCCGCCGCACAGCAGGCCGGCGCGACGGCCAAGGCGGAGCCGGCCGCGAAGGCGGCACCCGCACCCGCCGCGGCCAAGGAGGCGAAGGAAG
Source organism: Streptomyces mabaensis (assembly GCF_053763515.1). Classification (NCBI taxonomy): domain Bacteria; kingdom Bacillati; phylum Actinomycetota; class Actinomycetes; order Kitasatosporales; family Streptomycetaceae; genus Streptomyces; species Streptomyces mabaensis. The sequence goes on from NZ_JBSOPZ010000051.1 coordinate 20,546, forward strand.
CCCCCGAGGGCCCGGAGCTCGTGACGCTGCGCGGCCCGTCCGCGGCCGTGGCGAAGAATATGAACGCCTCGCTGGAGCTGCCGACGGCCACGTCCGTCCGCGCGGTCCCGGTGAAGCTGCTCTTCGACAACCGCATCGTCATCAACAACCACCTCAAGCGCGCCCGGGGCGGGAAGGTCTCCTTCACCCACCTCATCGGCTACGCGATGGTGCAGGCCCTCAAGGCCATGCCGTCGATGAACTACTCCTTCGCGGAGAAGGACGGCAAGCCGACGCTGGTCAAGCCGGCGCACGTCAACCTCGGCCTCGCCATCGACCTGGTGAAGCCGAACGGTGACCGCCAGCTGGTCGTCGCGGCGATCAAGAAGGCCGAGACGCTCAACTTCTTCGAGTTCTGGCAGGCGTACGAGGACATCGTCCGCCGCGCCCGCAACGGCAAGCTCGGCATGGACGACTTCACCGGAGTCACCGCCTCGCTCACCAACCCCGGCGGCATCGGCACCGTCCACTCCGTGCCCCGCCTGATGCCCGGACAGGGCCTCATCATGGGTGTCGGCGCGATGGACTACCCGGCCGAGTTCCAGGGCACCTCCCAGGACACCCTGAACAAGCTGGGCATCTCCAAGGTCATGACGCTGACCTCGACGTACGACCACCGGGTCATCCAGGGCGCCGCCTCCGGCGAGTTCCTGCGCGTCGTGAACCAGCTCCTCCTCGGCGAGAACGGCTTCTTCGACGAGATCTTCGAGTCGCTGCGCATCCCGTACGAGCCGGTCCGCTGGCTCCGCGACATCGACGTCTCGCACGACGACGACGTCGCCAAGGCCTCGCGCGTCTTCGAGCTGATCCACTCGTACCGGGTCCGCGGCCATGTCATGGCCGACACCGACCCGCTGGAGTACAAGCAGCGCAAGCACCCCGACCTCGACCTCATCGAGCACGGCCTCACCCTGTGGGACCTGGAGCGCGAGTTCGCGGTCGGCGGCTTCGCCGGCAAGCAGCTGATGAAGCTGCGCGACATCCTGGGCGTGCTGCGCGACTCGTACTGCCGCACCACCGGCATCGAGTTCATGCACATCCAGGACCCGAAGCAGCGCAAGTGGCTCCAGGACCGCGTCGAGCGCCCGCACGCCAAGCCGGAGCGCGAGGAGCAGCTGCGGATCCTGCGCCGGCTGAACGCGGCCGAGGCGTTCGAGACCTTCCTGCAGACGAAGTACGTCGGCCAGAAGCGCTTCTCGCTGGAGGGCGGCGAGTCCGTCATCCCGCTGCTCGACGCCGTGATCGACTCGGCCGCCGAGGCCCGTCTCGACGAGGTCGTCATCGGCATGGCCCACCGTGGCCGGCTGAACGTCCTGGCCAACATCGTCGGCAAGTCGTACGCGCAGATCTTCCGGGAGTTCGAGGGCAACCTCGACCCGAAGTCGATGCACGGCTCCGGCGACGTGAAGTACCACCTGGGCGCCGAGGGCACCTTCACCGGCCTGGACGGCGAGCAGATCAAGGTCTCGCTCGTCGCCAACCCCTCCCACCTGGAGGCGGTCGACCCGGTCCTGGAGGGCGTCGCCCGCGCCAAGCAGGACATCATCAACAAGGGCGGTACGGACTTCACGGTCCTGCCCGTCGCGCTGCACGGTGACGCGGCCTTCGCCGGCCAGGGTGTCGTCGCCGAGACGCTCAACATGTCGCAGCTGCGCGGCTACCGCACCGGCGGCACGGTGCACATCGTCATCAACAACCAGGTCGGCTTCACCGCCGCCCCGGAGTCCTCGCGTTCGTCGATGTACGCGACCGACGTGGCCCGCATGATCGAGGCGCCGATCATCCACGTCAACGGTGACGACCCGGAGGCCGTGGTCCGCGTCGCGCGGCTCGCCTTCGAGTTCCGGCAGACGTTCAACAAGGACGTCGTGATCGACCTCATCTGCTACCGCCGCCGCGGTCACAACGAGGGCGACAACCCGCAGTTCACCAACCCGCAGATGTACAACCTGATCGACAAGAAGCGCTCGGTGCGCAAGCTCTACACCGAGTCGCTCATCGGTCGCGGTGACATCACGCTGGAAGAGGCCGAGCAGGCGCTCCAGGACTTCCAGGGCCAGCTGGAGAAGGTCTTCGCGGAGGTCCGCGAGGCCACCTCGCACCCGGCCACGGCCCACGTCCCGGAGGCTCTGCCCGAGTTCCCGGTAGCCGTGACCACCGCGATCTCCCAGGAGATCGTCAAGCGGATCGCGGAGTCCCAGGTCAACATCCCCGACGGGGTCACCGTGCACCCGCGTCTGCTGCCGCAGATGCAGCGCCGCGCGGCCTCGGTCGAGGACGGCACGATCGATTGGGGCATGGGCGAGACGCTCGCCATCGGCTCGCTGCTGATGGAGGGCACCCCCGTCCGGCTGTCCGGCCAGGACACCCGCCGCGGTACGTTCGGCCAGCGGCACGCCGTCCTGGTCGACCAGGAGACCGGCGAGGACTACACGCCGCTGCTCTACCTCTCCGAGGACCAGGCCCGCTACAACGTCTACGACTCGCTGCTTAGCGAGTACGCGGCGATGGGCTTCGAGTACGGCTACTCCCTCGCCCGCCCGGAGACGCTGGTGATGTGGGAGGCCCAGTTCGGTGACTTCGTCAACGGCGCGCAGACCGTCGTGGACGAGTTCATCTCCTCGGCCGAGCAGAAGTGGGGCCAGACCTCCGGCGTCACGCTGCTCCTGCCGCACGGTTACGAGGGCCAGGGCCCGGACCACTCGTCCGCCCGCCCGGAGCGCTTCCTCCAGATGTGCGCGCAGGACAACATGACGGTCGCCATGCCGACCCTGCCGTCGAACTACTTCCACCTGCTGCGCTGGCAGGTCCACAACCCGCACCACAAGCCGCTCATCGTCTTCACCCCGAAGTCGATGCTGCGTCTGAAGGCGGCGGCGTCGAAGGCGGAGGAGTTCACCACCGGCGGCTTCCGCCCGGTGATCGGCGACGAGTCGGTCGACCCGGCCGCCGTCCGCAAGGTCGTCTTCTGCGCCGGCAAGGTCTTCTACGACCTGGACGCCGAGCGCCAGAAGCGCGGCATCAAGGACACCGCGATCATCCGCCTGGAGCGCCTGTACCCACTGCCGGGTGCCGAGCTCCAGGCCGAGATCGCGAAGTACCCGAACGCCGCGAAGTACCTCTGGGCGCAGGAGGAGCCGGCGAACCAGGGTGCGTGGCCGTTCATCGCGCTCAACCTGATCGACCACCTGGACCTGGCGGTCGGCGCCGACATCCCGCACGGCGAGCGCCTGCGCCGCATCTCGCGGCCGCACGGCTCGTCCCCGGCGGTCGGCTCGGCCAAGCGCCACCAGGCGGAGCAGCAGCAGCTGGTCAACGAGGTCTTCGAGGCCTGACCGCCCGGCTGTCACGGGTACGCACGAAGGGCCCGGCCCCCCGCGGTTTCTAGCGGGGGGCCGGGCCCTTGTGCACGGCGGTCCGGGTCTGGCTAACCCCGGTCCGGGGAGTCCTCGGTCCGCGACGCGGGGAGCCGGATCACCACGACTCCGCTCCGGAGATCTATCGGCCCCTCCCCCGGATCGGAGTCACCGACCTCCTCCAGGGTGAGCTCCTGCCGCCGGCGCTCCTCCTCGGTGTGCCGCCGCCCGGGAGCGAACAGCTCGTTCAACGCACTACCGAACACGTTTCCCTCTCCTTCAGCTGTTCGTGGCGGGGCCGGCCGGCAACCGGGACGGCTGCTCAGTCGGCGCCCGAACGCGACGCGCTCGACCGAGTCGGCGCCACGCTCGTCGGGCTGTTCTCCCCGCGGCCATTCTGCCCGCTCCCGGAGCACGGGTCACCCTGATCCTCAGCCGGGGTCCCTGGACTCGGGCGGAGTCATGGTGACTCCGCTGATGGTTGTGCCCTCCGGCAGTTCGCGGACCTGGAGGGCGATCTGCGTACACAGCTCGAAGTAGACCTTCCGGTCCGTGATCTCCATGTTCGCCACGTCGTCCTCACCCCCCAGTGACAGCGGAACCTTGTAGCCGATCACCTGGCCGAAGCCGAGCGGCCCGGCCCCGGGATTCGCGTCGCGCCACTCCTCGAAGTACGGGAAAGCAAGCGCGTCCTCATCCTCGTCGGCAACAGCCTCGAAGAACTCATCCAGCCCCAGATCCGTACGAAGGTACTCACCCTCGGCGGGATCGACTGCGATCACGCACCGGGGGCGCGCTCCCGGTTCACGGATGTCGAACAGCAACTCCCGGCCCGTCCAGTCGAAAGCGAACGGAAAGTACCGTCCCTCCAGACCCTCCACCAGCCGGGCACACGCCTCGTACGACTCATAGGCCGACTCCGGCGTATGAAACCGCAAAAAGCCGTCCGCGACAGTCACCCCGCCCACCCGCCGGAACAGCTAGATGTTGTGGATTTGGCGGGATGCGCCCACGGGAGACGAGATCACTCGAATCGCCAAAGGGCGCATGTCATCAGTTGATTGTTCGACACCAAAACCGGATGACTGCAGAATCACAGAAATAGCGTCGCGCATGATGCGTTTCACGGCTCCGGAGTGTTGAACCGCCGGCTCATCAAATCGCCCCTGCTGGACCGCAACGGCTGCCTCTAGGGAAAGACGGGAGTCAGGACACCAAGACACGTAGACTCCACCAGCCTCATCTGCGCCAGCGTCAACCTCAATCTCAGCCCCAACGCCACCTTCTCCCTCCTTCAAAACGGAGAGCCCTGCAAGTTCAAGATCTTGGGCGACCTGGTCGGCCAGTATCTTCAACGCAGCCGCGACGCCACCTTCTACGCGCTCGAATTCAGTCACTTCTTTCTCCTTCTCTCGGTGTAATGCCTGCTTAACGACCGAGCGGGGGCAGGCGCCACGCGCCCCACCCCCGCCCTGATCGTCACTTACGCTTGGCTATCTCCCCCTGGCTCTCCTGATCATCAGTTTGAGCAAATCATTGGATGCTGAATTCATCACGGGATCAGCACCCCAAGGAACCGACCAGGTTATTCGCGTTCCCGGCTTCAGCGTCCCAGTCAAGAGGGGCCCGCACACTGGACATGGCTGGCGCTCGCTATAAAGCGCCTTGATTCGACTGGGGTCAATACCTTTCGCGGCCAGCTGGTCGAGAATGTGATTCTCTGAGTGATAGCCGCCGCCCTTACTGAACCCAATCACAGGCTTATCGAGTCCTTCGACGTGGGCGGCCGCAACGTTCCGCCCGTCACCGATTCCCGACTTGACACGCGCCTCAAAAGCCGCGTTGCTCAGCTCGTCGCTGTTGTAGTCAATCTGGCTGCCACAATTGTGAACCAGGACCGGGGCCGCGCCCGCCAGCACATAGTACGTGTGGGCGTCGGTGACCGTCAGGTTGTGGACCGTGGTTCGCTCGGTCCATCGCTGGACGTCGCTGACCTGGACCCACGTGCCCGCCGAGGTCTGGAGCCACTGTCCGGGCAGCAGTGTCCCGGCGTCGAGCCATGCTCTCAGTGACGGCACCCAGAACGGGTGGCCTGCCGTGGCGGTGACCGTGGCGGACTTGCCGGCCTTGTCACCGGGGATCGCGAGGGTGACCTTGACCAGGTCCTTCGCGCCCTTGCCGATGATGGTGGCGGTGGCGGTCTGAACTGAGGTCTTGCCGGTCTTGGGGTCGGTGGCGATGACCAAGTCGCCGACCTTGACCTTGCTGATCGGCTTCCTCGAGCCGTCCGCCATCAGAACGAGCGTGCCGCCGGTGAAGCTGTTGGACTCGCAGGCAGCGTTGGTCGCTTCGTCCTTGGCCGTTTCCCTGGCCTCGTTCTTGACCTCCTTGGCCACCCGCTTCGCTGCGGGCTTCTTGGCCTGGGAAGGCTTCGGCTTGGCCTTGGGCTGACTGCGCGGCTTGGCCTTGGGCTTGGCCCGGGCCGCTGCCTTGCGCTGTGCCGCCCTCTTGGCCGCCGCTCTCTTCGCCGCGGCACGTTGTGCCTTGGCCCGAGCCTGCGCCGCGGCACGGCGCTGAGCCGCCCGCTTCGCCGCCGCACGCTGAGCGGCACGCTTGGCCGCCGCACGCTTGGCCGCCGCACGCTTCTTCGCCGCTTCGCGGGCCGCCTTCGCCGCACGCTTGCGAGCCTCCGCCAGCGCACGCTTCTTGGCCTCCGCCGCGAGACGGCGCTTCAACGCCGCGGCAGCCTTGCGGGCCGCGATCTGCGCCGCGCGGCGGGCCGCCGCACGGATCGCCGCCTGGATGGCGATACGGGCCGCGATCCCGATCAGGATCGGGAAGAACAGACCCGACGGGTCGGAGAACGTCGCCGGAGCGTTGTTGCTGTAGGCGTACGGGTTCATCGTGGCCGGCTGGCCGTAGTCGACCATGGGGTCGACCGTGATGAACCGACCGGTGGCCGGGTCGTAATCACGGGCACCGAGCCGGGTGAGGCCGGTGTCCTTGTCGACCGTGCCGCCGACAAAGCCGCGCTGTCCCGGCCAGGTCGAGGGCTGAGCGCCCCGCGCCTCACCGAACGGCAGCATCTTGCGCCGGGTGACCGGCATGCCGGTGGCCACCAGGTCGACCACCGTGTCGGACGAGCCGTGGTGGTCGGACAGCATCAACTGCCGGACACCGCCCGTGGCCCGCACCGTGACCGCGCCGTCGGGATGGGCGTAGAAGCGCTCGGCCTTCGCGGTGAGGTCGGCGCCGACCGTCAGTTCCGCCTCACCGAGATACAGCGTCCTGCTGCCGTCGGCACCGGTGCGGATCAGGCGCTCGCCGTTGGTGTCGTAGAGGTACGAGGTGGCCTTGGTGCCACCTCCCTCAACCGGCTCGGTGACCTTGCGGAGCTGGCCCTCGACGTCCCACTCCAGCGTCTGGGTGGTACCGCCGTGCTGACGGGTGGTGGTGTTACCGGCCTTGTCGTAGGCGAAGGTGTTGAGCCTCTCGCCGCCGGGGCCGACCGACTTCACCTCGGCCAGCGCGTTCGGACCGCCGACACCCGCCTTGCCGTAGGTGTAGGTCCGCGTGACGTTCTTGCTGGTGTCACCGGTGGTGTCGTGCTCCACCAACTCCGTGCGGTTGCCCGCCGCGTCGAACTTGTAGGACTGCCAGTAGGCGTCCGGACCACCAACGGTGTCCTTGGACGGAGCCGCCTGACAGTCGTCCTTGGCCGACCACGCCGATGTCATCTGGCGCAGCTTGTCGTAGACGAAGCACTGGGTGTCGGTCTTGCCGTCACCCGGGGACGCCGCACCCGGCGTGTCCGTGATCTTCGTGACGTTGCCCGCCTCGTCGTACGAGTAGCGGGTGTCGCTGATCCGGCCGGGAGCCACCGAGCGGTCGAAGACCGACTGCGTCATACGGCGAGTGAACTCGTCGTAGTAGTACGAGCCGTAGACCTTCTTGCCGGCTGGACCGGCCTCGGTGCGCAGGATCTCGCCGAACGCCGAGTACTGGACGCCGTTCAGATACGTCGACGCGCCGCCGATGAAGATCGGCTGGTCGTCCGAGTCGTACCGGAAGACCACCTTCTCCCGGGTCAGACCGCCGAGTCCGGGAACGTCGATGTATGCGAGGTTGCCGGTCGGGGTGTAGCTGTATTCGTAGCTGTAGGTACCGGCGAGGCCGGTCTCCTCGGCCGGAATGACGGTCTTGGCCGACTTCACCCGGTAGGCGTTGTCGAAGGCCGTCACCTCCTCGCGGTACTCGCGCCCGTTGTCGTAACGGATCGAGGCCGTCGGAAGGCCCTTGCCGAGGGTGTCGTACGTCCACTCCATCCGCTTGGGACCGGTGGCACTGTCCTCGCGCAGCGAGGTCGGACGGCCGCCCGCGTCGTACGTCGTGACCAGCGTGTTTCCGCGCGGGTCCGTCGTCGACACGACATGGTCCGAGTTGTCGTAGACGAAGGTGGTCCGGCCTGCATCGGGGTCCGTCGCCGCGATCTGACGACCACGCCCGTCGTACTCGAACGTCGTCACCGCGCCGCCGGGAGCGGTGACCTTCACCAGCTGGTCCTGCGTGTCGTACTCGTACGTCGTGTCGCGCCAGGTGGTGCGGGCGTCGTTGGTGTACTCACGCAGGCGGGTCGGGCGGCCCTCGGCGTCCTCGAACGTCGCGGTGACCGTGTCGCCCTTGGGCGGGACAGTGGTGGAGACGTCGCCGTCACGCTCCGTGGTGCTGCGGAGCTTCTCCACGCCGTTCTGGTAACTGACTTCCAGGACCGACTGGCCAAGCCCGTTGAAGGTGGTGCGGTTCTGTGAGGGAACCTCGTTGTCACCGACCTGCAGCAGTACCGGCGTGGGTTCGGCGGAATTGAAGTAGCCGTCGTTGGACTTCCACGCGCGGCCGACCGTGTCGAAGAAGGTGTCGTTGACGATCCTTCCCGCCCCGGCCACCGCCTCGTCCTGAGTCTGCCGCTCGCGCAGCAGACCGTCCATGATCTCGTAGGACACGGCGTACTCACCGTTGTCCTTGAGGCTGCGGTTGGTGACGATCGTCGGCCCGTCGCGGCGCACCGTGTACTCGTACGTCGCGTTCGGCGTCTGGGTCGCCGGGTCGCGGTCGATCTCCCAGACCTTCAGCAGCCGGCCCAGCGGGTCGTACTGCATCGTGGCGCGCTTGCCGTTGGCGTCGATCTCCGCCAGCGGCAGGCCGCGGACGTCGTCGAACTCCGTGGTCTCGGTGTGGCCCAGCGGGTCGGTCGAGACCGTCTTCGTCGGGCGGGCCACCGTGGCCGGGGTGTTGACGATCGAGGTCTTGCGGCCCTCGGTGTCGTAGGTGGCCGTCTCGCGGCCGTGGATGTCGTACTCGGTCTTGTCGATGGTGATGTAGCCGGTGCCTTCGGCATTCAGCTCCTGCACCTCGGTCGGCAGGCCCTTGGTCGGCGCGACGCCGAAGCCCAGACCGTCGTACAGCGTGCGGGTGTCCTCGATGACCTCCCCGCCGGTGGTGCCGCACGCGCCCATCGTGGTCAGCTCGCGCGACTCCGACTCCAGCATGTACGCCCCGGTGTTGCGGACGTAGCTGGTGGTGGAGCACATCCGCTTGCCACCGGTCGTCGTCTCGTCGACCGTCGTCGGGAGACCGTACGTGTCGTACTTGGTGGTCTCCGTCGACCTGCGCCACGTTTCGCCCTTGACCCGCTCGCGCGTCGTGACGGTCTCCGGGCGGGTCATCCAGGCCTGCAGCGGGGTGGTCCCCGTGCGCGCCCGCTCCGCGGTCTTCACCGACCACGCCGTGGTCAGCGTGGCCGAGTCGATCGGTCCGCCGTCCGACTCGTACGTGATCTGCTCGCGCAGCTGACCCTGGTTCTGCGGCAGGTCATTGACGCTGCCGCCCTCGGAGTCCTCGATCACTGCGGTGCGGGTGCCGGTGGGCAGCTTGTCGCCGTGCATACCGCGGAAGTAGCGGTGCTCGGAGAGCTGCTTGACGTCGTCGCCGGCGCCGAGGCGGGTGCGGACCCGCTCGTAGCCTCGGTACTGGCTCCAGGTGCGGTGCTTGTTCTCGGTGAACTCGCTGTCGTCGAACGCCCAGGCGGCGTCGCCCAGGTACTCGTAGCTCGTCGTCTTGGCAGGCGAGTCGGTGACCAGGTCCTCCTCGCGGACCTGGGTGACGACGTACTTGTGGAACCAGTCCTTGACCGGGTTCAGCGCGCCCTTGGGAGTCCAGTACTGCGGGAAGCAGCGCATGGTGTTGGACTCGGGCGAGGCGGGCATCCGCCGCGGGGTCAGGACCTGGCAGTCGCGCGGCGAGTAGGTGACGCCGATCCGGCCGCCGGTCTCGTTGTCGATGGCGTTGATCCGGAAGCGGGAGAAGGGCGGCAGGCCCTCCACGCCGTCGACGCGGTTGTCCATCTGCTGACCGGCGAACGACACCTTGGGCATCGCCGCGGACGAGCCCGCGCCGTGTCCGGTACGGGTGATGGACTCCAGCCACAGAGCGGGCGAGGTGCCGTCCCCGGTGTCGGGGAAGGACTGCTCGAGCGCCCAGGAGTCGACATTCTTCAGGGCCGTGCCCGAGAGCACCTGCGTGGTGATCTTCACCAGGCGCTTGGTGGACCAGAAGGTCGGCGAGAACTTGTCGGTGCACTTGGCGCCGGAGACGCATTCCTGGTCGAGCGGTACGTCCGGCCAGTGCTTGGCGTTGGCCGCAGTGCGCTTGGACACCGCGCAGTCGAACAGCGCGTCGGGTATGCAGCGTTCCGCGGTGTCGAAGACGACGCGGCCGGCGGGCTGCGCAGTGAACAGGGTGTTCGAGCGCTGGCCGTAGTCGATCCGGGCGACCTGGGCGGCGCGGGTGTACGAGATCGCGTTCTCGGGCTTCATGTGCTGCCCGTAGAAGTTGGTCTCCTTGTTCCACCACAGGGACATCGCGTCGCCGAGCGGGTCGACGACGTAGTCCAGGTTCCAGCGCCAGGCCTGCGCGCAGTCGGAGTCCGCGAAGGCCGTCGCGTGGCACGGCTCCCCGGGGTGGTTGCCGAACACCGGGACGGTCAGCGCGGAGTTGGTGCGCTTGTCGGCCGGCGCGCCGGGCAGCTTGTTCAGACCGAAGTGGTACTGGGTGCCGTCGGTGGTGGTGAGCACCCAGTGCTCGCCGCCGGTGACACCGTTGTCCGCACCGGTCTTGCGCTCCAGGCGCGAGCCGTCGTCGTCGGCCGGTCGCCACTTGCCGGTGGTGTCGTCCTTGACCAGCTCGGCGGAGTTGCCGCCGAGGGACATCACGACGTGGTCGGAGCCCCAGCAGAGGTCACCGCTGTCACCGCTGTTGTTCGCGCCGTTGCCCTTGTCGTCGGAGCAGGAGCGGTAGCGGCGCTCGATGAAGCCCGGCTCGTAGTCCCAGCCCTCGGCGATCCAGGAGGACTGGCCGTTGGTCGAGGCGGTACGGCCGTCGACGGCCTGGGAGGAGTACGAGAGGGCGATCTCGGGCTGCGGTCCGCCGGGGACCTCGCCCGCCTCGATCGGGTACGTCCAGGAGAAGCCGCCGGAGGAGCTGCCCGCCATCCAGGAACCGGACGGCGAGAGCGGGGTGGCCTCGTGGCTGCCCGAGGGACCGGAGGCCGCGGCGGTGGCCGCGAACACCATCGGTGCGGCGGCCGAACGCGACAGGGTCGCCGGCTTCGTACCCGTGAGGTCAGCGGGAGCGGACACCGTACGGTCGGCGGTGTCGTTGGTGCTCGGCAGCTGGGTCCGGGTGCGGCACTGGGCCTTGTCCGGGGTGGTGAGCGCACAGGCCGGGAGCTGGACCAGCTTCAGCCGGGAGCCCCAGTCGGCGCCGTACGCGTCCTTGAACGCCGAGTAGTCCAGCTCGAGTTCCACCGAGCCGGTGGCCGGCTTCGCCTGGCCGCCGGTCACGGGGGCGGCGGTGAAGAGCAGGCCGTTGACGCCGGCGCGGCGGGCAGCGGCGGAGTCCTTCATCTCGACGCGGACCGCGGAGCCCACGGCCGCGGGCGCGGGCGCGGGCGCGATCTGCGCCTTGCCCCTGGCGGACGGGGCGGATGCCGCACCCTTCGCGGCCTTGCCGGGCTTGGCCTGACGCAGGGTCACGGGCGACTTTTCGAGGAGCCGGGTCCCCTTGAGTCCGCTTCCGGGCGCGGCCGGCAGGCCGGTACCGCCTGACTTCAGCGGGCTCTTGGCCGTGGCACCGGCGACCTGGAGCACGGAACTGCCGACCGGCAGTGCGGCGTTGCCCGGCCGCCACTGCTTGGCGGCGTCGTCCTTGGCAGCCCGGGCCTTCGGGTCGTGGTCACGGCCAGGGACGGAGCGGTCGCGCTTGAGCTCCTCCAGCCGGGTTGAGCCCCCCCGCGCCGCAGCCGGGTCGTCGGGTATGAACGCAATCAGCAATGCCATGGACACGACAAGCGATACTGAACGATGCCAGTGCCCGAAATACTGCAACTGTCTTAGGAGTTGCTGCACAAACCTTCCCCACCCTAGGTACAGAACAAATGATCAGCCGAACATTAGAGCGGGGCCGATCACTGCAGCAAGTCAACAAATGACAAGAACGCCACCAAGGGGACACCACGTTTTGGTCAAGATTGACGATCTCCGCACGGTACTCTTCCGCTCGAACTGCCGTTCCATGGAAGGGAATGAGGGGGGAATCGGCACATGAGAGATATATCTCGCAAGAGACGTAAGCCGCCCGGACGCTCCGCGAACGCCGCGCTGGCCGTCCTGCTCGCGGGTGCCGCACTGGGCATCGCGCCGATCGGGAACCCGGCCGCGAATCCGGAGACCGACATCGCGTCAGCCGCGCCGGCCGGCTCGGAAGAGCACGCGCTGGAAACGGCCAAGCGCACCGGCGCACCTGTCGAAGTCGCGTCCGCGCGTACCGAGTCGAGCGAAGTGCACGCACAGCCCAACGGAACCCTGCGGCTGACCCAGCACACGGTTCCGGTCCGGGTGAAGCGCGAGGGCGCGTGGACCGCGATCGACACCACGCTCGCGGCGGCCGGAGGCCGGATCGCACCCAAGGCCGCGGCCGGCAATGTGACGTTCTCGGCGGGCGGCAAGGCCCCACTGGTCACCTTGACCGATCAGGGCCGGAAGATCTCGCTGACCTGGCCGAAGGCGCTTCCCGCGCCCGTGCTCGACGGCAGCACCGCGACGTACCGCGAAGTCCTGCCCGGCGTCGATCTGTCCGTGGCGGCGAGCGTGGACGGGTTCTCCCAGGCGCTGATCGTCAAGACGCCCGAAGCAGCGGCGAACCCGGAGCTCGAATCGATCGATTTCGGTCTGCGGGCGGACGGCCTGAAGCTCAAGACAGACGCCGAGAGCGGCACCCTCACCGCGGTCAATCCGGCCGGGCAGACGGTGTTCTCCACCTCCACTCCCCGGATGTGGGACTCCTCCAAGGCTCCCGCCGCGCCCACCGCGCCCACCGTGAAGAGCGGCCGCTCCGCCGCCGCGTTCGCCGCCCCTGCGGCTCCCGCGGCTCCCGCGGCTCCCGCCGGCACGGAGAACCCGACGGACCTCAGCCCCGGTGTCCGGAGCAGTGACGTCGCCCTTGACGTCACGTCCAGCCAGCTGCAGCTGACGCCGGACCAGGCGCTGCTGGACTCACCGGACACGACGTACCCGGTCTACATCGACCCGCGCTTCACCGGTACCCGGCAGGCCTGGACCATCGCCTACAAGCCGTACCCCACCAGCAGTTACTGGAACGGAACCGGCTGGAGCGGCGGCACCACCAGCGAGGCCCGGGTCGGCTACGAAAGCTCGACGAAGGGCACCGCCCGTTCGTTCTTCCGCGTCGACTCCAAGGCGCTGGCCGGAGTGAAGGTGATCGACGCCCAGTTCCAGATCACCGAGACACACTCCTGGTCCTGCACCGCGAAGCCGGTCGAGCTGTATCTGACCGGCAGCATCAGCTCGTCGACCACGTGGAACAACCAGCCTTCGTGGTCCACCCGGCAGGACAGCCGGAACTACGCGCACGGCAACGAGAGTTTCGGCTGCCCGGACAAGGCCGTCGACTTCAACGCCAAGGACGCGGCGGTCAAGGCCGCGGCGGGCAAGTGGACGAACATCACCTTCGGCCTCCGCGCCCCGCAGAGCGCGGAGGACGCCAAGGACGTGTACAGCTGGAAGAAGTTCAAGCCGGACGCCAAGCTGATCGTCGACTACAACCGGCTGCCCAAGTCTCCCTGGAGCCTGGACACCATCCCGAGTACCAACAACGGCACGGACTGCGGCTACTCCAGTCCGTACGTCACGGTCGGAAACACCGATGTGACGCTCACGGCCCAGGTATGGGACCCGGACGGCGGCACGGTCAACGTCCAGTTCCACCTGTGGGCCACCGGTAGGCACGATGTGGCTCCAGGGGTGTTCTTCGACAAGAAGGTCGCCGTCACCGTGAAGGCCTCCGACGCCAAGGGAGTCCAGGCCCGGGTGACCGTACCCAAGGCGCTCCTCGACCAGCACAAGGGCGCGAGTGGCGGCCAGTTCTCCTGGAAGGCCCAGGCGGAGGACCCGAACGATTCGGCCTTCGCGTCCGACTGGACACCGACCCAGGGAGCCCCGGGATGCCGCTTCGGCTTCGACCCGGCCGCGCCGTCGGTCATGCCGAGCGTGACGTCCAAGAACAACGTCTACCCGGAGGGCATCGAAGGCGCGCTCGCCCGGACGGAGGAGACCTTCGTCCTCGGATCCGGCGGTGTCAGCGACATCTCCGAGTACCGCTGGGCGCTCGACCGCACCCCGCCGAACACCTCGGTGAAGCCCACGACCGCGGGCGGCAGTGTGGAGATCAAGACAACCCCGCTCACGCCGGGCCCACACACCCTGTACGTGCAGAGCTTCGACGCGGCGAAGAACCCCGGCCCCGTCTACCCGTACAAGTTCTATGCGAGCAGTCCGGGCGTGACCGACAAGCCGGGCGATCTCAACGGTGACGGCCGGCCCGACTTCTTCGCCCTTGATTCGACCAACAACCTGCGGATCTACGGCGGTTCCGACGCCACGGGCAATGTCGCACCCGCCCAGTACCTGTCCGCCGACGGATCCTGGGCCGGCGCGCTGCTGACCCACCGCGGGGACTGGACCGAGGACTTCTACGAGGACCTCGTCACCCGGCGTTCCGACGGCAAGCTGTGGCTGTACCCGAACGACGGAATGGGCCAGTTCACCGAGGCAACCAAGCAGGAGGTGTACCTCTTCCCGGACGAGGACACCGGCGCGGTGGTCAACACGGCCGGGATCAAGCAGATCGTCTCGGTGGGTGACCTGTCACCCAGCGCAGAGGGACACAACCCGGACTTCGTCGCGGTCATCGGCGACCAGCTCTGGTTCCTCCCCGGCTACACGGGCGGGGCGATCGACGGCGGCTACCCGATCGGGGACTCCGGCTGGGGGAACAAGACCCTGCTCTCCCCCGGTGACATGGACGGCGACGGCCTGACCGATCTGCTCGTCCGCGACACGTCGAACGGCGCGCTGTGGCTCTACCACGGCAAGGCCCTGGACGCGGACGCCGACGGAACCCCGGACGGCGGCACCGAACCCTCCTCATTCGGCGATCCGGCCAACCGCACGCCACATGCCACGGGCTGGACCACTACGGCCCGCCCGCTGCTCACGGCTGCGGGTGACACCAACGGCGACGGTGTGACCGACGTGTGGAGCACCACGGCCAGCACCACCGCCGGGCTGGAGTTCCTGCCCATGCGGAAGGACGGTGTCGGCACCCCGGTGGTCGTCGGTACCGGCGGTTGGCAGTCCATCAGGGCCATCTCCTGACCCTGCCGCGGTACGTACGATGATGTGGGGCACGGGTCACCGACCCGTGCCCCACATTCGTCAGATCATGGAAGACCACAGGAGCACCGGCAGATGTACTTCACCGATCGCGGCATCGAGGAGCTGGAGAAGCGGCGCGGCGAGGAGGAAGTCACCTTCGAGTGGCTCGCCGAACAGCTCCGCACGTTCGTCGACCTCAACCCGGACTTCGAGGTCCCGGTGGAACGCCTGGCGACCTGGCTGGCACGCCTGGACGACGAGGACGACGAGGAGTGACCCGGCGGGACCGCCGAGGGGGCTGATCGAGCACGCTTGACTTCCCGTAACCGCGATATATCGTGTCTAGCGACGGACGCGATATGTTGCGTTACCCCGACCGAGGGAGTCAGCACCATGCCCGATTCGACGTGGGCGGTCTCCGAGCCTCAGAAACTCACCTTCGACGAGCCGGTGACGGCGCTCAGCGTGCGCATCGTCAACGGAACGGTGAACGTCGTCGGCACCGAGGAGGGTTCCGCCCGGCTGGAGGTGTCCGAGCTCGACGGCCCGCCGCTGACCGTGACGCAGGACGGCGGCACGCTGACGGTCACGTACGACGACCTGACCTGGACGGGCTTCCTCAAGTGGCTCGACCCCCAGGGCCGGCACCGCAGCGCGGTGGTCTCCCTCGCCGTCCCGAGCGGCACCCGGGTCGAGGTCGGCGTGGTGGGCGCGGGGGCGGTCGTCTCGGGCATCCACGGCCGTACGGACATCCGCGGCGTCACCGGCGACACCACCCTCGTGCGTGTCTCGGGCGCGGTGCGGGCCGAGACCGTCACCGGCGACCTGCGCTTCAAGTCGGTCTCCGGCGACCTGACCGTCATCGACGGGGCGGGCCCGTCCGTACGGGCCGACTCGGTCAGCGGCGACATGGTCGTCGACGTCGACCCGTCCGGCGCCCCCGGCGACATCAGCCTCACGTCCGTCTCCGGCGAGGTCGCCATCCGGCTGCCGCACCCGGCGGACGCCAGGGTCCACGCGAACACCGCGAGCGGAGAGGTCTCGAACGCCTTCGACGACCTCCGCGTCAGCGGTCAGTGGGGCGCCAAGAAGATCACCGGCACCCTCGGGGCGGGCAACGGCAGGCTCAAGGCCACCACGGTCTCGGGTTCCATCGCCCTCCTCCGCCGCCCGCTCGCCGACGAAAAGGTGCTCTGAGATGCCTCCCGTATTCGCCCACGGCCGTCTGCGCCTCTACCTCCTCGGGCTCCTCGACGAGGCGCCGCGCCACGGCTACGAAGTGATCCGCCTGCTGGAGGAGCGCTTCCAGGGGCTGTACGCGCCGTCCGCCGGCACGGTCTATCCGCGCCTGGCCAAGCTGGAGGCCGAGGGCCTCGTCACCCACGCCACCGAGGGCGGCCGCAAGGTGTACTCGATCACCGACGCCGGCCGCGCGGAACTGGCGGAGCGCAGCGGTGAACTGGCCGACCTGGAACTGGAGATCCGCGAATCGGTCTCCGAACTGGCCGCGGAGATCCGCGCGGACGTGCGGGGGGCGGCGGGTGACCTGCGCCGCGAGATGCGTGCCGCGGCGTCCGAGACGCGTTCCGCGCCCCCCTCCTCGGGGGGCGAATGGGAGGCGGCGAAGGAGGAACTGCGCCGCGCGAAGCAGGAGTGGAAGGAGCAGGCCCGCCGCGCGAAGGACGAGAGCCGCCGGGCCCGCGAGGACGCGCAGCAGGCGCGCCGCCAGGCCAAGGAGGCGCAGGAGAGGGCGCGCGTGGAGGTGCAGCGCGTCGCCAAGCGGGTGCAGGACCACTTCGCGCGGGGTGACTGGCCGACGGGTGTACGGGAGGGACTGGCCGACCTCACCAGGGAGTTCGGCCGCGTGGGCAAGCCGGCGCCCGAGCCGGAGTGGGCACACGAGGATCCCTCGGGCAACCCGGCGCGCGACCTGGACCGGCTGCTGGACCGCTTCCGCGACGACATCCGCGACGCGGCGCGGGACCACGGCGTGACGGAGGCCCAACTCCGCGAAGCCCGCCGCCATCTCTCCACGACAGCAGCCCAAATCGGCGCGGTCCTCCGCGGGGCTCCCTGACGGTCGCGGGTACCGGTGCCTTTTGCGCGTCCGGGGGGCGGGGGTGCCGGGGGCGGGCCGCTCCGGGGTGCCGTTCTGGACTGTACGATTTACGGCGCCTCGGCGGCGGCGAGAAGTACTCCAGCGGTCCGCGCCACAAATCGCACTTCTACGTCCAGAACAGCACCCCTGCGCGTCCCGCCCCCTCCCGTGGAGCCACCAG
>NZ_JBSOPZ010000052.1:0-36598 GCF_053763515.1 Streptomyces mabaensis
TGGGGGCACCCCCGGACGGAGTCTGGGGGAGGTAGCTGGGGGAGCGTCGTGGCCCCGGCCAAGATCCGCCGGACAGGTCCTAGGCACCCAGCGCGTCCGCGAACGTGTCGTACGCGTCCTGGCCGAAGAGCACGAAGCGGACCTCCTCCACCGGCGGCGCGGCGGCCGTGCGGACGGTCTCGATCGCGATCCGCGCGCCGTCGTCCATCGGCCAGCCGTAGACGCCGGTGGAGATGGCCGGGAAGGCGACGGTCCCGGCGCCCAACTCCGCTGCCACCCGCAGGGATTCGCGGTAGCAGGAGGCGAGCAGGGCGGAGCGGTCCTCTTCGCGCGACCAGACCGGGCCGACGGTATGGATGACCCAGCGGGCCGGCAGCTGTCCGGCCGTCGTCGCGACGGCCTGTCCGGTGGGCAGGCCCTTGCCGTAGTGCGCGGCGCGCAGCGCGCGGCAGTCCGCCAGGATCTCCGGGCCGCCGCGGCGGTGGATGACGCCGTCGACGCCCCCGCCGCCCAGCAGGGAGGAGTTGGCCGCGTTCACCACGGCGTCGACCCGCTGCTCGGTGATGTCGCCGCGGACCAGCGTGATGCGGGTCATCGCGCCTCCCGCAGCCGTCGCCAGACCGCCTTCGCGGCGTTGTGCCCGGACATGCCGTGCACACCGGGTCCGGGCGGGGTCGCGGAGGAGCAGATGAAGACCGCCGGGTGCGGCGTGCTGTACGGGAAGAGGGAGATCTTCGGCCGCAGCAGCAGCTGGATCCCGGAGGCGGCGCCGCAGGCGATGTCACCGCCGACGTAGTTGGCGTTGCGGGCGGCGAGCTCGGGCGGTCCGGCGGTGGCGCGGGCCAGCACGCGGTCCCGGAAGCCGGGTGCGAAGCGCTCGATCTGCCGCTCGACTGCGTCGGTGAGATCACCCGGCCAGGCGTGCGGCACATGGCCGTACGCCCAGAAGACGTGCTTGCCGGCGGGTGCCCGGGAGGGGTCCACCAGGCTGGGCTGAGCGGTGATCAGGAACGGCTTTTGGGGTGCCCGACCGCCCACGGCCTGCCTGACGGCCGTGTCGATCTCCCGGCTGCTGGGCCCGATCTGGACGGTGCCGGCCACCCGGGGCTCCCGCGCGGTCCACGGCACCGGCCCGTCCAGGGCGTAATCGATCTTGAATACGGAGGGGCCGTACCGGTAGTGGTCGTACGCGCTGCCCAGCCCCGCGATCCGCGCCAGTGCGGTCGGCGAGGTGTCGAAGACGTAGGCGCGGGCCGGCGGCAGGTCGTCGAGCCGCTTCACCTCGAAGCCGGTGTGGACGACGCCGCCGAGGTCGCGCAGGTAGGCGGCCAGGGCGTCCGAGATCGACTGCGAGCCGCCGCGGGGCAGCGGCCAGCCGTTGGCGTGCGCGGCCAGGGCGAACACCAGGCCGATCGCACCGGTGGCGAGGCCGCCGAGCGGGGCGATGACATGGCCCACCAGCCCGGCCAGCAGCGCCCGCGCCTTGTCGTCGCGGAAGCGGCGCATCAGCCAGGTCGACGGCGGCAGGCCGTCGATGCCGAAACGGGCGAGGGTGAGGGGGTCGCGCGGCAGCGCGGTCAGCGGCAGCGACATGAAGTCGCGGGCGAGGGTGTCCCACTTGCCGAGGTACGGGGCGACGAGCCGCCGGTACGTGCCGGCGTCCCGGGGCCCGAAGGACAGCGCGGTCTCCGCGACCGAGCGGGAGAGCACGGCTGCCGTACCGTCGTCGAAGGG
Organism: Streptomyces mabaensis; assembly: GCF_053763515.1. Classification (NCBI taxonomy): domain Bacteria; kingdom Bacillati; phylum Actinomycetota; class Actinomycetes; order Kitasatosporales; family Streptomycetaceae; genus Streptomyces; species Streptomyces mabaensis. The sequence continues at coordinate 1,735 of NZ_JBSOPZ010000052.1, forward strand.
GTGGGCCATCGGCAGTTCGGGGTGCAGCCACTCCAGTCCGTACCGGTCGAGCGGCATGGCCCGGAAGGCGGGCGACCCCGCGCCGAGCGGGTGCACGGCGGAACAGGGGTCGTGGCGGAATCCGGGGAGCGTGAGCTCTTCGGTCCGCGCCCCACCGCCGACCGTGTCCAGGGCCTCGAAGACTTCCACCGAGAAGCCGCGGCGGGCGAGTTCGACGGCGGCGGTCAGTCCGTTGGGCCCCGCCCCCACGATCACGGCATCGACAATCGACGGCACCTTCGGACTCCTTTGTCAGCCGACGGCCAGGAGCACCAGGATATTCCCGGGCGGTGACCGACGGTGCGGCGGTTGCCTCCCCGCATGATCGCATCCACCGGAATGCGGGGCCGCGGCACTCGGCGCCGGCAGGCGCCCGCCGTACACCGCCCGGGCGCGCCACGCGCCGCCGACCCCCTCCCGGGCCCCCACCCCGGAAGCGCCCCAGGTGCCCGAGCCGCCCGGCGCGACTCCGGGAGGGCACCATCACCGTCACCACCCTGGCCCCGCCTCGGCAGCGCCCCCGCGCCCGAGCCGCGCGGCCCCCTCTCCGGCTCCGGGAGGGCATCGTCACCGCCCCGGCCCCCACCCGGGAAGCGCTCCGTGCCCGAGCCGCACGGCGCGCGCTCTCGCTCCGCGAGACGTCGTCAGATTCCCTCCCCCAGCCGCACGCAGGCGCCCAGCCCCAGGCCCCCCGGCCCCCGGGCCCACGGCCCACACGCACCCCCACACCGCCTCCGGAGTCACGCCGTCCGGCTGAGCAGCTCCCTGACCCGATCCGCCGTCGCCCGGTCCCGCGCGGCGGTGAACGGCAGGGCGTTGCCCCCGGTGATACGGAACGGCTCGCCCGCTATCGTCATCTGGGCGCCGCCCGCCTCGGCGACCAGCAGCATGCCCGCAGCGTGGTCCCAGGCGTTCTCCCACGAGAACGCCAGCGCGTCCAGCTCGCCCCGGGCGACGGCCAGGTACTCCAGACCCGCCGAGCCGCAGGGCCGGGTGTGCACCCCCTCGACATTCAGCCCGAGGAGAGCGCGCTGCTGCTCGCCGGTGATGAAGTCCGGGTGGGAGGTGGCGACTTCCAGGACCTGCCCGGGGACCGGCGAGCCGGACCGGATCGGCTCCCCGTTGATCCGGGCGCCCCGGCCCTTGACCGCCACGGCCATCTCGTCGAGCGCCGGCGCGTACGTCCAGGACGCGAACAGCTCGCCGCGCACGGCCAGTGCGACGAGCGTGCAGAAACCGGGGTCGCCGTGCACGAACTGGCGCGTGCCGTCGACCGGGTCGACGACCCACACCGGCGCGTCGCCGAGCAGCTCGTCGTACACCGCGGGGTCCGCGTGGACCGCCTCTTCCCCGACCACCACCGAGCCGGGCAGCAGCCGCGTCAGGGAGGCGGTCAGGTGCTCCTCGGCCTGCCGGTCGGCGACGGTGACCAGGTCGTGCGGCCCCTTCTTCTCGACGATCTCGTGCGCGGCGAGCTGCCGGTAGCGGGGCATGATCTCGGCGGCGGCCGCCTTGCGGACCGCCTCCTCGACCTCGGTCAGGTCACGTGCGAGAAAGTCATCGATCATGCCCCCCAGCAAAGCACGCCCCACCGACAATCCCCACCCCCTCCGTGGACTGCCGGTGGATCCCACATGAACGCTGACGCCGTACCCAGCGACAACCACACTGACCACCCTGTTGCACCACCGGCCTCATGCGGCACACTCATCCCACTCCGCCGGCGAGTACCCGCCCTCGTCGTCCCTCTCCGCCCCGAGAGAAGTACGCCATGCGTTCTCTACCGGTCACTCTCACCGTGCGCCTGCTGCCGGTCGCCGTTCTCGCCACGGTCGGCTGGGCCTGGACGTCCGGTCCGTACGCCCCGGCCCAGCGGCCCGGCGCACCGCGTGCCGCCGCGGCCTCGCCGAATCCCGAGACCGCCGCCGCGGCGGTGGGCGCCGCGCCGGTGTACGGCAGGCCCCCGGCCTCCTGCACCGTGCTCCCGGCGGCGACGGTCAAGGCCCTTGTCCCGGGCGGGAAGACCACCGGTACCGAGCTGCCGCCGGCCGACCCCGCGCACCGCCGGACCTGCTCCTGGAGCGGGCTGGACGGGTACGAGTACCACTGGCTCGACGTGACCCTCGAAGTACGGGACTCGGTGGACGCGGCCCGGTCCGCGTACGCCAGGCGCCAGGGCGGGACGGCCGTGCCGGGTCTCGGTGACGAGGCGGCGGTCGCGGTGGAGCTGACCACGGAGGACAAGCAGCAGACGCGCGAAGCGGTGGTGGTGGTCCGGCTGGAGAACGCGATGGTGACGGTCGCGTACAACGGCAGCGACTTCGAGTCGAAGAGCGCACCCGGCGCGGCCGGGATACGCGACGGCGCGGTGCGGGCCGCGAAGGACGCCGTGGCGGCCCTGCGGAAGACCGCGGGCGGGCCCCAGGGCTGACCCCGCCCGCGGTAGCAGGACCTACCCCTGCCGCGCCCGCGCCCGCTCCGGGAGCATCAGGACCGCGTACAGGATCATCGCCGAGGCCAGCCCCACCGCCCAGCCGTAGTCCGCGAGCGGCCTGAGGACGGGGATCAGGCCGTCCTCGGGGAACGGGCCCTTCCCGGGAGCGGAGTGCGAGCCTCCGATGGCCAGCACGGCGCCCACCACGAAGGCGGCCAGCGCCTTCAGGTTCCAGCCCGACGTGTACCAGTAGCGGCCGCCGGGGCGGTAGAGGTCCGCCAGCGCCAGACGGGTGCGGCGGATGATCCAGTAGTCGGCGATCAGGATGCCGGCGACCGTGCCAAGCATGCCGCCGACCAGGCCGAGCCAGGTGAAGATGTACAGCTCGGGGCTGGAGGTGAGCTCCCACGGCATGATCAGGACGCCCACGACACCCGTGATCAGCGCGCCGGTACGGAAGTTGATGAGCTTGGGTGCGAGGTTGGCCAGGTCGTACGCGGGCGAGACGACGTTCGCCGCGATGTTCACGGAGATCGTCGCGATCAGCACCGTCACCAGCGCGAAGAGCAGGCCGAAGACGTTGTCCGTCTTCGAGACCAGCAGCACCGGGTCCCAGATCGGCGCCCCGTACACGGCCTGGGAGCCGGAGGTGACGAAGACCGACAGCAGGGCGAACAGGGTCATCGTGGTGGGCAGGCCGAGGGTCTGGCCCCAGATCTGCGCGTGCTGGCCGGCGCCGAAGCGGGTGAAGTCCGGGATGTTCAGCGACAGGGTGGACCAGAAGGCGATCATGCCCATGAGGGACGGGAAGAAGACGGGCCAGAAGTCCGCTCCCCAGCCCAGCCGGGAGGGCTGGTCGAGCAGCGGGCCGAGGCCGCCCGCCTTGGCGGCGATCCACCAGAGCAGGACCAGCGCGCCGACGATCACGAAGGGCGCCGCCCAGTTCTCGAACCGGCGCAGGGTCTCCATCCCCCGGTAGATGATGGCCAGTTCGAGCGCCCAGAACAGCACGAAACAGAGCCACAGCGTCCAGGGCTGGCCGGCGATCCGCCCCGCCTCCGCCCAGCCGCCGAAGATCTTGCCGAGCAGTACGAAGATCCCGGAGCCGCCGATCCAGGTCTGGATGCCGAACCACGCACAGGCCACCCCGGCCCGTACCATCGCGGGCAGATTCGCGCCGCGCAGCCCGAACGAGGCCCGGGCCAGCACCGGGAAGGGAATGCCGTACTTGGGTCCCGCGTGCCCCGTGAGCAGCATCGGGAAGAGCACGATCACGTTGGCCAGGGCGATGGTGAAGACCGCCTGCTTCCAGTCCATGCCGAGGGCGACCAGACCCGAGGCGAGCAGCCAGGACGGGATGTTGTGGGCCATGCCGACCCAGAGCGCGGTGAAGTTGTACGTGGTCCAGCGGCGCCGTTCGACGGGGACGGGGAGGAGGTCGTCGTTGACGAAGCGGCCGTCGGCGGGCACCGCGCCGGGTGTCAGCTCGACGCGGCCCTGCGCGTCGGTTCTCTGGCCGTCGGTCTGGCCGTCGGAAGGAGGTGGCGGGACGGTGGCGGTCATGGCGGCAGCACCTTCCTCTGCGCGGGTCAGGAGTTCAGCGCGGGGATGATCTCGGCGCCGTACGCGTCGATCGTCGCTTCCTTCGCGTCGTGCATGTTGTAGACGGCGAACTGGTCGACGCCCAGCTCACGCAGCGCTTCGAGCTTCTCGATATGCGCCCGGGCAGGCCCCAGCAGGCAGAACCGGTCGACGATCTCGTCGGGTACGAAGTCGGTCGACGGGTTCCCGGCGCGGCCGTGGTGGCTGTAGTCGTAGCCGTGCCGCTGCTTGATGTACGCGGTGAGGGCCTCCGGCACCAGGTCCGAGTGCTCCCCGTACCGCGAGACGAGGTCGGCGACATGGTTGCCGACCATTCCACCGAACCACCGGCACTGCTCGCGGGCGTGCGCGAGGTCGTCCCCGACGTACGCGGGCGCGGCGACGCAGATGGTGACCGAGTCCGGGTCCCGGCCGGCCTGCGCGGCGGCCGTACGGACCGCCTTGACCATCCACTCGGTCAGGTACAGGTCGGCGAGCTGGAGGATGAAGCCGTCGGCCTTCTCGCCCGCGAGGGCCAGCGCCTTGGGCCCGTACGCCGCCATCCACACCGGCAGCTTGCCGTCCTTCACCCAGGGCAGCCGGACCGGCTGCCCGTCGACGACCGCCTCGCGGCCCTCCGCGAGATCGCGGATGACCCCGATCGCCTCGCCGAGGCGGGCCAGGGTGTTGGGCTTGCGGCCGGCGACGCGCATCGCCGAGTCGCCGCGCCCGATGCCGCACACAGTGCGGTTGCCGTACATGTCGTTGAGGGTGGCGAAGGTGGAGGCGGTGACCTCCCAGGTCCTGGTGCCCGGGTTGGTGACCATGGGGCCGACGGTGAGATTCCGGGTGTGCTCCAGAATGCGGCTGTAGATGACGAAGGGCTCCTGCCAGAGCACAGCCGAGTCGAAGGTCCAGCCGTGGCTGAAGCCGTTGCGCTCCGCGCGCCGCATCAGTCCGACGACGGCGGAGGCCGGCGGGTCCGTCTGCAGGACGAGTCCGAAGTCCATGGTTGAACTCCCCGTTCTTCGCTAGTGCAGGTACTGGCAGGTGGCGCGGGGGGTGTACAGGCCGTGCCCGGCGCGGCCGGTGAACTCCCGCTCGTCGATGACGACTTCGCCGCGCGAGAGGACGGTCTCCACCCGGCCGGTGATCCGCTTGCCCTCGTACGCCGAGTAGTCGACGTTCATGTGGTGCGTCTCGACCGAGAGGACCTGCTCGGCGTGCGGGTCGTAGATGACGACGTCGGCGTCCGCGCCCGGCGCGAGGGTGCCCTTCCTCGGGTACAGCCCGAACATCCTGGCCGGGGTGGCGCAGGCGATCTCGATCCAGCGCCGGCGGCTGATGTGGCCGTCGACGACCGCCTGGTGGAGCAGGTCCATCCGGTTCTCCACGCCAGGCAGACCGTTGGGGATCTTGGAGAAGTCGCCACGGCCCAGCTCCTTCTGCCCGGTGAAGCAGAAGGGGCAGTGGTCGGTGGAGACGACCTGGAGGTCGTTCGTCCGCAGGCCGCGCCACAGCGCCTCCTGGTGCTCGCGCGGCCGCAGCGGCGTCGAGCAGACGTACTTGGCGCCCTCGAAGTCCGGCTCGGCGAGGTTGTCGGTGGAGAGGAAGAGGTACTGCGGGCAGGTCTCGCCGAAGACGTTCAGCCCCTTGTCGCGGGCGGCGGCCAGCTCCTGGACGGCCTCGTCCGCCGAGACGTGTACGACGTACAGCGGCGCGCCGGCGACCCGCGCGAGCTGGATCGCCCGGTGGGTGGCCTCGGCCTCCAGCAGCACCTTGCGTACTTCGCCGTGGTAGCGGGGGTCGGTGCGGCCCTCGGCCAGGGCCTGTTCGACCAGGACGTCGATCGCGATGCCGTTCTCGGCGTGCATCATGATCAGCCCGCCGTTGTGCGCCGAGCGCTGCATGGCCCGCAGGATCTGCCCGTCGTCGCTGTAGAAGACGCCGGGGTAGGCCATGAAGAGCTTGAAGGAGGTGACGCCCTCCTCGATGAGCAGGTCCATCTCCTTGAGGGAGGACGCGTCGACGTCGGAGAGGATCATGTGGAAGGCGTAGTCGATGGCGCACTTGCCGTCGGCCTTCGCGTACCAGGCATCGAGGCCTTCGCGCAGCGAGTAGCCCACTGCCTGTACGGCGAAGTCCACGATCGTGGTCGTACCGCCCCAGGCTGCGGCACGGGTCCCGGTCTCGAAGGAGTCGGAGGCGAAGGTGCCGCCGAAGGGCAGCTCCATGTGCGTGTGCGCGTCGACGCCGCCCGGGATGACGTACTTGTTGGCCGCGTCGATGACGCGGTCGGCGGTCCAGCCCTCGGCCACGGTGGACGCGTGCGCGGCCATGGCGACGATCCGGCCGTCCTCGATCAGGACGTCGGCGTGGGTCTCGTCGGCCGCGGTGATGACGAGACCACCGCGGATCAGGGTGCGGGTGCTCATGGTGGTGTGCTCCCTTTCGAACGTACGTCGGCGGTCGGCTACGGGCGGCTCGGCTACGGGCGTCGGCTACAAGCTGCGCAGGGCCGCTTCGAGGATCTCCGCGCCCTCTTCCGCCTCCGCGACGGTCAGCGACAGCGGCGGTGCGATGCGCAGCACGCTGGTGCTGTGCCCGCCGCCCTTGCCGATGAGCAGTCCGCCCTCGCGGGCCGCTTCGAGCACGGCCGCGGCCGCGGCCGGGTCTGCTTCGTCGGTGCCCGGTTTCACCAGCTCGATGCCGGCCATCAGGCCCCGGCCGCGTACTTCGCGTACGGACGGGACCGCGGCCCCGATACCGCGCAGCCGCTCCAGCAGCATGCCGCCGACGCGGCGGGCGTTGCCCTGGAGGTCGTGCTCCAGCACGTACGAGAGGTTGGCCAGGCCCGCCGCCATGGTGACCGGGCTGCCGCCGAAGGTCGAGATGGAGTTGGCGTCCAGGCAGTTCATGATCTCGGCGCGGGCCACGACGCCGCCGATGGACATGCCGTTGCCGATGCCCTTGGCGAAGGTGAGGATGTCCGGCGGCCCGGCCTGCCCGTGCGCCTGCCAGCCCCAGAAGTGTTCACCGGTGCGGCCCCAGCCGGTCTGCACCTCGTCGGTGATCCACAGGATGCCGTGCCGGTCGAGGACCTCGCGGAACGCCGCGTACAGCCCGTCGGGCGGCGAGGTGAAGCCGCCGACGCCCTGGATCGGCTCGGCGATCAGCGCGGCCACTCCCCCGCGGGTCTGGCCGAGGATGTCCTCCAGGTCCGCGACGCACGCCTCGATGAACTGGGCGTCGGACAGCTGCGCGTACGGGCCCCGGCTGCGGACGCCCCCGTGGACGTACAGCGTCTGGAGCGGGGACAGGCTGGTCGGCGACCAGCCGCGGTTGCCGGTGATGGAGACGGCCGAGAACGACCGGCCGTGGTAGCTGTTGCGCATCGCGAGGATCTGGTTGGAGCGGCGGTACGTCGTCGCCAGCAGCAGCGCGGTGTCGTTGGCCTCCGTACCGGAGGTGGTGAAGAAGACGCGGGGCTGAGGGATGCCGGAGAGGGTGGCCACGCGTTCGGCGAGCTCGACCATCGGGCGGTCGAGGTAGAGCGTGGAGGAGTGGATGATCCGGCCGGCCTGCTCGCTGACGGCCTTGGTCACCTCGGGGAGGGCGTGGGCGGTCATGGTGGTGAGGATGCCGCCGAAGAAGTCGAGGTAGCGCTTGCCCGTGGCGTCCCAGACGTACCGGCCCTCGCCGTGCGTGATCTCGATGGGGCGGTCGTAGTAGAGGGCGAGCCAGTCGGGCAGCACGGCCCGGTGCCGGTTGTACAGGTCGGTCACGGCTGCACCAGCCCCTCGTACGCGTCGGGGCGCCGGTCCCGGTAGAACGCCCAGGTCTTGCGGACTTCCTCGATGAGGTCGAAGTCGAGGTCGCGGACGAGGAGTTCCTCCGCCTTGTCGCTGGCGAGGTCTCCGACGAACTGGCCGCGGGGGTCGACGAAGTAGCTCGTCCCGTAGAAGTCGTTGTCGCCGTACTCCTCCTGGCCGACCCGGTTGATGGCGGCGATGTAGTACGCGTTGGCGACTGCGGAGGCGGGCTGCTCCAGCTGCCAGAGGTGTCCGGAGAGACCGCGGTGGGTGGCCGAGGGGTTGTAGACGAGCTGGGCGCCGTTCAGGCCCAACTGGCGCCAGCCCTCCGGGAAGTGGCGGTCGTAGCAGATGTAGACGCCGACCTTGCCGACGGCGGTGTCGAAGACGGGCCAGCCGAGGTTGCCGGGCTTGAAGTAGTACTTCTCCCAGAAGCCCTTGACCTGGGGGATGTGGTGCTTGCGGTACTTGCCGAGGTAGGAGCCGTCGGCGTCGATCACGGCCGCGGTGTTGTAGTAGAAGCCGGACTGCTCGACCTCGAAGACCGGGACGACGATCACCATGCCGGTCTCGCGGGCGAGGTCCTGCATCCGGCGTACGGTCGGGCCGTCCGGGACGGGCTCCGCCCAGCGGTAGTGCTCCGGCTCCTGCACCTGGCAGAAGTAGGGTGCGTTGAAGACCTCCTGGAACCCGATGATTTTCGCGCCTTGGCGGGCCGCCTCGCGGGCGTGCTCCTCATGCTTGGCGATCATGGATTCGGTGTCGCCTGTCCAGGTCGCCTGGACCAGTGCGGCGCGTACGACGTTGGCCATGAGCTGCTCCTTCGACGGGACGTCAGAGAGCCTCTACGCACGTAGACACGATGCGTAGGTGGAGAACGTAAGCCCCGTCACACCCCGGGGCAAGACCATCGCCGTTAACCGGCAGAGTCGATCATGTTTCGCACCCGAGCGGTCCACTCCGTACGTATCCGCACCTATGCGATACCCAGTCCGGCCACACGCAAGGCATGCAGGAGGTCGCGGCGGCAGGAGTCGGACACCGCGGCGGCTGCCGCGAGCAGTTGGGGGGCCAGCCGCGGATCGCTCTGCGCGATCCGCGCGGTTTCCTCCGGGGTGCGTACGCGGATGAAGGCGTCCAGCAGCGCCCGTGCCTCCGGCTCCCGGCCGGCCCCGGAGAGGGCGAGGGCTGCGTCCGCGATCTCCGCGGCCGGGCGGGAGACGCCCTGGCGCAGCAGCTGCCCGCAGTCGGTGTCCCGGCCCGCGGCGGCGAGGGCGGCGGCGGTGGCGGCCAGCCGGTCGGGCGGCAGCGAGGCCGCCTCCCACAGCAGGGTCGCCCAGTCGGCGGCGAGGCCGGCCCGGTGCAGCTCCGCGGCGAGTACCGGAAGCCGTGCGGGCGGCCACACCGCGGCCTGGCACAGGACCGCATGCGCCTCGCCGCTGCGGCCCTCGGCGCGCAGCCCGATCAGCTCGGCGACGACCGCCGCCACGGCGGCTTCGGCGGCGCGGGCCTCGGCGGCGTCCGGCTCGGGCCCGGACTCGGCGGGGCCGGGCCGGCTGTCGTCGCCGAGCCCGCTGTAGCGGGCCCCGCGCGGGGTGACGGGCCCGGGCAGGTCGGGCGCGACCTGCGCCTCCACCGCGTCGTCGAGCCCGGCAAACCGAGCCCCCCGCCCCCGCCGCGGCCGCTTCCGCGCGGGTGCGGGTGCGGGTGCGGGTGCCGCATGCTGCGCGCCGCCCGATTCCGGTGCGGCCGGCGCCGGCGCCGGTCCACCCGGGTCCTCCGCGCCCACAGCCCAACGGGCCGTCCGTCGCGCGCCGCCCGGCTCCGGTGCCGATGGCGCCGGGGCAGGACCGCCCGGCCCTTCCCGGTCCTCGGCCCACCGGGCCGTGTGCCCGAGGGCACCCACCTCGGACGCGGGCGCGGGTGCGGGTGCGGGTGCGGTGCCCGCAGCCCAACGGGCCGTGTGTTGCGCGCCGCCCGGCGCAGGCGCGGGTGGCGCCGGGGCGGGTCCGCCCGGATCCTCCACACTCTCGGCCCACCGGGCCGTGTGCCCGGAGACGCCCCCCTGGGGCGCGTGTGCCGCCCGGCGGGATGTGGGCTGGGCGGTGCTCGGTGCGGGGGCGGACTGTGCTTGCCCGTGCGCAGGGCCGTCCTGCCCGTCCCGGTCCTCGGCCCACCAGGCCGTGCGCCCCGCCGTCCCGTCGGACGCGAGCGCGGCCGACGACTCCGCATGCTGCGCGCCGTACCGTTCGGGAGCAGGTGGCGCCGACGCACGGCCGCCCGGTCCCTCCCCGTCCTCGGCCCGCCGGGCCGTGTGCTGCGCGCTTCTCTCCTCGGGAGCGGATGGCGCATGCCCTGGCGCGGAACCGCCCGGACCCTCCGCGCCATGCGCACTCCCGTACGGGGCAGGGCCCGCTTGATGGTTCGCGGCCCACCGGGCCGGGGGCTGTGTGCCGGCCGGGTCGGGAGCGGGTTCCGGGGCCGCTGGACGCCGCCCGGGCGCCGCACGGTGCGGCGCGGCCTCATCGGCGGGGACGGCCGCCGGATGGCCGGGCCCGGCGGGCCCCGCCGCAGCCTGCCGGGCGCCGCCCGGCCCGGCCGGTGCGCGGAACCAGCTCTCCGGGGCCACCGGGCGGCCGGGGGTGCCGGGGCCCGGGGCCAGCGCCTCGCACCTGGCGCGGAACTCCTCGCAGCGGGCCGTCGCGCGCTCCACGTCGTCCTGGGCCCACGCCAGTTCGTGCGCGACCGACTCCGCCTCCGGGCCCGCCGCGCTGACCCGCAGCCGGGCGGCCAGCTCCCGCTGTCGTTCCTCCGCCTGCGCCCGCTCGTGGAGCACCGCGTCCAGCCGGTCCTTCAAGGCCACGGCTCCGCCGGGCAGTTGGTCGTGCGCGGCCACCGCCGCCGCGTGCAGCCGCCCGGCCCGTACCGACTCGTGCTCCGCGAACGGCCCACCGTGCAGCCCCGCCAGATCCTGGAGCAAGGACTCCACCACGTCCCAGGGCGGCACCTCGCGCCCGTCGAGACTGGCGCGCATACCATCGGGGTCGCGCTGCCAGAACACTCCGCACCAGCCGCCGCCCTGGTCGAGCAGCGCCATCAGGTCCGCCAGATACCGCGCGAACTCGCCGACGGCTACCGGTAGTCGGTTCTCCCTCATCGCCCGCCACTGCCCCTGCCCCGGCCTCACGCCGCCTGGAAGCCCCCGGTCCGCACGCATTGGACCCCAGTCGTGTTACGGGACGGCTACGCGCGGTTTTCGTCGGCAAAGCGGACTGCTCAAAACCTGACGGCGATCCCCGTGTGCGGCCGCTTGCCCAGTCGGACGATCATGGCGGGCCAGTCCACCATCCAGAACCGCCAGGTGTACTTCCGGGCAAGCAGCCGCCGGATCCCCCCGGTGTCGTCCAGCAGCCGCGCCGTCCCCTCCAGTACCGGCGCACCCTCCGGGACCCGGCCGCGCACGTCGCAGGGAGTCACGGTCACCCGGCTGTTGTTCCGGATGCGCTTGACCTTCCACGAATCAGTCTTCGTCCAGATGAACAGCTCGGAGCCGTCCGAGACGGCCCAGACGGGCGTGGCGACAGGCGTGCCGTCGCGCCGGAAGGTGGTGAGGCTGACGTACGGGCCGCGGCCGAGCTCGTCGAGATTCATGGCCGCGACCCTACGTCAACGCGTAGGGCCTGTCCGGCGGATCAGGGCCGGATAGGACGCGGCGTCTGGTGCACTGCGCTTCGCTCCGTCTCCGCTCTTTTCCCGGCCCTTCGATGCGGAGCTGCATCGCAAGGCGCCGGAGTGCCCTAATAGCGGAGCTATTCGGGCATTTCGGCAACGCGGCGAGGTGCCGTGCCTGGGGGCACCTCCCTGGGGGCACCCCCGGACGGAGTCTGGGGGAGGTAGCTGGGGGAGCGTCGTGGCCCCGGCCCTGATCCGCCGGACAGGCCCTAGACGCCGCCCCGCGCGTCAGTCGCGGGCAATGTCCGGTGCGATGTCCTCGTACACCGTGCGGTGCCGCGGTACGGCACTGCGCGGCGCGGCCGTTCCGGTGCCGCAGAACGCCGCCTCCAGGGTGTCCGCCATGGTGACGAGCACGGCCGTGTTGTTGGACGTGTTCGCCAGCGCGCTGATGCTCCGCCTGCCGTCCTTGCTGGTGAACGCGTACGTGTAGTAGCCCTGGACGGTACCGGTGTGGCCGTACACCGAGACGCCGCACGTCAGGTCCCGGCGCCGCAGCCCCAGCCCGTAGAACTGCTTGCCGCTGGAGTTGCTCGGCACCCACTGCTGCATCTGCTCCAGCAGATCGGCGCGGACCAGGCGGCCGCCCATCAGCGCCGAGAAGAACCGGTTCAGATCCTTCGGGTCGGAGATCAGCGCGCCGGCGGCCTGCGCCCACGAGGCCGTCTGGCGGGTCGAGTCGACGAGCGGCGCGCCGGCCTCGTCGGGGGTGAGGTAACCGCGCGCGTACCGGCCCGGGATGGCCGTGCTCGGGTGCACGTAGACCGTGTTCACCAGGCCGAGCGGCCTGATGATGCGGGATTGATACGCCTGGCGTACCGGCGCTCCGGTGATCTTCTCGATCAGCATGCCGGCCACCACGAAGTTCGTGTTCGAGTAGCCGAAGGCCGTGCCCGGTGCCGGCGAGGGCTCGTGGGTCAGCGACAGGTCGATGAGCTCCTGCTGGGTGAAGACCCTGTTCCGTACGGCCTCGAAGCCGGGGACGGTCCGCTCGAACATGTCGTTCGTGTAGTCCCACAGGCCGCTCTTGTGGCTGAGGACGTGCCGCACGGTGATCCGGTCGTCGGGCAGCAGGCCCGGCAGATGGCGGTTGACCGGCTCGTCCAGGCCCAACTTGCCCTCGGCGACGAGCTGGAGGACGACGACGGTGGAGAAGGTCTTCGTCGCGCTGCCGATCCGGAACCGGTCGGCGGTACTGATCGGCCGGCCGGTCCCCCGGTCGGCCACGCCCCTGGCGACCCGGTACGTCGTGCCGTCACCGTCGACCCGCGCCATCGCGCCCGGCGCGCCCTGCGCCACGGCCTTGTCCAGTACCGCCCCCAGGCCCTCGGCACTGGGCTTCGGCCGCGACGCCGCCGGCGCAGCCGGCGCGGCCGGCGCGGCCTCGGCGGCCTGCGCGGGCAGCGGAGCGAGCATCAGCAGCGCCGCCCCCAGCGCGACAGCGCCGACGGCATTCCTTCTCACCATCTTGGTCCTCGTCTTCGAGTGGTCGAGTGGTCGTGTGGTCAAGTCGTGTGGTCGTGCGGTCCTGTGGAGATGCGCGGGTGGGTCAGCGGGAAGGGTGGACCACCATCGCCGAGCCGCCGCCCCGGCGGACCTGCTCCGCCGCCGCCACCCAGCGGCCGTCCGGCAGCCGCTGGACGCCGGTGGCCGCGCCGATCTCCGGGTTCAGCCGGAAGCGGTGGCCGATCGCCTCCAGCTCATCCCGCAACGCGCCCTGCCACAGGGCGGGTTCGAGTTCGGTCGTCTCCTGGTTGCGCTGGCTCGCCCGCGGCGCCGCGATCGCCTCGACCAGCGGCAGGCCCCGGTCCAGATGACCGGTCAGCGTCTGGAGGACCGTCGTGATGATCGTCGCGCCGCCCGGTGATCCGAGGGCGAGCAGTGGCCGGCCGTCCTGGAGGACGATCGTCGGGGAGATCGAGGACCGCGGGCGCTTGCCCGGGCCGGGCAGGTTCGGGTCGTGGACGGCCGGGTCGGCCGGCGCGAAGGAGAAGTCGGTCAGTTCGTTGTTGAGCAGGAAGCCGCGCCCCGGCACGGTGATGCCGCTGCCGCCGGTCGACTCGATGGTGAGGGTGTACGCGACGACGTTGCCCCACTTGTCGGCCGCCGTGAGGTGGGTGGTGTTCTCGCCCTCGTACGTCGTGGGGGCGGCCTTCGCGCCGGCCGCGCACGGGGCGGGGCGCTTAGGGTCGCCGGGCGCCAGCGGGCTCTTCAGTACCGCGTCGTCCTTGATGAGGCATTCGCGGGCGTCGGCGAAGCGCTGCGAGAGCAGGCCCTTGGTGGGTACGTCCTCGAAAGCCGGGTCGCCGACCCATCGGCCGCGGTCCGCGAAGGCGATCCGGCTCGCCTCGATGAGCCGGTGCAGGTACCGCGCCGGTGTCGCCTTCTCCTTCGAAAGGTCCGTGCGCTCCAGGATGTTGAGCGCCTCCCCGACGCTGGTGCCGCCGGACGACGAGGGCGCGATGCCGTAGACGTCGAGCCCGCGGTAGGAGACCTTCGTCGGGGCCTGCCGTTTCGTCCCGTACGCCCGCAGGTCCTGCACCGTCAGGTCGCCGGGCCGCACCACCCGGGTTGCCTTCGGGTCGACGGGCGGCTTGCGGACCGTACGGACGATGTCCTCCGCCAGTCGTCCCCGGTAGAGCGTGGCGACGCCCTTGCGGGACAGCTCCGCGTAGGTACGGGCCAGGTCCGGGTTCTTGAAGGTGGAGCCGACGACGGGCAGTTGCCCGCCGGGCAGGAAGAGCCGGGCCGTGTCGGGGAAGTCGGCGAAGCGGGCCTGGTTGGCCGCGGTCTGGGAGCGGAACGTACCGTCCACCGTGAAGCCGTCCCGGGCCAGCCGCTCGGCCGGCTTCAGCAGCTTGGCGAGCGGTTTGCTGCCCCACGCGTCGAGCGCCGCGTCCCAGGTGGCGGGGGTGCCGGGGGTGCCGACGCCGAGTCCGCTCGTCTGGCCCTCGGGGAAGGGGATCGGCGCGCCGTTCTCCAGGAAGAGGGCGGAGTCGGCGGACTTGGGCGCGGTCTCGCGACCGTCGATGGTGTGGACGCGGCGCTGCTTCGCGTCGTAGTAGACGAAGTAGCCGCCCCCGCCGATGCCGGCGGAGTACGGCTCGGTCACGCCCAGCGCCGCGGCGGTCGCGACCGCCGCGTCCACCGCGTTGCCGCCCTTGCGCAGTACCTCGATGCCCGCCGCGGACGCGTCCGCGTCGACGCTGGCGACCGCACCGCCGTACCCGACGGCGACCGGTTCCTTGACGGGGACGGGCGGCGGTGTCCGCTCCTGCGGTGGCGCGGTGGCACCCACCGAGACCAGGGCGGCGGCAACAGCGAGCAGGGAAAGGCTCCGGGCGGGACGACGCATCCGTACCTCCAGTCGACGACCGTCCGCGCAGCGTAACTTCACCGCACCCGCCCCGTCAGGACCGCCTCGAACCGGATTGCGCGGCCCCGCTACCATGCCGCCCCATGACGGACGACGTGCGCAACATCGTGCTCGGAGTGATGGCCGCCGGGATCAGTGCCTTCATAGGCTGGTTCGCCCGCAGCTATCTGTGGCGGCGGAAGCTGCGCCGCAAGCAGTCCTTCCTGGGGCTGCCGAAGAACTCCGAGTCGCTGCTCGTCGTCAACCGGGAGGCGGGCAGCGACGGCGCCGTGCACCGCTACGACGTGTTCGCGCTCCTCGAACTCTCCGCGCTGGTCAAGGACTGCGGCGCGCACGCCCAGATCATCCAGCACGACACCGCCCAGCAGGGGTTCGGCGAGCGTACCGAGTTCTGCGTCGGCGGCCCCTACTCGAATCGCCGGATGGCTGCCCACCTCCAGTCCCTGCTGCCGGGGGTCCGGGTCAACACCGATACGGAGCCCGGACCGGACCGCGGCTCCTTCCAGATCGGCAGCGAGCGCTACCGGATGGACGCCGGGACGGCCGAGTACGTCCTCCTGGCACGCCTCACGGTCGGCCAGGGCGCCCGGCCCGTCTTCCTCTTCTGCGGCCAGCGTGCGATCACCAACCAGGCGGCTTCCCGCTACCTGGCGCGCAACCACGAGAGGCTCGCCCGCAAGCACGGGGACAAGTCGTTCTGCCTGCTGCTGAAGGTGGTCAACTCCCGGGCGTACGGTCCCGATGTGGTCGAGCTGGTCGAGGACGTCACCCGCGCCGCGCAGAGTCCGGCCGCGCCGGTCCGTACCTCCCACCGGGCCGCGAGCTAGCCACAATCCACCGCTCAACCCAGGCTCACCCGCAGCGACTTGATGCCGTTGATGAAGTTGGACACCAGCCGCCGGGGCGGGGCCGCGAGGGACAGTTCGGGGAGCGCGCTCCGCGCCTCCTCGTGCAGGACCCGCAGCTGGAGCCGGGCGAAGTGGGCGCCGAGGCAGACGTGCGGGCCGTCCCCGAACGACACGTGCGGGTTCGGGGTCCGGGACAGGTCCAGGCGGTGCGGGTCGTCGAAGACGCGTTCGTCGTGGTTGGCCGAGGCGTGGAAGACGACGACCTTGTCGCCCGCGCGCACCGGCTGTCCGGCCAGCTCGGTGTCGCGGGCCGCGGTACGCCGGAAGCTGAGCACCGGCGGGTGCCGGCGCAGCAGTTCCTCGACGGCGGCGTCCACCGCCACCTCACCCGTGCGCAGTCTGCGCTGTTCGTCGGGGTGCTCGGCCAGCGCCAGGAAACCGCCGGGGGCGGCGCTGCGTACGGTGTCGTTACCCGCGACGGTCAGCAGGAAGAAGAACATCTCCAGTTCGGGGGCGGTGAGCCGGGTGTCGCCGTCGGTGGCGTGCGCGAGGGACGTCATGACGTCGTCGCTCGGGTGCCGGCGTTTGTACGTCGCGAGCTGCTGCGCGTACGCGAACATCTCCCCCAGCATGGCGGGCGAGCGCGGATTGACCGGCTGCCCGTCCGGCCCGCGGGAGACCGCGGCGGCCTCGTCGGGGTCCTGGTAGCCGATGACGCGTTCGGTCCATTTCAGCAGCAGGCCCCGGTCACTCTCGGGTACGCCGAGCAGGTCGGAGAGGTTGAGCAGGGCGTAGTCGTCGGTGACGGCGTGGACGAGATCGAGGACGCCGTCCTCGGCCGTGTCGCGGGCCGCGGTCAGCAGCGCGTGGGCCCGTGCGCGGGCGGCCGCCTCGAAGCGGTCGGTTCGGCCCGGGGTGAAGGCCCGGCTGACCAGGCGGCGCAGTCTGCCGTGCGCGGGCGGGTCCTGATTGAGCATCATGCGCCGGATGAACGGCAGGTCGTCCGGGTCTGGATCGCGGATCTGGGTGGCTCCCAGGCGCGAGGAGAAGGCCTCGGAGTCCTTGAGCACGCGGACCACGTCGTGGTGCCGGGTGACCGCCCAGAAGCCGGGGCCGGCCGGCCAGCCCAGGACTTCGTACTCGGCCTGGCGGGCCACCGGGTGACGGTCACGCAGGGCCCGGTAGCGGGCGTGGGGGATGCCGTCGGCGTAGATCCGCGGATCGAACACGTCGGGGATCCGGGGGGTGTCGGGGGCTGTCACGGGCACCACGGTGGCCCCGCGCGCCGCGCCGGGCAAGACCGCGCGGCCGCGCGCCACGCGCACCGGCGGGTCGGCACCGGCCCGCTGACACGATGTCCAATAATCGTTACGGGTGCGTAACTTACCGGGGAGTTACCCCCAGTAAGCCGCCGAGGTTACCGTCGGGTCACTTTGCATCGGCGTGAGCGAGGAGCGAGCGATCCCCATGGCAACCCCCCACAAGCCTCTGCGTACCACCGCGGCCGGAACCGTCTCCGCGGCACTGCTGGCCGGCACCGCCTTCGCGGCGGCTCCCGCGTCCCAGGCGGCCCCGGCCCTCACGGCCACCGCGGCCGCAACGACCTCCACGACTGCCCCGGCCGGGGCACCGGACGTACGGCTGTACGACATCCCCGGCTCCGGCGGTATCACCCTCAAGGGCAATGTCTTCACCCCGGCGGGCGCCACCGCCGGCCGCACCTACCCGCTGATCGTGCTGCCCACCAGCTGGGGCATGCCGCAGTTCGAGTACGTCGCCCAGGCGAAGAAACTCGCCGACTCCGGCTATGTGGTGGTGAGTTACACCTCACGTGGCTTCTGGCTCTCCGGCGGCGACATCGAAGTCGCGGGCCCACCGGATATCGCCGACGCCTCGGCGGTGATCGACTGGGCGCTGGCGAACACCGCGGCCGACCCGCAGCGCATCGGCATGGGCGGCGTCTCCTACGGCGCCGGCATCAGCCTGATGACCGCCGGCAGCGACAAGCGGATCAAGGCCGTCGTGGCGATGAGCGGCTGGGGCGACCTCATCGAGTCGATCTACAGCGGCCGCACCCAGCACGTCCAGGCCGCCGCCATGCTCACCGGGGCCGGCTTCGTCACCGGCCGGCCGAGTGCCGAACTCCAGGACATCATGACGGACTTCCTCGGCTCCAATTTGGCCAGGGAACAGCACATGATCGACTGGGCCAAGAAGCGTTCCCCCGTCTACCGGGTCGACGAGATCAACCGCAACGGCGCCGCCATCATGCTGGGCAACGCCTGGGGCGACAGCCTCTTCCCGCCCAACCAGTACGCCGCGTTCTACGAGAAGCTCACCGGCCCCAAGCGGCTCGAATTCCGTCCGGGCGACCATGCCACCGCCGAGGGGACCGGCCTGCTCGGCCTGCCCAACGACACCTGGACCAACGCCCACCGCTGGTTCGACCGGTACCTGAAGGACGAGCGCAACGGCATCGACACCGAGCGGCCGGTCCAGCTCAAGTCCCGCTCCACCGGGGGCTACGAGTCGTACGCGAGCTGGAAGGACGTACCGGACGGCACCGAGCGGATCGCGCTGGACAACACCCGGAGGATCTACGCGAACGTCGATTCGGGTGCGAACGGCGGCCTGATCTTCCTCTCCAGCATGCTCGACCAGTTCTTCAAGCTGCCCCCCATGGCCTCGGTCCCGCTGCTGCCGCGCGCGTTCGCCGGCGTCTGGCAGTCCGAACGGTACGGCTCCGCGCGGCAGATCCGCGGTACGACCGAGCTCCACACCACGGTCACCAGCACCAAGGAGAGCGGCACCCTCGTCGCCTATCTCTACGACGAGGGCCCGCTCGGCCTCGGCAAGCTGGTCAGCCATGCGCCGTACACCTTCCACGGCAAGACGCCCGGCCGGCCGTTCGCCGTGGACCTGGAGCTGTTCTCCACCGCCTACGACGTCCCGGCCGGCCACCGCCTCACCGTGGTCGTCGACACCGTCGACCCGCTCTACATCGAGCACAACCCGTCCGGCGCGCAGCTGACCTTCTCCTCCCCCGAGGCCGACCCGTCCTACGTTTCGGTCCCACTGCGCGAGAAGTGATCTCCGGCTGCCGCCGGGCGGGCCACTGCCCGTGAGCTACTGCGCTCCCCCTGCGCCCCGAAGGGCGTGGGGGGACCTTGGCAGCAGCGTCCCTGGTTCGGCTCTCCGGCGCCGCCTGCGGTAAACGTTCACGAGTGCCCGCCCCCGGTCATGCTTGAGGATCTTGGACCGACGTCAGCGCAAACTATCCAGCTCCCCATGCCGCTTCACCACCGACACGCATAAATGGTGCATAAACCGCATTTGGCTGGATCGCGCCCGTCGCCCGCCTTCCCGTCGCCCGTCGTCCCGTCAGCCCTCCGAGGCCTCGGCGTAGACCTGGGAGAGCTCCGGCGAACCGGTGACCGCCCAGGAGAGACCGGCCTCCACCACATTGATCTCCCGGCCGGAGGCCAGCCGCACGACCGGCTGGCCGTTGGGCCAGACCTGCCAGCCCGCGCCGGGAACGGTACGGATGAGGACCGTGCCCAGATAAAGGCCCGCGTCATTGCCCAGCCAGGGCACATCCTCCGGATCGCGCCGCCAGCGCGGCATCAGCTGGTCCAGCGCCTCCAACGAAGCCGGGGTCTCGTCGAGTTCGAGCCCGGCCGATCCCGCCTGGACACGCAGCAGCTCGCACTCGGAGAGCAGCTCCGCCACACTCTCCGGGTCGCTCTCGATCGCGGCGGTCAGTTCCAGACCATGCCCCGCTTCATGCCGTCTGCGCCAGTTGTCCAAGAAAGGGATGTTCATACCACCCAGCCTCGCATCCGTCATCGTCACGGCACCACAGGCGCGCGGGAGTTGCCCGCCCCGGCGGCCCCTACACCTCCAGGTCCAGGACGACCGGGGCGTGGTCGGAGGCGCCCTTGCCCTTGCGCTCCTCGCGGTCCACGTAGGAGTCCTTCACGGCCTGGGTGAAGGGGTCGTTGCCGTACACCAGGTCGATGCGCATGCCCCGGTTCTTCGGGAACGCGAGCTGACGGTAGTCCCAGTAGGTGTACGGATGGTCGTACTTCAGCGGGCGCGGCACCACGTCCGACAACCCCGCCTCACGCAGCGCGGCCAGCGCCGCCCGCTCGGCCGGCGTGACATGCGTCGCGCCCACGAACAGGGACGGGTCCCAGACGTCCTCGTCGGTCGGGGCCACGTTGAAGTCGCCCATGACGGCGAACGGGCGCTCGGCCACCGCGTCTTCGGCGACCGCCGTCCTCAGCGCCTCGATCCAGCTCAGCTTGTACGTGTAGTGATCGTGCGCGACCTCCCGGCCGTTCGGTACGTACACCGACCAGACCCGGACCGGGCCGCACGTCGCGGCGATGGCCCTCGGCTCCTGCACGCCCTCGTACTCCGGCCCGCCGGGCAGGCCGAGGCCCACGTCCTCCAGGCCCACCCGGGAGACCACCGCCACGCCGTTCCACCGGCCGGAGGCGTTGACCGCCGCTTCGTAACCGAGCTCGCGCAGCGCGTCGTGCGGGAACTGCTCGGCGGTGCACTTGGTCTCCTGGATGCACAGCACGTCCGTGCCGCTGCTCTCCAGCCAGGCCAGCAGCCGGGGCAGCCGGGCGGTGATCGAGTTGACGTTCCAGGTGGCGATACGCATGCAGACCAGCTTATCGGGCGGGTCCGACAGGCGGCGTGCGTCAGAGTTCGGTCGACCCCCCGGCCGTCAGCCGGCCATGCTCGGCGCCGCCGAGATTGCCCAGATGCGTGTCGTAGATGGGCCGCGCGAGGTCCGTGAGCAGGGCGTCGTGGATGTCCAGGGCCCGCCGCGGCTTGATCTCACGGACGTACTCGATCACTTCGGAGATCTTGTTCCACGGGGCCATCACCGGGACCATCAGTGTCTCCACCGGCTGGTCCGGGACCGTGAGCGCGTCGCCCGGGTGGAACACCGAACCGTCCAGCAGGTACCCGACGTTGGTGATCCGCGGGATGTCCGGATGGATCACCGCGTGCAGTTCGCCGTGCACCTGGACGTCGAACCCGGCCGCCGTGAAGGTGTCGCCGTGGCCGACCGTGTGCACCCGGCCCGGGAACGCCGCGGAGATCCGGTCCGCGACACTGCGCAGGGTCCACACCTCGGCGCCCGGGTCGGCCTCCAGGGCGGCCCGCAGCCGTCCCTCGTCGAAGTGGTCGGGATGCTCGTGCGTGATCAGGACGGCGTCCGCACCGACCGCGGCGTCCTCCTCGCTGAAGGCGCCGGGATCGATGACGAGCGTCTGCCCGTCCTTCTCCAGCCGGATGCAGGAATGGAGCTTCTTCGTCAGCCTCATACCGGCCATCCTGCTACTCCTGCGGCGTCGTCTCCTCCTGAATGGCGGCGCGGACCACCTGGAAGGCGGAGTGCGCGGCCGGCATCCCGCAGTAGACGGCCGTCTGCAGCAGCACCTCGCTGATCTCGGCCGGGGTGAGGCCGTTGCGCAGCGCGGCACGGGTGTGCGCGGCCAGCTCCTCCAGGTGCCCGCCCGCGACCAGCGCGGTCAGCGTGACGCAGCTCCGGGTACGGCGGTCCAGGCCCTCCCGCGCCCACACCTCGCCCCACGCGTAGCGGGTGAGCAGCTCCTGGAAGTCGCCGGTCAGGTCGTCCGCCGCGGCCAGCGCCCGGTCCACGTGGGCGTCGCCCAGCACCTCCCGGCGGATCTTGAGACCGGCCTCGTACGGGTCGGGGCGCCCGGCGGCCTCGGGCGCGGGTGCGGGCTCCGCCGCGGCCGGGGCCTGCGGCGGTACCGGCACGTGCAGGGTGTGCGGGGCCGCGGCCGGGGCGAAACCGGTGGCGTCGAGCGGGGGCTGCCAGGCGCTGCCGAAGTGCCGGACCAGCAGGTCCGTGACGGCCGCGGGCTGCTCGACCGGGGCCAGGTGGGAGGCGCCGGGCACCACCGCGAGCCGGGCGTCCGGTATCCCGGCGACCAGGGTGCGGGCGTCGGCGGGGCCGGTGTCGCGGTCCTCGGAGCCCGCCAGGACCAGTGTCGGGACGCCGATCCTGCCCAGTTCGGCGCGGATGTCGAAGGCCGCCAGCGCCTCGCAGCCGGCGATGTAGCACTCGGCGTCGGTGGTCCGCACCATCTGGACGGACCACTCCACGATCGCGGGCTGCGCGGCGGCGAACGTGTGGGTGAACCACCGGTCGGGGGCGGTCCTGGCCATCGGGTCGAGGCCGTTGGTCCGCACGATCACGCCGCGCTGCCGGAACTCGTCGGCCGTACCGAACCGCGGCGAGGAGGCGACGAGCACGAGCGACGCGAGCCGCTGCGGATGGCGCAGCGCGAGGTCGGCGCCGATCGCGCCGCCGATGGCGCAGCCCGCGTAACCGAAGTGCTGGATGCCCAGCTCGTCGAGGGTGGCGAGGAGCCGGTCGGCGAGCTCGCCGACGGACGGCGCGGGCTCGGCCGGGGCGCCGCCGTGGCCCGGGAGATCGAACCGCAGCACTCTCCACGTCTGCGTCAGCTCGGGTATCTGCCGGTCCCACATGTGCCATGTGGTACCGAGCGAGGGCCCGAGCACCAGGACCGGAGCGTCTTCTCGCCCGTCAACGCGGTATTGCAGGGTGTTCGTCGGTGTCTCACTCACCCGCCAGACCCTCTCATGTCTCAGGACTGCCCCTATGACGGGGTCCGCACCGATGCCCACCACAGCCCGACTCGGTCACGTGGACCCGGTGCTCGTACGCGCGTGCGACGACGTCCTGCGGTCCCCGTCCGGCGCCGGGTCGGCCGGTCCGGGCAGGCTGGGACCGGCTCCTGGGACCGGGCGTCCGAGGGCCGACTCGGTGCTCTCGCCGAGGAAGCCGCCCGACTGGTGCTGCCACAGCTTGGCGTAGGCACCGTTCGCCGCGAGCAGCTCCTCGTGGGTGCCCTGCTCGACGACGCTTCCGTGGTCGAGGACGACGAGACGGTCCATGCCGGCGACGGTGCTCAGACGGTGGGCGATCACGAGGGCCGTACGTCCGTCCATCAGCCGCCACAGGGCGTCCTGGACGAGGAGCTCGCTCTCCGAGTCCAGCGCGCTGGTCGCCTCGTCGAGCAACAGGATCGGGGCGTCGCGCAGGATGGCCCTGGCGAGGGCGACGCGCTGGCGCTGGCCGCCCGAGAGTTTGACTCCCCGCTCCCCCACCAGGGTGGCGAAGCCGTCGGGGAGTTGGTCGGCGAACTCCGTGACGTGCGCGGCCGCGGCCGCCGCGTGGATCTCGTCTTCGGTGGCGCCGGGCCGGGCGAAGGCGATGTTGTCTTGCAGGCTGCGGTGGAACATGGCGGGTTCCTGCGGGACGTAGGAGATCAATGAGCGCAGGTCGGTCTGGCGCAGTCGGCTGATGTCCTGACCACCGATCAGGATGCGACCGTCGTCGATGTCCGACATCCGCAGCAGGAGCCGGGTGAGTGTGGTCTTGCCGCCGCCGGACCTGCCGACCAGACCGATCCGTGCGCCTGCGGACACGTCCAGGTCGAGTCCCTGGAAGATCGGCTTCGCACCCGCGTGGGCGAAGGTCACCGCCTCGAAGCGGACGTCGGTGTCCCGCGGTGCGAGCGGTTCGGGTTCCGTCGGGTCGAGCACGGCGGGCGGATCCAGCAACAGCTCCGTGAACTGGGCGGCCTCGGTCATCGAGCTTTCCAGACGCCGGTAGATCTGGTTGAACTCGAACATGATCTGGGTCGCGTTGGAGTAGTAGGTGAAAGCGACGACGATCTCCTCCACTCCCTGGCCCGAGCCACCGAAGGCGATGGCGACCAACAGACCCAGCACGTTGGTCAGCACGGACATGGGGGCGATCAGGGTGTCGACGCGCAGATTGCCGTAGTCCCACGACCTCAGCGTCAGGCGCCGGGAGTCCGCGACCCGGCTGCGGTGTTCGTCGGCCTCCCGCCGCTCGGCAGCGAACGCCCGGATGGTCTCCATGTTCATGAGGCTGTCGGCGACATGGCCGGAGACCCGTGCGATCGCCGCCTCACGGTCGTTGACGAGCCTCTGCCGACGACGGATCAGAGGTGTCGCGGCCACCACGGTCAGCGCGATCATCACAAGAAGGCCGGCGACGAGCATCGGTTCGTAGCTCCACAGCACCACGGCACCGAACAGCAAGGGGAGGAGACTGCCCACGATCCGGTACGTCACCGTGTCGACGAAGTCCTCGAAGCGCTTGCCGAAGCTCAGCACCCGTTTGGTCAGCGAACCGGCGAAGTTGTCGTGGAAGAACGCCGCGTCCTTGGCGAGGAGTTCGTCCATGCCGCTCACGTACAGGTGTTCCATACCGAGGGCGTCCACGCGGTTCAGGCAGTGCTGCCCGACCCGCCACACGGCCTCGGCGAGCAGCAGCGTCACGCCGAAGCCCAGCACGTACGGCAGCGCCGAGGTGAGGGTGAGACCGCTGTCGTCGGCGGCCCGTCCTGCCAGTTTGGCGATCAGCAGGGGGGCGACGTAGCGGGTGCCGATGTTGCCCACGGCCGGCAGCAGCAGCGCGGGCAGGGCCAGCAGTCGTAGTCGCAGCAGTTCCCGGCCGTAGCGGCGCAGTGCCAGAACGACCGCGCTCCTGCCCGGCGTCGGACCTCGCGAATCTGTTGTCCCCATCACACTCCCGGAGGTTCGGAAGTCGGAAGTGTCCCGTCAGGGGAGGTTCTCAGTCCAGGCATTTACCACGGACCGGCGAGAACCGGACACCGCTGCGTTCAGCGTATGCAGCGGACGTCGGGTGCGGTCCTGTTCCGCCAGCGGACGAAGAGCTGTTCCGGATCCCCGGTGTAGGACCAGGGGACCTCGGTGGCCTGGTTGTCCAGCAGCCGGAAGATGTCACCCGCCCGGTCCGCCATTCCGGCGTTGACCAGACCGTGCGCCAGATGGTTGAGGTCGGCGACATCCTGTGCTGCGGGTACGCGATGGGCCCCAGTGGCGGGTCAAGCCGAAGGCTGTGCTCCCCTAGGTTGCCATGCGGTGGCGGTAGTGCTCGGCGCGCGCCACCTGCGGAAGGATCGCGAGGGGCGATCCTTCCGGCGCGTAACTCGTGACCTCCCAGGCGAAGTTGAGTGCCGTGCCATACGAGCCGTGCCAGCGGGCGGAGAGATAGCGCAGCGCCTGGTGGTGACCCTCGCGGTGGGTCTGCCCGGTGCGCGCGGCGGCGAACATCCGCATCACCTCGGTTTCCGCACGGAGCACGGCGGCGTCAGGGTCTCCCTTGTGCGAGTTCCGGATGGCGTTTCAGAAGTCGGACAGGAGGCCGTCCCGTCGGCGGTCGGCCGGGCCGTCGGCTGCCGGAGCGTTTGCGAAGTGCTCGTCCGCTGTCTCCACGTGAGTTGGACTGAGCGGCCTGGGACGGAAGTAGGACCGCCCTCCCTGGAGCCGGGCGATGGTCAGCGGGACCAGCCCGAGGGCCAGCGCGCCGAGGCCTATGGCCAGTTGTGTGTTGGTCAGGGTCGGGATCGCCGCTGTGAAGACCCAGACGTTGAAGGCTGTGCCGGCGAGGGGCCACAGGCCCAGGAAGACGAGGTTGCCGATGGAGGCGAACAGCACGCTGCGGAAGGCCACGGTGACGGAGATACCGGCCAGGGCGTAGTAGAACGCGATCAGCAGCCCGATGCCCATCAGAGCGTCTTTGAGAATGCCGACACCGGGGTCGGTGAGTGCGGTGATCGTCAGGGCGGCTACCGCGAACGCGCAGATCGCCAGCGTGGCAGCCACGGGGGTCTGCCGCTGGGGGTGGATACGGCCGAGGAATGAGGGGACCGTGCGGTCGCGGCCCATCGCGAACAGTGTGCGGGTCGCTTGGAGGAGAGTGGTCTCCAGTGTGGCGATCATGGACAGCGGCACGGCGAGGACGAGCAGGGTGCCGCCCACTCCGGGCCAGGCGGCCTCACCGAGCTGGTGGAGGAAACCGCCGTCCGTCGACGTTATGGCATCCGGGCCCAAGAGCATGTTCGCGCTGACGGTCAGGGTGAGTAGCGTGGCGGCGACGACCAGCAGGCCGATGAGACCGCCGAGCCCGGAGCCGCCCCGGCCGCTGCGGGTTTCCTCACTGAGGTTGGCCGTCACGTCCCACCCCCAGTACAGGGCGCCCGCGATCAGCGCACCCGCGGTGAAGGTGTGCGTCGCGTCGAAGTGCCCGTAGCCGAACCAGGAGAACGAGAACTCGGTGGCGTGGGAGTCCTGCGTCAGCGCGGTGAAGGCAACGGCCAGCAGCAGTGCCAACTGGGTTGCGATGGCGACGACCCGCGCGCGGGCGGCGATCCGGGCGCCCGATGCCACGACGGCAGCCATCAGCAGCAACCAGCCGAGCCCGACCATGGTGGCCAGGGTGTCGTCCTTGGCCAGTTCCTCGTCGAAGAGCGAGAGGGTGGCGCTGCCGGCGGGCGTCGTCGAGGCGATCACGAAGAGGGTGGTCGAGACGACGACGGCCCAGCCGCTGAGGAATCCGAGGAAGGGGTGCAGGCTTCTGGCCACCCAGGAGTAGGTGGCGCCGGAGTTGACGTCGAGTCGTCCCAGGTGCCGGAAGGCGAGGGCGATGCCCACCATCGGGATCGCGCAGTAGAGCAGGACGGCCGGGGCGGCGAAGCCGACCGCGGCGACGAGCGCGGGAATCAACGCGATGACGGTGTACGCCGGCCCGCAGCCCGCGACCGCCATGACCACGGAGTCGAACGTCCCCAGAACCCCTGTTCTGAGCCCGCCCCCGTCGTTGCCGGGCCTGTCGTTCACCTTTGCGCCTTTCCTCGGTTGTGCTGGACAACGGTTGTGGCGGTGGCCGCAGGTCCTGCCCGTCAGGGAACGGGCTGCTGCTGCGTGACGCAGTGGATTCCGCCGCCGCCGGTGCCCAGGCGGTCGATGTTGAGCTGCTCGATACGGCGGTCTGGGTAGAGCCGGGCCAGGGTGGCCCTGGCGGCCGCGTCGGCCTGGGTGTCCCCGAAGTGCGCGCTGATGACGGCGCCGTTGCACAGGTAGTAGTTGGCGTAGGACGCGAGGAAGTTCCGGTTGGTGGAGCGGATCTTGTAGTAGTCGGGGCCCTGGAGCCGGGTCGCCGCGATCGGGGCCCCCGATGCGGTCGTGGACGTGGACAGGATCTGGTACTGCCGGCGCGCGTCCGTCGCGTAGGCGTCGTTGTCCGAGGCCAGGGGCATCTGGACGAGCGCCTTCCCGGGGGCGAGGAAACGCGAGGTGGCGTCGACGTGGTCGTCGGTGATGTCCTGGCCGTACACCCCGTCGAACCAGATGACCTTCGAGGCGCCGTAGGCATCGCGCATCGCGGCCTCGATCTGCGCCTGCGACATCCCGGGGTTGCGGTTGCGGTTGATGAGGCTGCTGCGGGTCGCCATCAGGGTGCCGGCGCCGTCCTGCTCAATGGCCCCGCCCTCGCCGACCAGGTCGGCGTAGGTGAACGGCACTCCCACGTAGAAGGCGATCCGCTCGGCGACGAGCTCGTCCCTGGCGTGGGTCTGCTTGTTGCCCCAGCCGTTGAAGTTCAGGCCGACCGCGTCCAGCCTGCCGGCGCCGTTGGTCCTGAAGACGGGGCCGGTGTCGCGCATCCAGCAGTCGTCGACCGGGATGGAACTGATGACCGTGACGGCGGATCCGCACATCGACCGTGCCCTCGCGGCGCTCCCGGAGTTGGCGCACATGATGACGGGTTCGTACTTGGCGATCGTTCGCGCGATCAGCGCGATGTCCGCCTGGACGCCGCTGAGCTTGCCACGCCAGATCGAGGTGCTGTCCGGCCAGGCCATCCAGGTGCGGGTGTGCCGGACGTCTTCGATCGGGGCGCGGAAGGTACCGGCCGACGCGGTCCGACGCACCCGCGACGCCGCGCCGGCCCGGCCTTCGGCTGCCGCCAGAGCCGCGCCCGCGGCGGTCAGGCCCGCGGCCGCGAGGAATTCGCGCCTGCCCAGACCTTGACCCGAGGGCCGGTTTGCAGCGTGATCGTTCATTCGTGCCTCCTGGCTCAACTGCCCGTAGTGCTGCCATGGTTGAAGAGAGGTAAGACTGACCAAGCGCTCGGTCACCGGTTTGCGCACGCGCACCGCCGGCGCCTGAGCCGGCCACGGGCCGTCAGAGTGCCCGTCGGGCGGCGGCGATCGCGTCGGGATCCCAGCCGGGGCGGGGTACGGATTCCAGCAGGAGCTGGGTGTAGGGGTGCTGGGGAGCGGCGAGGACCTCGGCGGTGGCGCCTGCCTCGACGATGCGGCCGTGGCGCATGACGATGACCTCGTCGGTGACGCAGCGGACCACGCCGAGGTCGTGGGTGATGAAGAGGTAGCCGATGCGGGTCTGCTCCCGGATGTCGGCGAGCAGGTTGAGGATCTGCGCCTGCACGGAAACGTCGAGGGCGGCCACGGCTTCGTCCAGCACGAGGACGGCCGGCTCGACCGCGAGGGCGCGGGCGATGGCGACGCGCTGGCGCTGCCCGCCCGACAGCTGCCGGGGCCGTGCGTCGGCGGCGCGGGTTCCGAGGCCGACCTGGTCGAGGAGTTCACGGATGCGGCGGTCGTGGTCCGCGCCGGGGAAGTGCAGGCGCAGGGTTTCCCGGAGGACCGCTTCGACGCTGGTCCTGGGGTCGAGGGAGAGGTAGGGGTCCTGGAAGACCATCTGGACCTCGCGGGCCCTGGCCACGCGCTGTGCCCGGCCGCGGCTCCGTGCGGTCCGGGCCTGGCCGCGTACGAGGACTTCGCCGGCGTCGGCCTGCTCCAGGCCGACGATGATCCGGGCGGTGGTGGTCTTGCCGGAGCCGGATTCGCCCACGATGCCCAGGGATCCGCCCTCGGCGAGGGTGAAGGACACGTCGTCGACGGCGCGGACGGCTCCGAAGGCGCGTTGCAGGCCAACGGCTTCCAGTACGTTCTCAGGCACGGGCGGGGCTCCCTTCGAGGCGGTCGCTGTGGTGGCAGGCGGCCTGGTGGTTCGGCATCCCCGGTGCGGGCAGCGGTTGCGGGGCCTCGTGGTCGCAGATCTCCGTGGCGAGGGGGCAGCGGGCGGCGAAGGGGCAGCCGTGGAGTTCCTGCCGCAGGTCGGGGGGCTGGCCGTCGATGGCGGCGAGTCTGCCCTGAGGGGCTTCGAGGCGGGGGGTGGAGGCGAGCAGGGCTGCCGTGTAGGGGTGGCGGGGGTGCGCGAAGAGGGCCTTGGCGGGGCCGCTCTCCGCGATCCGTCCGGCGTACATGACGTAGACGCGGTCACTGATGGCGGCGGCGAGGTCGAGGTCGTGTGTGACGAACAGCAGGCCGGTGCCGAAGCGTTCACGCAGCCGGGCCAGGAGGGCGACGACCTCGGCCTGGGTGGTGACGTCCAGCGCGGTGGTGGGCTCGTCGGCCAGCAGGAGAGCCGGATCGCCCATGAGGGCGGCGGCGATCATGACGCGTTGCAGCATGCCGCCGGAGACCTGACCGGGGTACTTGTGCAGGGCGGAGGCGTCCAGGCCGACCGCCTGGAGGAGTTCGGTGGCCCGGGCGGTCGCGTCCGCCCGGCCCATGCTGTTGGTCAGGGTCACGCTCTCGGTGAGGAAGTCGCCGATGCGGCGCAGCGGGTTGATGGCGGCGCGGGGGTCCTGGAAGATCATGGCCACCGTGCCGGCACGCAGGGCCCTCAGCTGTTCGGCGTTCATGGTGAGCACGTCTTGGCCGCTCACACGGACGGCGCCCTCGACGACAGCGCCTGGCGGCAGCAGACGCAGCGCGCTGCGGGAGGTGATGCTCTTTCCGGAACCGGACTCGCCGACGAGTGCGACGGTCTCGCCGGCCGCGACGGTGAGGTCGACGCCGTCGAGGACGGGGCGGGCGGTGCCGGGCAGGGTGATCCGCAGCCCTTGGATGTCGAGTGTGTGCAGCGGTTTCATCGGTCTCTCCTGGCTACGCGGTCGGCCCAGCGTTCTCCCACCACGTTGAACGCGACCACGGTCAGCACGATGAAGACGCAGGGCAGGATCGCGGACAGCGGGTAGCCGTGCTGGATGGCGGTCTGTCCGTCGAAGACCATGCGGCCCCAGTCGGGGGTGAGCGCGGGGACGCCGAGTCCGAGGAAGGACAGGCCGGCGAGGTCCATCAGGGCGTAGCCGAAGTTGATGGTGGACTGGGCGAGGACCACGGGGGCGATGTTGGGGAGGATGTGGCGCAGGCAGATCTGCAGGGCCGAGTGGCCCTGGACCTGGTAGGCGCTGACGTAGGGGCGTTCGCGTTCGGCCAGGACCAGTGAGCGGGTCAGGCGGCTGACGTAGGGCAGGTACGCGATCGAGAGGGCGATGACCGGGGCGAGGAGCCCTTCGCCGTAGACCGAGATGATGAGGATCGCCAGCAGCATCCCGGGAAAGGCGAAGACCAGTTCCGTGCTGCGGGAGAGGACGGAGTCGAGCCAGCCGCCCCGCCAGGCAGCGGCCATGCCGACGGCGATTCCGGCGAGGGTGGAGAAGACGACCACTCCGAGGGGACCCAGCAGGGAAGTGCGGGCGCCCAGCAGCAGGCGGGAGAGGGTGTCGCGGCCGGCCGCGTCCACACCGAGCGGGTGCACGGCGGAGGGTCCGGCGAGCGCGTTGCCGAGATCGATCGCATTGGGGTCGTGAGTCACCACCCAGGGCCCGAGCAGGGCGGCGGCGGTCACCAGGGCGACGAAGCCCACGCAGACCATGTAGAGCGAGGACCGGGCGGAGCGGATCTTGGAGAGTCCGGGCCGGCGGGTGAGGATGGCGGTCATGCGCCGGACCTCCTCGATCCGAGGGTGATCCGCGGGTCGACCACAGGAAGCAGCAGGTCGACGATGAGGTTCACGATCATGAACAGGGCAACGATGATCAGGGAGATGGCCTGAACGGTCGGGAAGTCCTTGGTGGTGGTGGACAGCTCCAGCAACTGGCCGACACCACCGATGCTGAAGGCGGTCTCCACGAGGATCGTGCAGACCAGGAGGGTCGAGACGATCAGGCCCCCGGTGGTCAGAACCGTGCCCAGGGAGTTGCGGAACACGTGCCGGCGGATGACCTGACGTTCGGGGACGCCGCGGCTGCGGGCGACGGTGACGTGCTCGCTGTCGAGGGCTTCGAGCATGGCGGAGCGGGTGACCCGGGCGAGCAGGCCGACCAGGTAGAGCGCGAGGGCGATCGCGGGGAGGGTCAGGTGCCAGAGCATGTCACCGAAGCCCTCGCCGGCGCCGCTGCTGGGGAACCACCCGAGGTTCACGGCGAACAGGCCCTGGAGCAGCACGGCCGCGACGAAGGAGGGGGTGCCGAGGGCGAACGTGGTGCCGAGCAGGATGGCGGAATCGGTGCCACCACCGCGCACGGCGGAGATCCATCCCAGCAGCAGGCCGATCACCGCGACCACGACCAGGGCCATCGTCACGAGCAGCAAGGTGGTGGGAAGGCGGTCGGCCAGGAGCCGTGAGACGTCGGTGCGGTAGGTGATGGACCGCCCGAAGTCACCCTGGACCACGTCGCCGAGCCAGCGGAGGTACCGGACGAGGAACGGGTCGTCCAGGTGGTACTGGGCGTTGATCGCGGCGAGGGCCTCCGGCGAGGCCGAGCGTCCCGAGAGCAGGAAGCTGGCCGGGCTGCCCGGCGCCAGGTACATGGCGCCGAACACCACGAACGACGCACCGAGCAGGGTGGCGGCCATTTCCGCCACCCGGCGTACGGCGAATCTCACGAAGTTCACTTCGCGGCCCCCACGTCGGCTGCCCACGGGTAGTACATGTACGAGATGGTGGTGGGGGCGCCGGTGATCCGCTTGTTCAGGAAGACCGCGGTGGGCCACTCGGCGACCGGGATCCACAGCACCTGCTCGGCGGCCTGCTTCTGGAGCTTGGCCTCGATCTGCATCCGCTGGTCCGGCTGATAGACGGCGGTGGCCTGGTCGACGAGGTCGTCGTAGCGCTTGTCGCTGTAGCCGGCGAAGTTCAGGTAGGCGCCGGTCTTGAAGTTCTGCAGCAGGTCGAGCGGGTCGGTGATCGAGTTGTAGGAGGTGTACGGGAACATGTCGATGCCCTCGCGCGCCTGGGGATCGGTGAACAGGGCGGTGAAGGCGTTCGGGGCGATGGCCTTGAGGCGGATGTCCAGGCCGATCTGGGTGCCGGCCGCCTGCACGGCGGTGGCGAGGAGGGAGACGTCCTGGCCGATGGAACTGGTGGCGACGGTCAGGGTCTTGCCGGTGGCGCCGGCCTCCTTGATCAGCGCCTTGGCCTTCTCCAGGTCCTGGGTGGCGGGCGGCAGCGAGCCGAAGGCGGCCTGCCCGGTCTGCTCCGAGGCTCCGGCCCAGGCGCCCCGGGGGGTGAGGGAGTTGGTGACGGTGCCCGCGCCGCCGAGTCCGGCCTTGACGAAACCGGACCGGTCCAGGGCCAGGGACAGCGCACGGCGCACGCGGACGTCACCGAGCGGGCCCTGCATGTTGGTGACGTTGACGTTGACCGAGGTCAGGCCCTCGCCGAAGTACAGGGTGCCCAGGCCGCTGTCGCGCAGGCGGCCGTAGCTCTCGGTGGGGATCAGGTAGCCGCCGTCGGCCTCCCCGCTGAGCATGGCGTTGGTGCGGGCGGAGGGGTCGGTCATGACCCGGAAGACGGCCTTCTTGGACTTGGCCTTGGTGCCCCAGTAGCCGTCGAAGCGCTCGAGTTCGATCGACTGGCCCTTGCTCCACGTGCCGAGTTTGAACGGGCCGGTACAGGCGAGGCCGCCGGTGGTGCCGTAGTCCTTGCCCGCCGCCTCGATGCCGGCCTTGGAGGCGACCACTCCGGCGGCGGTGGCCATGTACTGCGGGAACTGGGAGTCGGGCTTCTTGAGCTTGACGGTGACCTGCAGCGGTCCGGTCTTGTCCAGAGAGGCGACGTTCTGGAAGGTCTGGGCCCAGGCGGCGGCGTTGTCCGGGTCCATCTGCCGGCCGAAGCTGTAGACCACGTCGTCGGCGGTCATCTCCTTGCCGTCGTGGAAGCGCACGCCCGGGCGCAGATCGTAGACCCAGGTGGTGGGGTCGGGGTTCGATGCCTTCTGCGCCAGGCCCGGCTCCATGGTGAGGCCCGGGGTCCAGCGCATCAGGCTCTCGCACACGTTGGACAGGATCGTGTTCTGCGGGTAGTCGAACGCCACCGTGTAGTCCAGGGTGGGCGGCTCGGCGTAGACGGCCCAGGTGAAGGAGTCGATCTCCCCGCGGGCCGGAGGCGTGGAAGCGGAGAGCTTGACCTCGGTGCCGGTGGTGCCGGTGTCCTTGGGGGGGCCGGAGCAGGCCGCGAGGGCGGCGAGGGAGGTCAGGACGGCCGTCGTGGCGGCGATCCGTCCGCGCCTGCCGCGGAGGCGTCTGCTGCCGAGGGGCGGGGGTGTGGTCATCGTCGCGCTCTCTCTTCGTGGGGGTTGCGGGGGCCGGCGGGCCGCTGGGCGGCCCGCCGGGAGCGGTCCGTTCTCGGTTCAGGCGGTGGCGCGCGAAGCCGGGATCTGCTGGGTGATGCAGTGGACTCCGCCGCCGCCGAACGCGATGGCGAGCGCCCGCACTCCGACGACCTTGTGGTCGGGGTACGCCGCTGAGATGACCGCGAGGGCTTCCGCGTCCTGGGGCAGACCGGCCACCGGGACGACGACGCCGCCGTTGGCCACGTAGTAGTTCAGGTAGGACACCTCGATCTCGCCGCCGGCGATGTCGCCGAACGCGGTCTGGGGGACGTCGATGATCTCGAACGGCCGGCCCTGGGCGTCGGTGGTGGCCTCCAGCACCGCGCGATTGGCGCGCATTCGAGCGTAGTCGGGATGCGCCGGGTCGTCGGGCAGGGAGACGACGACCTTGCCGGGAGCGGCGAAGGCGCAGACGCCGTCGACGTGCCCGTCGGTCTCCGTGTCCAGCAGACCTCCGTACGGAAGCCAGACAACCTTCTCGACACCGAGCCGGGACTTCAGTTCGGTCTCGATTTCGTCCCGGTTCATGCCGGGGTTGCGGTTGGGGTGCAGCAGGCACTGCTCCGTGGTGATCAGCGTGCCCTCGCCGTCGACGGTGATCGCGCCGCCCTCCAGGATCATGTCGGAGTGGATGCGCTCGACCCCGAGGTGCTCCAGCAGCAGGGCGCTGACCCGGTCGTCGGAGTCGAACGGGTGGTGCTTGCCGCCCCAGGCGTTGAAGCGGAAGTCAACCCCGGCGCGGTTGCCGTCCCCGTCAAGGACGAACAGCGGGGCGGAGTCGCGGAACCAGGAGTCGTCCAGCGGCATCTCCACCACGGTGACCGCAGGGTCGCACCACCGCCGGGCGTCCTCGCCGTGGCCGGGCGGCGCGACCATGGTCACGGGCTCGAACCGGGCGATCGCGCCCGCCACGTTCGCGTACTCCTCCTTGACGTCCTTCAGCACGCTGCCCCACAGCTCCTCACGGGTGGGCCAGGCCATCAGGCACCCCTCGTGCTCGGACCACTCGGCAGGCATACGGAACGCAGTCATCACGGGTCTCTCTTCGTTTCGCCAGAAGTACTCGTCGGCGGCGGCCGGCTCAGCGGAGTGCCCGGCAGAGCCGAGGGACGAGTACGCGGTATGAACGGCATCATGCTCTCAACTGAAAATTCAGTCAAGAGGTGGAGCGGATTTGGGCCGTCTCCGGCTCCAGGACGCACGGCTTGTCGGGTAAACACGGAATTCCGGCGGTGCTGACGAGGCCCCTCAACCGGCTGCCATCAGGCATGATCGCTCACCCAAGGGGGTCTGAAAGTTCAGTCAGCCCACTGGGCGGTCACAGGAAGTACAGACGGCTCAGCGAGACGTCCTCGGCCGCTCCGGAGCGCATCGGGTCACCGTCGAGGGTCACAAGACCGCTGCGCGGGTCGACCTCTACGCGGCCCAGGCGGGCGTTGCGCACCATGTCGGCCGGGCCGATTCCGCGTGTGCCCTGGACGGCCACGCGTCGGCGCCGGGTGGCCATCATGTCGTGCGGCCTGCCGAAGGAGCCGGATTCGGCAGCCGCACGGCTGACGAAGGCCACGGAGTGTCGGCGTACACGTGAACGTCCCCACCCGCGTACGGATGAACGTCCCCAGTTCTTGATGCCTTGAAGGGACACCT
>NZ_JBSOPZ010000053.1:0-35217 GCF_053763515.1 Streptomyces mabaensis
CCGCTTCGCTCTGCCTCCGGCAGCCGAATACTCGCGACGCTCGTTTCGCGCGTCCCCGCGCGAATTGCCCACCTCCGGCGGGAAGTTATGGAATGGCCTCCGGCCATTCCATAACGTGCGTGCCTCCGGCACGAAATACGGCTGGTTTGGTTTTGTGTGTGGGTGGTTGGGGTTTTAGTTGAGGGTTCGTCATGTGGGTTCCTGGGGTGGGTATTAGGGGGATCTCCGATCCCCTGAAGAGGGAGGGGAATTGATCGGTATTCCGTGGGGAAAGTAGACCACGGAATACCGGGGAGGGGAAAGGGCCCCTCCGGGGCCCAACCCCTTTTCGGGGTGCGGGAGGTTGGGCGAGTCCTCCCTCCGGAGGGTGTGCCTGCCTCCGGCAAGACCGACCCCACCAGAGAGGGAGGGACAGAAGCAAAGGGAAGGGGCAGGAGGAGCAGCCGGGGGCGAGGCAGGGCGTACGGGAGACGGAAAAGGGTGGAGAGGACAGGCGAGCAGCTCCACCCCCACCCCCACACGGGGCGACACAGCCCACCAGGGACACCCAGCCAGCGCGGCGGCCCACGGCCGACGCGCAACCAACCCACAGACCGCGCCCGATCCCCGAGGCCGCCGCCCGACCACACCCGCCCCCCATTCCTTACTCATCCTTCTACCGGTGCGGGACAGTGGCAGCAGAGGGGATGTCAACAGGCCGACCACGCGCCCGCAGGCCGTTGACCTGGGGTGGCGCGGAGGCCGGCCGCCACGGCGCGCAACGTCCAGCGCAACACCTGACGCAACATCAGGGCGCAGCATCCACCGCAACATGGGGTGCAACAGGTCTTCCCCCCACAGCTAGCATCCACTATTATTTGAAGTCCTAGGGGAGGCGACCCCCGGGAACCGCAAAGAACCAACGAAGGGGAAGACGTGGAGATCCAGATCTCTGGCGGAATCGTCCGCCGAGTGCACGGCGGTAAGGACGCGCCCATGACCGGCCTGGCAATTCAGGCCCGCACGGTTGCAAACTTCCTGCCCCTGCTGTGCCAGCGGGCGGGCGCGAGCATCGTGCACAACTCCGACTCGAATTACACCGGAATTCGCTTCGACACCAGGGTCGGTCCGGTGATTCTGGAAATGCCGACGGGTGACCGTCCCTACCGGCTCGTTCACGAACTCCCAGAGCCGGACGAGAACGGGCGCACCGAAGTGGAAATGCGGCGATTCCCGCAGATCTACAAGCCGCGCGGAATCGCGCACATCACGGCCGAGTTCCTCCGGTCGCGCGGATTCCTGAAGTAATCCGCCCGGGGGTGCCCCAGCCGGGGGCACCCCCTTCCACCCGGCATCACCGAGAAGAGAGGGAAACCGTGGAGAGCACGCGGATTGAGGGACAGGCCGAGGAGGCCAGGGCCCCGCTCACGGACGCAGAGCGGGAACAGGCCGCTTACGCACTGCGGGAGTTGGCGAGCAGCGAGAGCGACCCGGACGCGCTGAGGGTGCCGCACGAGCAGTTGGAGATGATCCGGCCGTTCTTCGAGTTGGGTTGGGCGATGGGTGTGCGCACCGGTCACACCGGCCCGGCCATGACTGACGTACCGGTGGACCGCACCACGGTCGGGCGCGCGTTCGTCCTGCTGATGTCCGAGCGCGTGGCGGATCAACTCGTGATCGCGGTTGCGCGGAGTCTCGACCCGCAGCACGCCGGACCGGTGCTGTGGCAGAAGGTCGACTACCACGGCAGCGTGACGCGGCGTCACGGGACCTACTGGGTGAACGCGATCCACGCCCACGCCGACCCGTTCGGCGAGGCCCCCGAACTGCGCTACGACCTGTGCGAGATGCACGGCGTCACGCCGGTGCCGACGGTCACGAACGTGCGCCGGACGAGCCTGACGCCTTTGCCCGCGTACCGCACGGGCTAAGTGTGCTGGTCAGGGGTGGGTTTACTCACTCCTGAAACAAACTATTATTGAAGTTGTTCGGGGGGCGGTGGCCCCGTCCCCCGAACCGCAAAAGCCAACAGCGAAGGGGAACACCGCATGACTCAGCAGTTCGCCGAGCGCGCCACGAACGTGGCCCCCACCGGTGCCCGAAACGCCGAACTCCCCGACCTTGTCCGCATCCTGGAGGACCAGAACCGCCGCAAGCTGGTCGCCCCCGCGTCCGCACTGCGGTTCCGTGAGGGAAACGTGCACGTCGAGGGCGTCGAGTCCCTGATCACCGAGGACGGTGTCACGGAGGTCGACGGCATCTACCGGCCCACCGCCGTGGCCGACGAGGGGATCTCAGACAAGCTCCGCATCCCGCTCGCCTACCTGCGCCGGATGCGCGCCGAGAACGCCCCGCTCCTGGACGAGAACGTCAACGCGTGGCTGCGCCAGGAGCCCGAGCGCCGTTTCATGCTCCGCGCGTTCCGGGGCGAGAACGGCCCCGGCATGGCGCCCGCCGAGGGCGTGGCCCGCGCGCTGCTGTCCGACAGCTACAAGCTGATGGACAACTTCGACATGCTGCTCGCCGCCCTGGACGGGGTGACGCAGTCCGGCCACCCGACGCGCGTGATCGGCTGCGACCTGACGGACCGACGCATGTACGTGCGGGTGGAGTCCGAAGCGGTCGCCATCCAGGCCCCCGCGCTGCTGCGCGGCTACCGCTCCCCGTTCGACGGCCGCAGCGGTGACGAACTGCCGGTGATCTCCGCCGGTTTCGTCATCACCAACAGCGAGGTCGGTTCCGGGGCGTACACCATCACCCCGCGCGCGGTCATCCAGGTCTGCCGCAACGGCCTGACGGAGGCCAAGGACGTCATGCGCGCCGTCCACCTCGGAGGCAAGCAGGATGAGGGCGTTGTGTCCTGGTCGGGGCAGACGCAGCGCAAGACGCTGGAGCTGATCACCTCCAAGACCGCCGACGCCGTGCGCACCTTCCTGTCACGGGAGTACGTCGAGGCGAAGGTGCGCGAGGTGGAGGACGCCGCCGGTAAGACGCTGGCCGAGCCCACGAAGACGATCGAGCACGTCACCAAGTCACTCAGCATCGGTACCGAGGCCAAGGACATGATCCTTGCCCACTTCGTCCGGGGCGGTCAGATGACGGCCGGGGGCGTGATGCAGGCCGTCACGTCGACCGCGCAGACCCTCACCGACGCCGACCAGGCCGCCGCCCTGGAAGCGCTCGCACTGCCCGCGCTCACGGCAGCCGCCGCACACGGCTGACAGACCCCCGTGCGGGCCGGGAACTTCCCCGAGCCCGGCCCGCACGGGCCCCAACCTCCCAGAGCGCGGAGCGCGCCCCACCCGCTCAGGGAGCGCGGAGCGCGCCCGCCCCGCCCCTGCCGCGTAGCGGCAGCGCAACGCGTCTGCGGAGCAGACCGCGCGCTCAGAAGACCCCTCCCGTGCCACATGGCACGGTGCGCCGGCCCTGGTGCTCACCGCCCCGTCCAAGGAGCCCCCATGCCCGCAAGCCCGGAGCTCAGACGCCCCGACGACGCCGCCATAGCGGCCGCCATGAGCCGCACCCTGACCGCGCTTGCCGCCCTCATCCAGGCACTCGGCGACGGCGAACACACGATCAACCTCGTTGCCGAACGGACCGACGACGCGTTCGTCCGGAGCCAGGCGGACCTCTCCGTAGGCACCGCCCCGCTACGCCTGGCAGTGCTGGACGAAGACGACTTCTGCGCGCTGCGTGCACTGCTGGTGTTCGCGCTGGAAGGCAGCACCGTCCGGCACGCCGTCCTGGTCGCCACCACCGCCGCGCCTAACCCCCGTGCGTGCGGCTGGACGGTACGGAACGGGTGGCTGCACCCCATGGACACGGCCGAGCTCCAGCAGACCGTCATCCCGTGCCCCGACTTCTCCGCTGTACTGCGCGAGGTCTACAACGCCCCGGTCCTGCCCCAGATCCCCGACACCGACGAGGAGAGCCCCCGTGCCTGACACGCCGACCGTCACCCGGAACGGCTACTGCACCAACACCACGCCGGTCACCGGAACGACCCGCATGGTCAACGCCAGCGACACGGGACCGAAGTTCCGCCACCTTCACGGCCGCCGCTACGCCCAATGCCCGTGCGGCCGCGAGGTATCCCTGACCGACCGGGGCAACCTCCGCCGCCACAAGCCGCCGCAGGAGTAGCCCACAGACACCGTCCGCCACCCCTATCCCCCCGGGGGCCAGACGGCCAACCCGGCCAGCGCGCCACTGGCCGAAGACCTGCCGCCCCGACGCCCGCACCCTCCCCTTCGGCGAGCGCGGGGCGGCAGGCCCCACAGCTCACCGAGTCGACCCCCGAGGAGCCGCAGCCCCATGACCAGCCCGAGCCTGACCATCGAAACGCCCGCCGGAACCGTGCGCGCCACCGCCGGCCCCCGCCAGGCTGACGCCGTCGTATTCGAGCTGAGCGGGGCGATGCGCGGCAGCGTGCACCTCACAGGCACCCACCACCCCCACCACTGGGACCAGTTCACCGCCGTTCGCGCCTGTCTCGGCCCCGTAAACCCCTTCCAGGCCACCGCCCCCGACGACGCCCTGCCGCGGCTCGCCCGCAGCCGCGCCGGCTACCGGGGGAGCCTGACCCTCTACCGCGACTACACCGACCGCCCCCAGGTGACGGTGTATCCGATGGAGTCCGCCGCCGGACACGACTGCTGCGAGTGGGTTGCCGAGTACCCCGGCAACCGCCCCGGCAGCGGCGGCGGAATCCCCGGCTTCACCAGCCGCATGTGGGCCTCGCGCTTCCTGTACCGCTACCGCAAGCCCCAGCCGTCCGGCCGACCCTGACCGGCCGCCGACCCGCCTCACAGAAGGGATGGCGCATTGGCCACGTTCGGCAACATCCCCCCCGAGCGCTGCACCCAGCTGGGCCGCACCCTCACGGCCGCCGGCCTATCCTGGGAGGACAACGGCCGCAGGACAGCCCCGAGCTGCTGACGTACACCGCCACCGACACCCACAGCCGCCGATGGTCCATCAGTCCGGCCACCAGCAACCAGATCACGCCGTCGAAGCCGTCGTGCCAGTGGCAGGCCAGCTGCGCCGACCCGTTCCACAACGGCCCGCGGCCGTGGCGCCCCAAGGACTTCGACGACCATTGCGAGACGTGCGGCGCACCTCCAGGCCAGCTGTGCAAGCCGCCGTGCGACACCGGCTACACCGCCGAGGACTTCCGCCACGACGCCGAGCGCCGCGACCAGGCCGCAGCAGCGCCCCCGCACCGCCCAGCGCCGGGCTCTCCCCTCAGCCGCCCGAAGGAGTGAAGACGGCGCCATGTCACAGGAGTTGACCACCCAAGATCAGTTCGACGCCTGCGCCGACGAGGTGGCGCGGGAGCTGGGCACGCACTGCCGGACGGCCCCGCTGGCCGAGTACGCGCGCGGTCTGGGGCGGCTCATCGTCGACGGCGCGCGCCCTGCGCCTGTGCCAGCCCAACGACCAACAGCCCGGACGACTGAAGATCTGCGCGGCAATCCCGGACGAGACCCAGGTGCATGCCCCGTCGATCGGGGTCACCGCCATGAGCGCCCGCCATGTGGCACGCGAGATCACCAGGCGGCTCTACCCGCTGCATGCCCAGGCCGTAGAGGAGGCCGCCGAACTCACCGCCCGGCAGGAGGCGGAGGCCAGCGGTCGCCGCGCCGTCGCCGAGGCCGTGGCCGGCGCACTCCCCGGCGCCCGGGTTGAGGAGCAGCACCGGCGCACCCGGATCGTCTGGCAGCACGCCTCCCGGCCGCCCGGGCAGCGCGGCCCCGTCCAGGTCGACAGCGCGTCCGCAGTCGGCGGCCCATCCGGGGAGTGGGTGCAGGTCTAAGCATCCGGCCGCCCCGGCTCCGTGGTCCCCGTGCTGGCCGCATTCGCTCGGATTCGCTCGGACGCTGCGGGAGTGAAAGGAGCAGGTCAGGGGTGGGTTCCTCATATCCATAGATCCACTATTATAGATGTTGCGAGCCGGTAGCCCACCCCGGCACCAAGGGGGGCGGGCCACGCGTCATCGTCACCCGCCGACGGCCCGGTGGACCACCGCATCATGACGCCGCCGCCGACTACACCGTCACCGTCACCCGCTGACCACCCGTCCGCTCTGACCTGCTGGCCGCCCCGGCCGGGGCGGCCAGCGGCGGAAGGAGACCCGGTGTTCCTGGTCGTACCCGATCCCGCTCACGGACTCGTCGCAGCCCCCAGTCCTCCCGTGACCTCACGCCCGGCACCGAAGAGACCCTCACCGCCCAGGGGTTCACCTGGAACAGCGAGATCGAGGCGTACACGCGCCAGACCGACAGCAGCCCCGCAGCCGTGGAGCTCACCGCCGGCGCGCTGCGCGAACTGGGCCACTACGTCTTGTCCTCCTACAGGCCACTGCCTATCGGCTGACCACCGCCCCTCCCGGGCCGGGCAGTTGCCCCCAGTCCTGCCGTCCCCTTGCGTAGATGGAGTTCCGTCATGCCTCGACGACGCCCCCAGCCGCCCGTCCGGTACGCCGTCACCGAGAACGAGGGAGCGCACCAGGTCGTGGACCAGCTCCACGGGTACGCGCTCAGCGGCCACGCCACCCACCCGGCCGCCGAGGCCGTAGCCCGCGAATTGGCCTCCAACCCGGCCGCCGCCGTCACAGCCGTCCAGGCGTGGACGCCGCTCAGACGGCCCCGCGGCCGCCGAGCGCCGGATCTTGCGCCGATACGGGTACGCCTGGAGCCTGCGCCAGGACGAGATGCTTTCCCTCTTGCGGGAGTTCAGCCACAGCCGCCTGGAGGCTCTGGTCTCAGACGGCCATCTGGCCATGGTGTTCAGTGCGGCCGGTCAGCCGTTCTACTGCACACCCGAGCGCTTTGATCAGTTGTCGCCGCGCTGGGTGCGCGACGGAGAGGTGTCCTTCCCGGCCGCCGACCTAGCCCGCCTCGAACGCCCCCGCCCTGCCCTTGAGGCCCTGCCTGAGCGAAAGCGCCGTGAGCTGTGCGAGCTGCACGGGATCGCGCTGTGGCGGTGCCTGCTGTGCGGGCCGCGCGAGCGGTTCGAATGCCAGTGGGGTGAATGCACCGCCAAACGCGTGACGGCCTACTGCGAGCGGTGTGTGCGGATCGACCCCCGGAGCACCTTCCCACTCCCGCCCGACCGCGACTAGCGGCAAAACAGCAGGTCAGAGGTGGGTTCACGCCTACAGATAGCACACTATTATTGATGTTGTTGGCGCTGCGGGAGCCCTAACAGCGAGCAGCCCGGCGCCAGCCATCACACGAGGAAGGACGCCGTCGATGAAGCCCCTCGAACTGGCCGCACTCCTGGCCGCGCCGACCGAGCCCCCGGTGCCCGACGCGGTCCGACGCCTCCCGCTCAAGGCCCTGGACGCGCTGATCATCGAAGCTCTCGGGGCCACCGTGGCGGCAGGTCGTGGTCG
The DNA here is from genome assembly GCF_053763515.1 of Streptomyces mabaensis. Classification (NCBI taxonomy): domain Bacteria; kingdom Bacillati; phylum Actinomycetota; class Actinomycetes; order Kitasatosporales; family Streptomycetaceae; genus Streptomyces; species Streptomyces mabaensis. The sequence continues at coordinate 7,376 of NZ_JBSOPZ010000053.1, forward strand.
ACAGGGTCAGGGCATTCGCGGCCGAGCAGCCCGGCGACGGCCCCCCGGTGCTGGCCGCGTACTTCACGACGCCGGAGCGTAGGACCGCAGACGGCATGCACATCGGATGGAGCCCGTTCGTCGCGGCGCTCGCGAGCACCGAGGACGTCCCAGACCTCAGGCACACCAGCACCACGGCGATCGCCGTGCCGGTAGGAGAGGCGGCGCTGGCAGAAGAGGTCTTCGCCGACCCGGAGTTGGCCGGAGCGCTCAACCGGCTCGCGGTACTGGCCCCGCCCGGGCACGAGGACATCCTGCGGATCCACCTGCCCACCCGCCAGGTCACCCGCGTGACGCCCCGACGGTCACCCCGTGCGGGCGCCGCAGCGCCCGCACAAAGGAGGCGTACGAAATGCCGGTGCCGATCCTCTGCCACATCTGCCACCGGGGCCGCTACCAGGCCCAGGGGCCGGATTCCTACGCCTGCCGGTCCTGCGGCAGCCAGGCCACCGAGTCGACGTTCCCCGTACAGAGCGACGAACGGCTCATCGTGCTCGCGGGCATACTCCAGGTCCTCACCGTTCCGGACGGCCACCAGAAGATCACCCCCACCCGGCGCTGCCACGCCCCGCACCTGGGCGCCAGCCTGATCCTCGCCCTGCGACTCAACCGGACTCACCCGGTATTCCGGGACGCCGAGGGCATCAGGACCGCCGAAAGCCTGCTGGCTGTCCTGGACGCCGACGAGCAGGGCCCCTGGGTGCTGTCTCCTGAACAACTGGGAATCCTCACCCGGGCCATGGACGTCCGGAACGCACTGCTGCCTTCGGCATCCCGGCAGCACCCCGACTTCGACGCCGAGATCCGGGCCGCCCACACCCGCAGCCGGCGCCCACGCGCCACCTGAGCACGCCCATCTGTCCGGCCACCGTCCCCACCCCAGGCTGCAACGCCCGCCACCTGCGCCCGACACCGCCCAAGTCCCGAACAGGCGCCGGACGCAGAGCGGTTGACCATGGGACCACGCTCCGAGTACTCAACGTTTCCGCAGGTCAGCGACCCAGGGCGGCTTCGCCGCCCGCCGTGGGGCGGGCAAATCGAAGGCGGTGGGGCCTTGGTGACCTTGGGACCGATCTATACGCGCGCCAGAGGCCGCTATTTCACACTATTATTTGATATATAGGGGAGTTCCCCGCCGCCCCAATTCGCCGATGAGGCAAGGAGAAGGAGAGCCACATGGCCACCGCCGTCTCGACCCCGACCAACAAGCCCGACGAACACGAGGAGGCCGTGCCGCAGATCGTCCAGCTCGACCCGGCGCTGCTGGTGCGCGATGAGCACAACGCCCGCGAGCACGACACCGAGCCGGACGAGAAGCTCATCGCCTCCGTTAAGGAACTCGGCGTCGAGGAGACCATCAGCGTCCGGCCCCGGCCCGACGGCGCCTACGGCGTCTTCAAGGGCTGGCGGCGCGCCCAGGCGGCGCAGATCGCCAACGCCACCGCCGAGCAGGACGGCCGCCCCGTGCGCCCGGTCAAGGCGTTCGTGCGTGAGGACCTGGTCGGCCGTGACGGCTGGACGCGGTTCCTGTCTCTGGTCGAGAACGACCACCGCGAGGACATGAGCGAGCGAGACACCCTGCGGGCGCAGGAACTCGCCCTGATCGACATGAGCGACGTCGACCGGCGCACGGCCACCAAAGCCCTCGGTGTGAGCCGCCACGCAGCCAAGCAGGCCAACACGGCGCAGAAGCTCAACGACGCCACCCTGCGCCGCACGACAGCCGCAGGCATGGACCTGGAGCAGACCGCCCAGCTCGCCGAGGTCGAAAACGTGCGCGACGCGGAGAACCGGCTCATGCGGGCGCTCCAGCGCGACCATGACGAGGGCAACGGCGGGCGCGGACACTGGGATCAGGAAATGGCCCTGCTGCGCTCCGAGCAGGCAGACGCCGACGTCCGCGCCAAGGCCGAAGCAGAGCTCAAGGAGGTGAACATCCCGCTGCTGGGCCGGGTGCCGTCCTATGAGAAGGACCCGTCCCATCCCTTGACGGAGCTGAACACCGGTCTTGGCAACCCGCTCACCGAGGACAACCACCGCAACTGCCCTGGCCACTGCGCCCGGCTGGACGAGGAGCACCGGCCCGTGTGGCACTGCGCCGACCCGGCCGCGTACGGCCACAAGGTCCGGCCGCAGCCGAAGGAGCCCAAGACCGAAGAGGACGAGCAGAAGGCCGAGGAGCGGGCCCGGATCGTGGCGTGCAACCGGGCCTGGAAGGCGGCCGCCGGGCCGAGGCAGGAGTTCGTCAAGCGGCTGGTGCGCGGCAAAACCCTGCCCGACGAGGCCCGGCTCTTCGCTCAGCGGATCATGCTGGATCTGCCCCGCCTCTACGGCAAGTGGGCAGACAAGCAGCGCACGCAGACCGTGGCGCTGCTGCTCGGAGCCAAGAACCCCGAGAACGACTCCGCCTCCGAGACTGCCGCCAGCTTCCCCAAGAACCGCCTTGCCAACGTGCTGTTCGCCCAGGTCGCCGCCGCGTTCGAGGACGCCGTCCGCAAGCCCAAGCAGTTCAACGCGGCCCGGGAGAAGCACGTCTACCTGTGGGAGTCCCCCGACCGGCTCCAGGCCGCCTACCTGCTGCTTCTGGAATGCCTCGGCAAGGCCGACGACGGCAGCTACCAGCTGTCGGAGGTCGAGCAGCAGGCCGTCGCCAGCCACCGGCCCGACGCCGAATCCTGACCGCCACCGCTCCCCTACCTCCAAGCCCCGGCCGGGCACGCACGGTGCCCGGCCGGTTCCCCATCCCTTGTCACAGAGAGGCGAACAGGCATGCCCATCACCATCGACGAAGTCCGAGGCTTCATCCGGCAGTTGCCCGACGCGGCAGCCGTCGCGCAGGTCCAGGAGGCCGCCGCGAAGCGGCTCGGCGAGCTCGACAAGCCGGATACGAGGGCATCGTGCCCGGCCGCCGGGCGCGCATCAACGACTCGCTGCGACTGGCCTTCCTGCGCCGCCTCACCGGCACCGTGCAGGAGCGCAACCGCACCGGCAGCCGCGCGGGCTTCCTGCTGGACGTGGAGTCGACCCGCCTGCTGCGCAACAACCCGCGCAACAACCGCTACCGCATCCCCGAGGACACCCAGCGCTTCCGACTGCCCGGCAGCGGCATCCAGGTCTCCTGCCTGGACCTAATCGAGGACTGACCCGAGCCTGCGTCGCGCCGCCCGGCGCGACGCAGGCATGAAGCTCCTCGCCTCCATCCCATCGGCTGACCGGACCCGCGCGGGGCGCCCTCGGGCATCAGCCTCGACGTGCGCGTCCCGCGCAAGCGCGTCCTGCGCACCGCAGCGCTCACGCCCAAACAGGAACGCCTGATGGGTCTGGTGCGCGAACTCCTGGACGGGAATCCGTGACCCCACCTCCCCGTCATCCCTCGGTTGAAGGAGCCTTCCGTGATCACACCCGAACCCGCCACGCCCGAGGGCGAAGCCATCATCGACCTGAACGAGCAGATGAGCGAGCTCAAGGAGCGCACCGACTACTGGCCCGGCACAGACACCGTCGACATCCTCGGCAAGTGGCTCGCGCGCTTCAACTTCACCCACCCGATGGCGCTCACGGTTGCAAGCAGCGCCTGGGTGCTGCGCCGCCAGGACCGCCAAGAGGACGCGGTGACGATCTGGACCGACGAGGACTCCGCGCTGGCCTGTCTGGCGCAGCACGTCCGCAGCAGCTGGGACAACGTACGAGGAGACGACGGCATCCCGGACCGCCCTCCCCTCGACGACCGTACGGCCGTCAACCTCTACTACGGGCCGAAGACAGAACGCGGCGACGAGGACTACTCGCTGTACGCCGACGACATCGGCAGGTATGCGCGGACGACGCCTGCCCCGCACGACTTCCGCTTCCCGTGCGAGGAGGTCTGCGCCGAAGTCAACAGCGCGGACGTCTTCCACCCGCAGGTCGGCCCCGATGGCGAAGGCCTGCCCTGCGTCGAGGTCGCCGGCGTTCTGGTCTTCGCCTACCTGGACGCCAGCATGCAGGCCGTGCGGGTGTCGGTGCATCTCGACACCACCGACGAGCGGCTGATCCGTTCCGACGCGACGGTGCCGCTGCACGTGGAGGTCGGGAACTCCACGGTGTTCAGCGCGGGCACCACGCCGGTGCAGGTGGCGGCCGAGGCGTGGCGGAGGCGACTGCGGCGGCTGGTCAGCCGGGTGTAGTGGCCGAGGGGGATTGAGCCGAAACACACTACTATTTGAAGTAAGAGGTGTCGCACATGGCCCCGTCCATCACGCACGTGTCCGGCACCGTCACCAGCGACGTCGAATGCCGCTTCACCGAATCCGGCGTCGCCGTCTGCCGGTTCCGCCTGACCGAGGTGCCCAGCCAGTGGGACGCCGCCACACCGAAGTGTCGGGACGGGACCCCGATCTCCTACGTGTGCACCGCCTGGCGAGACCTCGCCCGCAACGCCACCGAATCCCTCGTCAGCGGGGTCAACTCCTGGTCAGGGGGCGCATTCCCGAGTTCAAGGACAACTCCATCTACCTGAGCGTCGACGACCTCGGCCTCAGCCTGCGCCAGCGCATCGCCTACACCGAAACCAGCCTGCCCAGCCGCCGTCGCTCCGGTCGCCCCGCCTTCGAGCCCGGGATCCCGATGCCCGTTTCGGACGCCGAGCTGGTCGGGGGTCGCGGGATCACCAGTTGCCGTCCTCGTTTGACCGAGGCCCAGGGCGATGGCGACCGCTTCAGCAGCGGGGGCGGTGGAACGCAGTCGGCCAAGAACGCCGATGCCCCCACCGAGTCACGATTGCGGGCGGGGGCAGAGGGAATGGCTGAGGTCTGAGGCCGTCCCGGGCGTCTACCGTTCGTCCGGGTCGGCCACTCTCCTCCCTCCCGGTTGTCAGGACTGGGTGAACTCGCCGTCAGCGGCGCCCTTGACGAAGGCGTCGAACTCGTCGGGGTAGAACAGCAGGGCGGGCCTGCTGACGTCCTTCGAATCGCGCATGGCGATCACTCCGCCGACGACTGCGATCTCCACGCAGGCTCCGTTCCCGGAGCTGTAGCTGCTCTTGCGCCAGTCGGCGCCGGTCAGGTCGACCTCGGGTACGGGCCGCCTGTGCTGATCGTTCATGCTTGCTGCATCTCCCTTGCAAGGTTTTCCAGAATGGACGGGGTCTCCTGCGGGTCCAGGGCCGCGGCCCTGGTCATGTCGAAGGTCTGGGTGAACCTCCGTACGTCACGCTCCTTCTCCAGATACACATTCCCAGCGATGGAGTCGACGTAGACCACGCTGGAGGTAGCCGGTTCGAAGTCGAGCAACGCGAACGTTCCGGCCATGGCCATGTGGGCGCCCTTGGCCGTCGGCATGATCTGCAAGGTGACGTTCGGCATCGCGGCAGTCTGGATGAGCTGCTTGACCTGCGCGGCCATCACCTCCTTGCCGCCGACCGGGCACCGCAGGGCCGACTCCTCGAGCACCACCCACAGTTCCAGCGGGTCGGGCTTGCGGGTCAGCAGCTGCTGGCGCTCCATGCGGAACCGCACCAGCCGCTCAACCTCCTCCGGCTCCCCGGGCCGGACGGCCTCGATGACGGCGCGGGCGACGTCCTCGGTCTGCAGCAGGCCGTGCACGAAGATCGGCTCGTAGGCACGCAGAATGCGGGCGTCGGACTCCAGTCCGACGTAGGTGGCCATGCCCGACGGCAGGATCTCCTCGTAGTGGGCCCACCAGCCCTGCTTCTGCGCGTCCCTGTGGATCTGCATCACGGTCTCCACCTGGGCGGGATCGGTGACCTCGTACCACTGGAGCAGGTCGCGTACGTCCCGTGCCTTGATCGGGGCCTGCCCGGTCTCCACCCGGCTGACCTTGGACATCGAGCATTCCAGGTGGGCCGCGACGTCCTCGATCCGCTTGCCGGCCGCTTCGCGGAGCCGCCGCAGCTCGGCACCGAGCTGGCGCTTGCGTACGGTCGGGCCGCTGGCTGCTGCCGCCATGAACACCCTCCTCACACCGGATACTGGCGTGTTGCTGTACGCAAGTGTGCCGTAAACCCAAGTCGCACGCCTTCGTTCGGTCGTTCGGTTCCAAGCAATGCATATGCCAAAGTTTCTGACGCACTTGCGTGGAAGAAGTTCCTGACGCCATTCTGAGGATACTTCACGGTCCGTAGCGCCAAGGTCGCTGATCGTTTCGGCGGGTGCGCGGATGCCGTCCGACGGAGGGAGACTCAGTGCACGCAGAGCCCGGCCCGGTGCAGGAACGGAGCGCACCCGAGCAGGCCTTTCCGATATCCGCGCTGGTGAGCGGACGGCGGCTGTCGTTCCTGGTCACCGGCTGCGAGGAGGCGGTCCCCGCTGCCCGCGGCGAGGTCGCGGCCCAGCTGGACATGTGGGGCCTGCCGCGCGACTGCGAGACGGCACAGATCGCCGTGCTCGCGGTGAGTGAACTGGTCACCAACTACGTGCAGCACGCGGCCGGTTCCTCGCCGACGGCGGGTGTCGCCCTCAGTCTGGAGGCCGGGCACCTGGTGCTGGCCGTGCACGACCGCGCTCCCTCTCTGCCCCGCCCGGCGGCGGCGGTCGACGGCGACCAGCTCGGCGGCCGGGGCCTGTTCCTGGTCAAGGCCATGGCCGACGCGGCGGGTGGGGCGACCCGTATCCCCGTCGATGCCGACGGTGCCGGGAAGGCCGTGGAGGTGCGGCTGCCTCTCTCCGGCATCCCCTGACAGACCCAGCGGGAGCGGGGTGCCCATCCCCCTCCGCTCCCGCTGAGCCGCATGGCGCCCGCTACCTCCCCGTGACCGCGCCACGTGCGGCAGCGGCGGCCCTGCCCCCGCTCAGGTGACCTCGGGGCGGGGCCACCCACCCCCTCGAACCGGCACAGGGAAAGGACAAGGACGTGCCCGAACAGCCCCCGTATCCGCTGCCGTTCCGCGTCGAGCACGACGCGGCGGCCGGGCAGCTGGTGGTGTGGAAGACCTTCGGGAACCCGCCGCACCAGACCATGCGGCGCAAGGAGATCCCCACGCTGGAGGCGCTGGCCGCTGAGGTGGCCATTCACCGGCACGAAGCCTTCCTCCAGTACAGCCTCGCCCAGACACTCACCTCGGCCGCCGTCCAGCACCTGGGCGCCGACCCGCAGCGACTGGAGGCGGCCGTCAAGGCCCTGTCCAACCCGGCCAGCACGACCCCGGTCAGCCAGATCCGGCGCCGCGGCCCCATGCCGCCGCAGCAGCGGCCGGGCTGACCCCACAGCCGGTCTGCCCGGCCCGGGTGCTCCCCCGCGGCCGGGTACGGGCAGACCCCCAGACTCCCGGGGTGCGGCGGACGACGTCGCATGCCGGGGATGACCCGAAAGCCGCCAGAAGGCGGGCCGGGCCATCGGCACCACCGCAATGAGCAACATCCCTACCCGTAGGAGGACTTGCCATGAACACCCACACCCTCGCGCAGACACCGGCGGCCGGCCCGGCCGCCGAGCCGGTCGAGCTCGACCTGAGCGTCAGCATCGTCACCGCGGGCCCCGTCTCGGCGGCCCTGCTCAGCAGCACCGACGACGGCTGCGACACGGTCCGCGGCAGCGACTGCTGACCTGAGCACCAGAGGGGTGGGGGGGGGGGGGGGGGGGGGGGGGAAAAGGAAACACAACACACCGCCCAACCGAAACAAAACAAACAAAAAAAAAGAAACAAACAAAAAAAAAACAACAACACACAGGCAGCGACGGCGGACCTGAACACCAGAGGGGTGTCTGCGGCGGAGAGCTCTCCGCCGCAGACACCCCGTCCTGCGTCGTACGTACGAGATCGGCCGCCCGGGAGGCACGAAGTGACCACGAGCAACCCCACGCCGTACTACCGGCCGCTGACGGCGGCGGCGCTACGGGCGAGCGTGCACGGTGCCGAGGTGAGCCTGCCGGCCTGGCCCGACGATGACGCCGACGCCGAGCGGTGGCGGACGTGGCTCGCACAGGTGTGGGCGATGCGGCCGCTGTCCGAGGCCATCGCCCTGGCTAGCCCGGTGCTGGCCGACCAGATCGAGACGATGCTCTCCGGGCGGCGGACCGATGCCGCACCGGCCCGCCGCATGGCGAGGTCCCTGGCCCGGTACCTGGTGAGGATGCGCGGCCGGGCCACTCCGTTCGGCGCCCTCGCCGGAGCTGCCACGGTGTCCTTCGGCCCGCACACCTCTCTTCGGTGGAGCGAGGACCACCAGGTCCGCACTCGGGCGGATGCGGTGTGGCTCGCCGACATCACCGCCCGCCTCGAAGCCTGTCCGGCCCTGCTGCGGCGGCTTCCGGTCGTCGTCAACGACCTCGCCGTCGAGCGCGGTGACCGGCTGGTCGTGCTCTGGCAACCTCACCAGACCGCCGCCTCCGACGGCCCGCAGGACGCGGTGGAGGTCTCGCTGCGGCTGATCCCCGTGGTGCGGACGGTCCGGCGTGCGGCCCGCTCGCCACTGCGGGCCGAGGAACTGGTCGACAAGATCGCGGCCGACCATCCCGGCCCCGCCCGGGAGGCACTGGAGGCACTGGTGGGCCAGCTGGTGGCGGCCGGTGTACTGATCACCAGCCTGCGGGCCCCCTCGACAGCCGTCGATGCTCTCGCCCACCTCCTGGAACAGCTCCGCGCGGCGGACGCCGATAACCTCCCCGAACTCAAGCCCTTGGCCGGCGGTCTGGGCGCCGTCCAGGCGCGGTTGAAGGCGCCCGGCGGGGTGGGCACGTGGGCTGGTGAGCGAGACCGGCGCGGACTCATCGCGCGGATGCGGGGACTGTCGAGCGCTGTCGACCAGCCCCTGGCAGTGGACCTGCGGCTCGGCGGCACTCTGGTGCTGCCCCGCGTAGTAGCCGACGAGGCCGCTGCGGCGGCCGAAGCGCTCATCCGGCTCAGTCCGATTCCGACCATGAGCGAGTCGTGGCGCGAGTACCACCGCACCTTCCTTTCCCGGTACGGGCCCGGCACCTTGGTCCCCGTGGCCGAACTGGCCGACCCGGTGACCGGGCTCGGCTTCCCCCGCCACTTCACCAGGCCCACGCCCGATACCCGGGCGGTGACGGCCCGGGATGAGTCCCTGCTCGCGCTGGCCCAACAGGCCGCTCTCGACGGCTCGGACGAGATCGTCCTGGACGCCGCCGCCCTCGGCCGGATCGCCCCCGAAACGGCGAAGGCGAAGCGGCCGGTGTCGCCCGTGGATCTGTGGGCCGACCTCCGCGCCAAGGCCCCCGAGGCGATCACCGAGGGCAGCTTCACCCTGGGCGTGTGCGGGTTCGGCCGCCTCGCGGCCAACACCGGCCGCTTCCTTCCCCTGCTGGACGAGCCCGACCGGCAGCAGATGACCGCCCTGTACGCCGGGCAGCAGACAGGCGTCGAAGGGGCGCTCGCCGCCCAACTGTCCTTCCCGCCACGGCATCTACGCTCCGAGAACGTCCTGCGCGTCCCGCCCGTGCTGCCGCAGGTGATCTCCCTGGCCGAGCACCGCGACGCCGCCGACGAGCAGCACCTCTCGGTGGCGGATCTCGCTGTGGCCGCCGACTCGACGCGGCTATACGTCATCTCGCGCTCCAGGAGACGGGTGGTGGAGGCGATGCTGCTGCATGCCGGGGCCCGGCACACCATGCCGCCCCTGGCCCGGCTGCTGTTCGAGATCCCCCGCTCGATCCACCCGGCGGTCACCTCCTTCGACTGGGGCACAGCTGGCTGCCTGCCGTACCTGCCGCGGGTGCGCTACGGCCGCAGTGTCCTCGCCCCGGCCCAGTGGCGTCTCGACCCGGCCGACCTCCCCGGCCCCGAGGCCCCGATGGCCGCCTGGTACGCGGCCCTGGAGGCGATGCGCGATCAGCGGCATCTTCCCGTCGGCCTCGCGGTGGGCGGCGGCGACCGCCGCCTGCGGCTGGATCTGGGCGAGGCCCTGGACCGCTCGGTGCTGCGAGCCCACCTGGACGCGGCCGACGGCCCGGTCACCGTGGCCGAGGCGCCCACCACCGCAGATCACCGCTGGTGCGACGGGCGGGCCCACGAGGTCGTCATCCCGCTGGCCGCGACCGCGCCGCCCGCCCCCGCGCCGGTGTTCCTGACCGGCTCGGCGCCGCTGCCGGTCACCGACCGCGAGCACAGGGCGAAGGTGGTGTTCGTGAAGCTGTACGCACAGCCGGAGGCGTTCGACACGCTCCTCACCGCGCACCTACCGACGCTGCTGCAGCGGTGGACCACATCCCCACGCTGGTGGTTCGCACGCTATCGCCGCCCCGCCCCGCACCTGCGGCTCCGCCTCCACGATGCGGACCACGAACACGCCGCCGGACAGGTGGCAGCCTGGGCCGCCGAGCTGCGACAACGCGGCCTGCTCGGGGAGATCACCTTCGACGCCTACCGGCCGGAGACCGGGCGCTACGGGACTGGGGCGGCCATGGCCGCGGCGGAGGAGTTGTTCGCCGCCGACTCGACGGCCGTCCTCGCCCAGCTCGCCTTCCTGTCCGCCAACCGGGATCTCCACCCGCAGGCGCTGACCGCCGCGAGCCTGGCCGACCTGGCGGGTGCCATGACCGGCAGCCGGTCAACGGGGTTGCACTGGCTGACCGAACACCCCGAGTACGCGGCCGGTGCCGGCACACAGGACCGCAACGTACGACAGCAGACGTTTCACCTCGCCGAAGGCGAGAGGATCAACGTCCTGCCGGGCGGGGCGGCACTCACCGACGCCTGGGCCGCCCGCACGAAAGCGGCAGCCTCCTACACCGCCCGCCTCACTCCCGAGACCACCCGCCTCACCCCGGAGACGGCGCTCGGCTCACTGCTGCACCTGCACCACGTCCGCGCCCTCGGCATCGACAGCGAAACCGAAGCGGTCACGTACAAGCTGGCACGGGCCGTCGCCCTGGCCCACACCCGCCGCACCAACAAGAAGGAGGGAAGGGGCCGGTGACCGTACTGAAGGATGCCGGGCTGCGGGAGGCCGCCGCGGCCCTGGCCGATGAACTCGCCGCCGCCCTGACCGTGCCGCCGCCGGTGGACTACGGCGACGACTACCGGCCCGACAGCCCGCGCTGGCGCGACCAGTCCCTATCCAAGGGCGCCGCCGGAGTCGCGGTCCTGCACGGTCTGCGCGCCCAATGCGGTCTCGGCGGCGAGGAGGCGATGCACGCGTGGCTGGCCCGCGCCACCCGCGACGATCTCAGCGCCGGTCCCGGGGCCGGCTTGTGGTTCGGCGCCCCCGCCGTCGCCTTCGCCATCTCCATCGCCGCCCCCGGCCGCTACCCCGGGGCCATGGCCAACCTGGACGCGGCCATCACCGACCTCACCGAGACCCGCCTCAAGACCGCGCTGGAGCGAATGGACGCCGAACGGCGCCCGGCACTGTACGAGTTCGACCTCGTCCGCGGCCTCACCGGGCTGGGCGCCTACCTGCTGCATCGCGACCCCGGCGGCGACCTCGTCCGCCGCGTCCTGTCCTACCTGGTCCGGCTCACCCATCCGGTCCGGGCTGGTGACGCGGCCGGTCTGAGCGCGCCGGGCTGGTGGACCGCCGAGATCCCCTCCAAGGAGGACGATCCCGCCTTCGCCGCCGGGCAAGCCGACTTCGGGGCCGCACACGGCATCGCCGGGCCTGTGTCCTTGATGTCGATCTCGATGCGCGACGGCGTGATGGTGGACGGGCACCGCGAGGCCATCGAGACCATCTGCCGCTGGCTCGACTCCTGGCGGCAGCGGGCCCCAGCGGGCCCATGGTGGCCCGAGCGGATCACTCTCGCCGAACTCCGCGATGGCCGGCCGCACCGGGACGGACCGGCGCGGCCCTCCTGGTGCTACGGCACCCCCGGGCTGGCCCGAGCCCAGCAACTCGCCGCCCTCGCCACCGGCGACACCGCCCGCCAGCACGCGGCCGAGGACACCCTGCTCCGCTGCCTGGACGACCCCGTTCAGCTCGCCTGGATCACCGATCCCGCTCTGTGTCACGGCTGGGCGGGAGCCCTGGCCACCGCCTGGCATGTCGCCGCCGACGCGGCCACCCCCGCCCTCGCCCACCGGCTTCCGGGGCTGCTGGGCTCCCTGCTCGACCAAGCCCGCGAGATCCCGCCCGAAGCTCTGCCCGGCCTGGTCGAGGGAAGTGCCGGGATCGCCATGACCCTGCACACCATCGCCACCGGCCGGGCTGGTGGCTGGCAGACCTGCCTCCTTCTCGACTGAACGGAAGCCCGTGATGACGAACGAGCCGAACACCGCCTGGAACCAGGTGAATCTGTGGTGCGAGTCCTGGCAGGCCGCTGAGCGCATGGCCGCCGAACATCTGCAGCCGCTGCTGACCGCAGCCGAAGATGCCGGGGGCCTCTCCGCTTGGTGGTTCGTCCGAAAGCGCGAATCCTGGCGGCTCCGGCTCTTGCCCGCCCCCGGCCGCGAGGATGTCCAGGCTGCCTTGCTCACCCGGCTCACGGCGACGCTCACCGAGTCCGGCGCGATCCGCGAGTACGCCACCGGCGTCGTCTACGAGCCGGAGACCCGCCGCTTCGGCGGCCCGGAAGCCATCGAGATCGCCCACGGCCTCTTCCACACCGACAGCCGCCACATCCTGAACCACCTCGCTCACCACAGCGGGCGCGACCTGCGCCGCGAGCTGGGGGTCCGGCTGACCACCCGCATGATGCAGGCGGCCGGCCAGGACTTCTACGAGCAGGGCGACATCTGGGCCGCGCTCGCCGAGCACCGCACCACCGCGGACAGGACCGAGCCGTCAGCGGCGACCCTCGCCGCCGTGCAGATGCTCATCACCGCCGACGGTGACACCGCCGACAGTCCGCTGACCCAGGCACCCGCCTGGCCCTCCGCCTTCGAGGACGCCGGATGGGACCTCGCCGAGCTGGCCCGCCGCGGCACCCTCACCCGGGGCATACGGGCCGTCCTCACCACCCACCTGGTGTTCGCCTTCAACCGGCTGGGCATCTCTGCCGACCACCAGGCCGCGCTCGCCACCGCCGCCAGCCGGGTCGTCTTCCACCGCCAGCCCGCCCCCGACGCGGCCCCTCCGCGTGCCCGAACTGCCCCCGCTCAGCCCACTACAGTCAGGCCAGTGACCATGGACACCACCCACACGACCGCCGATCCGCAAGCGCTTCGCGACGCCCTCGTCGCCAAGATCGACAGCCTCGGAACCTTCCACACCAAGGCGGTCAAGGACGCTTTCCTCACCGTGCCCCGGCACCTCTTCCTGCCCGGCATCGACCTGGCCACGGCGTACGCACCCAAGCAGGTGGTGACCAAACGCGCGGACGACGGCACCGCCGTCTCCTCCGCCTCCAGTCCCAACATCGTGGCCAAGATGCTCGAGCAGCTCGACGTCCACCCCGGCCACCGCGTCCTGGAGATCGGCGCGGCCACCGGTATCAACGCCGCCCTCCTGGCGGAACTGGTCGGCCCGACCGGCTCCGTGGTCACCATCGAACTCGACGACGACCTCGCCGACGGCGCCCGCGCTCACCTGGCCGAAGCCGGATACGACCACGTCAAGGTGATCTGCCGCGACGGCGCCCTCGGCGACCCGGACGGCGCCCCGTTCGACAGGATCATCGTCACCGCCGGTGCCTGGGACATCCCGGCCGCCTGGTGGCAGCAACTCGCCCCCGCCGGGCGTCTCGTCGTCCCGATCCGCCTGCACGGCAGCGGCCTGACCCGCTCGATCGCACTCGATCGCACCGAAGAAGACCGCATGGTCAGCAGCAACGCCGCAGTGTGCGGCTTCGTCCCCATGCGAGGCGCCGCCGAGATGGGCGAGATCCACGTCCGCCTCGCCGACGACGCCATCCTCAAGATCGACGCCGCCGATCAGCCCGACCAGGCCGCCCTGGCGAAGACCCTTGCCTACCCCGCTCACCAGCAATGGACCGGCCTCCACGTCCGCCACGACGAACCCGCCGCCCACCTCGACCTCTGGCTCGCCACCGTCGGCTCCGGCCTGCACTTCGGCAAGCTGTCCATCGGCACCGCCGCCCGCGACCTCGGCCTGGCCGACCCCGCCGTACGCTGGTCCGGCGCCGCCCTGTACGACGGCGGCACCTTCGCCTACCTCACCACCCGCCCCGTCGACGACTACACCGACGAACTGGGCATCACCGCCCACGGCCCGGACTCCGACAAACTCACCGCCCAGGTGAACGACCTCCTGCACCGCTGGGACCAGCAGCGGCCCGCACAGCCCGCCATCACCGCCTACCCCTCCTCCACCGGCGATGACCAGCTCGAAGCAGGTGCCCATGTCACCCGCCCGGACACCCGGCTGACCGTCGCCTGGTGAACGAACGCAGTCCCGGACGACTGCTGTCCCCGTGACTCGGACGGGAGCCCGGAGCTGTGACCTCACGGTCACAGCTCCGGGCTCTCGTGGCGTACGGACGTTTCCCGCGCATGGGCAGCCCGTACTGCCGCAACCACGCGAAGGCCGGTGTCGTCTCCAGCGCCTGGACGCCGATAGTCAGCCAGCTGCGGCGCGAGCTCGGCCGCCCGGTACGGATCCTGAAGGGCATGGGCCTGCGCAGCGACGAGGGCCCCCGACCGCAAGAAGCGTGCCGACCGAAATGCAGCACCTCAGTGCCGCTCTCGAATCCGCTGATGAGGCGACCGTCCTGGCCGCGGCCTGGGCCCGGCGTTCCGCCGTCGGCATGTGGTCGACGTTCAACCCGGTCGCGACCTTCACGCCCTCGTCCGGCGTCCCGAGCACGTTGAACACCCCGCTATCTGCTGGACGCTCGCGTCACGCCACGTCAACATCCTGCACGAGGTGACGCCCGTACAGCTGAGCGACCTTACGCCGAGGCAAGACAGCCGGCATGCGGCCGGTCGACCTGCCACCCTTGACCATCTCCCCTCGGCGTCAGACCCGGCCGCTCAGGCCGACGCCGAACCCCGCAGGCCTGCGTCCCCCGTCCCGGACCTGCGGAAGGACAGCGCCCCGCCCCCCGAACTTGCGAATGGCGGGGCGCTGTTGTGCGCGCTGTGCTCTACAGGTCCAGTACCGCGCGGAGCGCTTGACTGACGCGCTCCATTGCCGCCGTATCGACGGTGCCCAGCAGTTTGGCGCCGTCGAAGCGCGCAACCCTCAGTTGCTGGATGTTGACGGCGACCGCGGTACACGGCAACGGCGCGTCGGGCACGACGGACATCGCGGTGTCCGGGAAGCGGCCGGACGGATGCAGCACGATCGCGAGGACCGCGCCGTACGCCTGCTCCAGGCCGTCGAGCGATACGACGAGCACGTTGCGCCCGTCGCCGAGCGTCCAGATTTCCCCGCGCTTCACAGAGTGTCGCCCTCACCGCACAGGTCATCGCCGAGCCCGAGCTCGGCGAGCTGCTGGGCGGCGTCGAGCACGGCCTGACGGCGTGCGGCGCGAACGATGTACGCGTTGAGGGACAGGCCCGCCGCGGTCGCGCCGGCGCGAATCGACGGGTCAAGGTCATCGGGTATACGGAGCGTCATCACAGCCATGCCACCACTCTAGCAACCGGAATCCGGTTGCATCAGATGGTGGCGACTTCACGTGCACAAGCTAAGCGGCCGGGATCACGGCGGCGGCGTGTGAGGCATCGAGGTAGCGAACGGCAGCCGGTCCGAGGGTTCGGAGGCACTGCGGTGCCCCACCGTAGCCCGGGCTGCGGCCAGGCATACAGTCACGTCGTGGCCGAGGTGGAGCCGTCCAGGTCGACGGCCACCTGATACACCACCGTCCCGCCCACACGGTCCTGCCGGGCGGGACCGGGGCCCCAGCGCCACCGGCCGCGCGAGCGGACCAGCAGCGCGGGCGGATCGGTGTGGGGCCATGTGGACACCCGGGATGGCGGACCATCCTCGACCCGCCACGGTCGCGACTCGGAGTGCTGGAGTGGCCGCCTATCGTCTTCGACGGCATCCGCTACCCGGGGGTGTCCGAGCTCATCACGCGGTCGAGGGCCACCGATGTAGGTGCCCACCTCTGGCGAGGCGAACAGCTTGATGAACGCCGCACGGTCTCGGGCCTCGGACTCGCGGAGCACGAGCCGTTCGGTCCTTATCGGGGCAGGTGGCCAGGCGACGGGTCCTAGCAACCCATCACAAATCGTGACGACCCTTGGAGGCATTTGGCACGCCTGAGTATTGCTCTCCGCCAGCATCCGGCCTTCCGGACGGTGCAGGCCAACGGTGCCCGGGTCGTCGACGAGTGGCTGCCGGTCAAGGACTGGTCCACTGCCGCGGTTAAGGAGTGGCACACCAGCGCTCCTGTGCCGCACTGCTGAACGTACGACTCGGTGCCCGGGGCCGGCGACTGGATGGGCAACTCCCGACATGCTGCTCCTGTGCGCTGTGCGGATTCGCGGCCCTCCGCGATCTGCTGCTCTCCGTCGGCCGGCGCCCGCGGCTGGCCGACCTGTATGCCGAGGTCGAGCAGGTGCGGGGCGACAGCTTCCGCGCCGACTGGCGCATCACCGACCTGATCCGGCACGCAACCTGCGGGGCGCCCGACCCGCATCGTCTGCCCGGACGACGGCCCGGAGTTCACCGCCCTGCAGGAGCAGGTGCGGGCGGCCCTGGAGAAGGAGCCCCGCAAGGAGCCCGACCTGGCCCACCGCGACGGCGACGGCTGTGCCGCTCTCCACTGAGACTTCCGGACGCCCCTGATCTTTCCTGAAAGGCATACTGCTCATGATGACGACGACCACCCAGCGCCTCCTCAACCTCGCCGCGGCCGCACCGGCCAGCCACGACGAGGACCTGCTGCTGCTCCTACGCGAAGCGAACGAGCTGTACCAGCAGGGCCTTGAAAACCTGCACCGGACCGTGGCGGCCCGCTTCGCCGGGCTGTCCCCCGAGGATCTGGTGGCGGCCGCGAAAGCGGCCGGCATGCCCTGCGACGCGTCCCAGGACCGCGACGAGCTGCTCTTGCTGCTCGCCCTGACCGACTGGGAAATGACCCCAGCGGCCCTGGCCTACTCCGAGATGGCCGAGGACGCAGCCCGCCGCGGTGTGTGCCTGATCCCGGAGGAATGACCCATTTTTCGTTCGCCGCCCGGGAAAAACTGGGCAGCGCACTGGACCCCACCCCACACTCCTGCCATTATGTGAGTTGCGAGCCGGGCAGGCCGGCCCGCCTTCTGACAGGACGGACGGTTCTGCCATGAACTCGCGCCGTGAGCCTCGCCTGGCCGACGCCGCCGAGATCGCGGCTGAACAGGGCCTGACGCCCGCGCGGATCAGCGGCCTCTACAACGAGCGCGCCGAGAACGGATTCCCTGAAGCAAGGGGCAAGCGCGGCCGTGCCCGCCTGTGGGACCACGCCGAAGTCACCGAGTGGTTCGCCCAGCGCCCGCCGGCGAGGCTCCGCGAGCACACACCGCCCTCCCGCGACCCGCAGGACCTGCTGAACGCGGCGGACGCCTCGAGGTTCCTGGGCTACAAGAACACCAACCAGGTCACCACCTTCGTCCGCGACCACCCCGGCTACTTCCCCGACCCCGACGTCGTCGAAGAGATGGGCACCACGGAAAACCCCTACCGCCGGCAGCTGTGGCGCGTGCAGACCCTGCTGGACTGGATGGCCACCCGGCCCGGCCGCGGCAAGCACGCCGGAGCGAAGCGCGCGGCGCCGGCGCTGCCCGACGTCCCCGTCGACGGCGACCCCGACGAGCTCCTGGGAGCGTCACAGGCGGCGGCACTTCTGGGCTTCAAGAGTGTCAACTCCTTCTCCAGCAGCCTCTCCCAGGGCAACCTGTCCCTGCTGGAAACCCACGACACTGTCACGGAGAAGGGCGGGCGCCGACGGTGGACGCGCAAGCGGATCCTCGAGCAGGCCGCCCAGCGCAATCCCAAAAAGTAGAAAACCGGCGGTGAGCGCCCATCCGCCCACCGCCCCAGAGACTCGGCACCCGGTTACGGGTCGTTGGTCCCTTGCGGGCCGGGTGTCGCACGATGGCCGGCATGGCGTGGCTCGCCACCGCGCCCCGCAGCAGCCACGGCTGCTGCGGACCGGCCATCGCCGAACTTCTAGGTGCCGCCCTCCGCGTAGTGCGTCAGCGGCCTTGCCGAAGCTGGTCACGGGACCCACCACAGGCTGTCCTTGCGCGCCGGCCAGCCTCGTGGTCGGGGTCATGGATGCCGACCACGGTGCAGGCCACGAGGCTGTTTCGAGTTCGTGACCATGGTCGGGGCTTCGTGGTCGGGGATCTGGTCGGGGCCCACGGGTTCCCTCATCAGCAACCGAAGGTTCTGACGGAGACCGCCACGGCCCGCGGAAGGAACTTCCCATGAGCAGCGCTTGGACGTGCGACGCCTGCGGCGTCCCCAACGTCGACCGCTCGTCATGCGAAGCGTGCGGCACAAGCAGCACGACCGCCACCGCTGCCGATCTCGCGCGAACTGCCCTCAGAGACGCGGCTGCGGCCCGCGCGGCCCAGGTCGAGGAAGCCGCTCGCGGCAATCACCGGCTGGCTTGCCACCTCGGCAGCGTGATGGATGCCCACCTCGACGACGCCCTCTCGGTGCGGCGCCTCGGCATCGCGTGACCGGCGCGTCGAGGGACCCGTGTTCGCCTGCGTGGAGCCGCCCAGTGCTCAGCGCCCAGGCCGCAGGCGTGCGTCGAAAGGATTGTGCATGACCAGCACTCCGGCCACGAGCTTGGCCCCCAGCCCCGCTGAACCCCTGAGTCACCAGGTGCTGGCCGCGCTTGCCCAGCACCGCATCGCCACCACCAGCCAGCTGCGCCGGATGCTGCGGCCGGACGGCACGCGGCAGCTGATGTCCCGCGTCTTGAACAAGCTGCGCTCCGACGGCTTCGTCAACTGCACGGTGCTACCGGATGCGAACCGCTCACGTACCAACGCCTGGTATCTCACGCAGGAAGGTTCTCGTCTGACCCGGGATTTGCCTGTCCTGCGGGGGCGGCCGCCCTACCCCATCACCTCGAATACGGCAGCGTCGCTGAAGACCCCGCACACGCTCGCCGTCGTGCGCGCTCATCTGGCCTTTGCCGCTGACGCCCGTCGGCTCGGGCACGAGCACGGCCCCTGGGACTGGACGCCTGAGGTGTCTCACTCGATCGGCGAGGGCGAGCGGATTGTGGCCGACGCTGTCATGTACTACACCGTCGTCGAGAGCGAGCACCGGCGTAAGCTGCGCGCGTTCGTGGAAGTCGATCGCAGCACGATGAGCAGCGAGCGGCTGGCCGTGAAGTTGATCGAATACGCCCGTCTGTTCCAGTACGAGGCCCAGCCTGTCGGCCGCCGTAGGCCGACCGCCGCAGGTCCTGCCTGGCTCCGCTGGTATCCGGTCTTTCCGCGCGTGCTCTTCGTGCTCACCGGTGCCTCCCGGGCCAGGCTGGACAATCGGATGAGCGATCTGCAGGCGATGGTTGCCCAGCACCCGCTCGTAGCGGCCCTTGCCCGCGAAGTCCGGCTCGGAGCCGCCGTGCTGGAAGACATCGAGCAACACGGTCCCGCCCAGACCGTGTGGGTGCCTCTGGCCGGCGGCAAGCCTCGCCCGTGGACCGCGTTGTGAGTCCCCTGCGCAAGCGATAGATGGTGATCAGCCTCCCGCCCCCAGGACTGGTGTCCTGGGAGCGGCAGGCGTTTGTCCGTACTGTCAGGATTCGGTTGCGCAGGCCGTCCCGGCAGTCGGCTACGTCGTCAGGCGCTCTGGCACAGCGGCGGCAGGAGCTCGTCGCCCGGCCAGAATGGCTGCTCGGTCGCGATGCCGGTGAGGAGCATGCAGACCTCGGCCAGGACTTTGGCGCGGTCGTCCGGTCCATAGACGATGCACTCCCCCGCCGCGGCGTCGAAGGCCCGCACCTCTTTGTCCGGGCCAGGGCCGGTGCAGATCAGGGCCCGGGCAATTTCGGGAAGTCCGAGGCTAAGGGCATCGCACATCTGCGTCTGCACGAGCCGGACCAGGTCGGTGGTGACGCGTTCGAAGTCGCCAACCGTCGGCCAGTCGGCGCCGCCGTTCAGTTCGTGGGTGAGGGTGGCCAGCGGGATGATCTCGCCAGGCTGCCGTCCTCGGGTGAGGAGGTCGTGGATCCGGGCGCCGTCGGGCTGCTGGACCTGCGGGTGGAGCAGGGTGTCGGCAGTCACCACGGTGGTGTTGATCTCCTGGGTTCCGGGGCAGGGGTAGTACGGCTCGTGTGCGAAGAGCAGGTAGACGTCCGCGGTGCGGACAACGGTGCCGGGCTCGGGCTGGGACATGAGGAGGAATCCTTTCAGCGGTGACGTGCCGGGCGTGTGGTGACGTGCTGGCTGTGTCGTCGGCCGGGGGCCAGGCGGGTACGGGCCCAACGGCTGCTCGGGCTTGCGAGCCTGGTCCGCGTCGGCCGGTCCGGGTGTGCGCTTGAGGATCTGGGCGACCTGGTCGGCGAGTTGGACCATCAGCCGTTCAGGGGCGATGAGATCGGCCGAGACTTCGCGGGTGTCTTGGGTCTGGAGTAGGCCGGCGGCGTCCCACAGCAGGTGCTGGCCGATCTCAGCCGAGCGGCGCAGCTCCTAGCGGTCGCTGCCCGCGGCGGCCTGGACGAGGTAGGTGTGCAGGGCGGCGAGGCGCTGCAGGTAGCGGCAGGCGCCGTCGCCTTCGACACTGCGGATGTGTTCGCGGGCCCGGGCGTCCAGCCGTCCCGGCAGGTGTTCGGCGAGCAGCGGCACGAGCAGCATTCCCGGCAACGCGACGTCGACCGGGACGCCATAGGCCATGGCGAACAGGCCGGCGACCAGGCTGATGACAGCGACGGCGACGGCGGAAAGCCGCAGGGATCCAGGGACGGTGGGCGCCAGGCCGAGGCGCTGGGCGGGGCGCCTGGTCAGCCAGCGGATAGCGAGGCGCTGCGTACGCCTCGCGTACGGCGTGAGAACCCCGATCTGATGGGGGAGCTCGGGCCGGGTGCCGTCACCAGGGACGGTCCAGGCGAGCCAGCCCCACCGAGTTCGTTCGTAGACGAGCACAGGTTCGCACTCGGCCGTGCACGTGTGGTCGCGGACGTGGCCGGTCCGCAGGGCGCGTGAGCGTTCCGCCTCCCACCGGCCGGGGTCGAGGGTGAAGGGGCGCCGGTGCTGCGCGGCCGCGGTCGGCGGTGGTGTGCGGGGCGTGTCCGTCACGGGCTGCTTCCTTCCAGTTGGTCGGTCAGGCGGAGGCGCACGTCGTGCAGCGGCCGTCGCCGTCGGGGTGAGCTCGCTTCGGAGGGCCCAGGCAGGTGCGGCACAGCGGCCAGCCGAGGCAGGTCTGGCAGAGGTCCTCACCGAAGGCAGTCGCGGTCACGCCGCAGCCGGCGCATTCGACGAGAGCCCGATAGGTCAGGGCCTCGATCACGCTGCGGGCGGCGGCCCCTGTCGGTTGTCGCCGGCGCGAACGGCTCGTCCCATGGGGGCGCATCGTGGTGGTCCGCCGCGATGGCGGGCGGCGGGTAGGCCTGGGCGGCGCGGAGCCGGGCGGTGATGATCGCGCCGACCGAGGTACGCACCGGGTTCGGCAGAGGCCGTTCGGTGATGACATGGCGCAGCTGAGCGGGACTCCAGCCGGCGTCCATCATCACGGTTGCCACGCGGCCCTGATCGGTCAGCGCCGGCCCGGTCAGCAGCAGTTCAGGACGGCTCGCCCCGATCTCCAGCAGCAGCCGGATCCACGGATGCATCTCGTCTACGGGAGGCGGCGACGGCGCCGGGGACGCTGTCGCGTCCGAGGGGGCCGTCCTTCCGTTCGTGCGCGCGGCGTCGCCGCGGTCGCACGGACGGAGGGGGTTGGTCTTCTGCTTGTTGGTCTTCTTACTGATGGTGTTCTTAGTGCCGGGATCAGCCAACACTGGCTCAGCCAATCCTGGATAACCCGACTCTGGTTGTGAACTGGGGTTTTGCAGGGCGGGCAGGTCGGTGATGAAGTACAGCGCCCGCCCAAGCGTGCCGTCGGCGTTGCGGTCGCGGTCGCGGTCGCGCAGCAGGAATCCGTGCTTCTCCAGTTCCTCGAGGCCGGTTGTCACCGCGTCTACGCGTTCGCGGCCGTGTCGGGCCAGGTTGGCGACGGTGACCTGCCAGCCGTCCCGGTGGGTGCTGATGTAGCCGAAGAGCCCTTTCGCCTTGAAGGAGATCCGGGTGTCGCGGAACAACCCGTTGGCGATCTGGGTGAACTGATCTCCCGCCATCACCCCCCGGCGGATCCCCGCGCCGAACCCTGCGTCGCTGCCGAGCTCCAGGAAGACGGGTGCCGATGCCGGGTCGGTCAGCGGAACGTCCGGGGCGGCGGGGCTGTCGGTGATGCTGTAAACGATCTCTCTGAGGGTGCCGTTCGGGCGGCGCACGCGATCGCGGACCAGGTAGCCGCACTTCTCCAGCCCGTTCAGCCCTGCACGCACCGCGTCTCGTCCGTCGGGGCCCAGGGCGACCAGTGCGGCGATGGTCACCAGCCAGCCGTTTCGGTGGGTGCTGATGTAGCCGAAGAGCCCCTTCGCCCTGTACGAGATCCGGCGGTCGCGGAACAACCCGTTGGCGATCTGGGTGAACTGATCCGCCGCCATCACGCCACGGCGGACCCCGGCTCCGAAGCCGCTCATCGCGCTGCCCCTGACGCAGGCAGCGTCCGGTGGCCACGGCAGCGCACCGTGCCCACCAGGGTGGGGCGGCCGGTGGGCGCGGGTGCGGAGGCGTACGTGCGTTCCATGCCGTCAGCTCACCCGCCGACTCCGACCAGACTGACGGCCACCAGCCCCGACCATCGGTCACGATCCGTCAACGCAGCCCTCTAGCTGCCGTGGTCGGGGTCATGGTCGGGCCGACCACGGCTCCCCAGCAGCTGCGCGCATGTGGTTGCGCAGGCCGATTGCGCAGCCCCGTCCGGGCGTTGCGCGATCGGCCTGCGCAACCGATCGAGGATCGTGCGCAGTCGGGTTGCGGGGAGCGGATGCGCAGTCCGGGCCTCGGCGCCCGATGTCCTCTTGCGCAGAGCCGGGTGCCGCGATGCGCAGGCGCCTGCCGCGGCCCGGGCGGTGTTCGTCTGCGCAACGGCGTACGGGGCCGGCCGCGGTGCGGCATGTGGGCGTCACTGCGGTCGTCGGCCGGGGACTGATGGCCGCCAGGGTGAGCTCTCGCCGACCTACGACTGACCCGTGGTCGGGCCTGTGGTCGGGCCGACCATGACCCCGACCATGAGCTTCGTATCCCCATCGTGACCGTGGTCGGGGTCTCGTGGTCGGTGGTCGGGTCGGGGTCGCCGGGTTTTCTCAAGGTCAGCAATCACACGTTCTGACCTGGGAGTTTGACCATGTCTCCTGGCAAGCAGGCCTCAGGCAGCGAGGCCGCTGCTCCGATGGCAGCGGGCGCCCGGCTGGAGGCGATGCGGCGCCGCGTCCGTCTTTCACGCCTGGCGGTCTGGGCCGTCATCGCGGCCGGCCCCGTCGCCCTGGGCGTCGCCATCGCCTCCACCCCGACCACGGTCGAGGCGGCCACCCCGGCCAAGCCCACCGCCGTGCGCACCACGACGGCCACCGCCGAACCGGCCGGCTATGCGCAGTTGTTCGTCAGCGCGTGGTTGCGCAGCAGCGCGGATGACGCGACGAGTGCGCAGGCGCGGCTTGCGCAGTCGATGGCGCCGGACATCGAACTGCCCGACTCGGCCGCGGATGCGCAGTCGAAGCCTCAGTCCGTGACCGCGGTGCGCAGTGCGCAGCGCGAGGACGGCGCGTGGTCGGTGACGGTGGCTGCGCAGTACGCCGACGGATCGGTGCGGTACTACGCCGTGCCGGTGTCCGCGGACCGCTCGGGCACGGCGTTCGCTGTGACCGGTGCGCCCGGCGTGGTGGCTGGCCCGGCCCGGGCCGAGGTGCCGACGTCGTCGTACGGCATGACCGTCCCGGAGGGTGATCTGTCCTCCGCCGTCGGGGAGTTCCTCACCGCATATCTGACTGGTACCGGAGAGGTGAGTCGCTACCTCGCGCCCGGGGTGAAGCTGTCGGCCGTCTCCCCCGCCCCGTACACGACGGTCGCGGTGCAGCAGGTGCTCGCTGTCGAGGAGGCGGCGGCCGCCGAGCAGGTGCCAGCCGACGGCACCAAGGTCCGCATCCTCGTTCAGGTGGAAGCCCGGGACGAGGGCGGGCGGTGGCCGCTGGCGTACGAGCTCGCGTTGAAGGCCCGCTCGGGCCGGTGGGAAGTCGCGGCACTGGACTCCGGGACCGCCCAGGACGGGGGTGCCCAGTGAGCACGATGCAGAGTCTGATGCTCGCCGGGCAGCTGGACGACCTCGGCGACTCGTGGATCAACATGTTCAAGGACTGGGCGACCAAGGGTCTGCAGGCCGGTCTGCTCGTGCTCGTCGTCGTCATCATGATCCAGAAGTTCAGCCTCAAGGCGGGGATCGGCGCCTTGCTGCTGATGATCATCGCGCTGGGGTTGTACAACTCCCGCGAGGACCTGTCGGACATGTTCGAGGACGAGGTCAAGAACCCGGCCAAGGGCGCGCCCGCTGTCCCCGGCATCGTGCGCAGTTCCGATCCGGTCGTGCGGGAGCACTCCGCGGGTGCGGGAGGCTGGCTGTGAGCGCGACCGCCGCCGGGCGGGTGGGACGTTTCTACACCTCCGCCCGCCGCCACCCCTGGGTGCTGGGCAGGGTCGCCGACTGGAAGATCCCGCTCGGCCCGTACACCCCCGCGCAGATCGCGGTCGCCGTCGGCGGCGGCTTCCTTCTGGTCAAGACCATCAGCTGGTGGTCGTGGATGGGGCCCGTCCCGATCGCGGCCTGGCTGCTGGCGATCTGGGCGGTACGCCGTCCGAAGATCCGCGGCCGCGCACCGATGCAGGCGGCCCTGGGCTGGGGGCTGCTGGTCTGGCAGCCGCAAGGAGGCCGGATCGGCGGGCGGGCCGCCCGCGACCGTGCCCCCCGCCCGCTGCTCGGCGGCTTCACGATCGAGGACGCGGTCGTCCCCGCTAGGGCGGCCATGCCTCCCCGTGTGGCTCGGCGGCCTGCCGACCGGACACCGCGGCGGAACCCGGCAACAGTTCGCTCGTCCACACGCCGCCGCGCACAGTCGGCTGCTCCCGCGGCGCTGGTGCGGCCGGTGTCGGGTGTGCAGCAGCTGCTCGCGCTCGCCGAGCAGGGCGGGGGTGTGCGGTGAGGATTCCGATCCGTCACATCGCCGGGCACCTGGTGTGGTCGACGCACGGCAGCGTGTGGGCCCTCTACCGGTTGCACCCCGGCCCGGACGCGCAGGGACGCCGCGAGGAGACCGTTCAGGGCACCTACGTGTCGGCCGCGGTCCGCGACGAACAGCTCGCCAAGATCACACACCTGATCCGCTCCCTGTCCGGCGCGCCGCGGCTGATCGGGCTGTGCGCGCAGGTCGATCCCGGCGAGATCGCCCTGCGCATGATCGAAGGCATCGAACCGGCCGACACAGCACCGGATGACGGCCCGCACCCGTGGGTGGAAAACGTCGAGGCGACGCTGGATCTGCTGGACGGTCAGGAGATGCACCGCCGCACCCTGTGGCTGGCGGTGCCGCTGCAGACCGAGACCGCGGGCCTGCAGGTGTCGGCTTCGCTCGGCGCGATGTGGGCCGAACTGGCCCCGACTCTGGGCATGCGGCCGGCGCCGGTGGCGCGGCGGGAGGTGAACTCCTACCGCGAGCAGGCCTCCCGGGTGGAGGCCGCGCTTTCCGGCGGCGTCGCCTTCCGTCCGGCCCGTCCGGCGGAGATCGTGTGGATGGTTCAGCACGCCCTGCACCGCGGGCTGGCGGAGCCGCTGCTGGCCGAGGCCGAGACCAGCGAGTTGTACGGCGGTCAGATCCGTGATGGCGTGCTGCGCTCCCCCAGCTACGCCGACCTCGGGCAAGTGCGCCTGCAGGAAGGCGGCATCGACCCCGCCCTCGACGACGTCGACGATCTCAAGAGCGCGGGCCAGGTAACGCGGTCGGGGCGCAAGGCCTGGTGGCGGCTGAATACGGCGTCCCCTCTGAGGCGGCGTTGGCTGCAGGTCGAAACGGACGCCGGTGTGGGCTACCAGGCGCAGTTGGCGCTGGCCGAGTGCCCGCCCGCCGTCAGCCAGGATGCCGCCGACCTGTTCGCCCAGCTGGAGACGCTCGACTTTCCCGTCGACTACACCGTTGATCTCACGCTGGTGCCCGCGGAGAAGGCGCGGGACCAGGTGCGGCGTAAGAAGAACGAGTTGATCGACCAGGCCGACCAGTACGACGCCCGGCCCACTGGCACGCCAGCCTCGCTGACCGATGCCGCCCGTGACCTGGGTGAGTTGGACGCCCGCCTGTCGCGCACCTCGGTCGAGGTCGAGGTGCAGTCCGTGACCGTGCTGGCGGTGTGGGGGCCGACCGCAGCCGTCTGCGACGCGCGGGCCCGGGCCTTGGCGGCGCTGCTCGGCGGGGCCGACTACCGGGCGGTGCGCCCGGCCGGCCTGCAGGAGGCCCTGTTCACCCTGGGGCTGCCCGGCACGGTGCGGCCCGGGGTGGTGCGGGAGTTCACCCAGCACCAGGTCTCGGAGGACTGGGCGCTGGGCGGGGCCTTCACCGCCTCGGAGGTCGGCGACCCGAACGGGATGTTCCTCGGTATCGACCTGGACTGCGGCACGACGCGCCCCGTGATGATCAACGTGGCGGATGCGCCCAAGGTGGATGCGTCCGCGTCGATGGGGATCGTCGGGGATCTGGGGGCGGGCAAGAGTGTCCTGGAGAAGCTGATCTCGGAGGCGGTGTGGGCGCGCGGCGGCTGCGCGATCTGCATCGACCGCACTCCGGTGCGCGAGTGGGCCACCTTTGCTCGTACGGCCGCGAAGGGCCGTGTCCAGATCATCGACGCCGCCAAGGCCGAGGTGTCGATCGACCCGCTGCGCATGTTCGACGGCCCCGAGGGCCGCCACTACGCCCTGTCCTACCTCACCCTGCAGCTCGGCATCGGCCCGATGAGCACCAACGGCGAGGTCCTGCACCATGCCGTCGAGCAGGCCGCCGCCAGTGACTCCCCTTCCATGCACCGCGTGGTGGAGGTCCTCGAGGAGATGGCCGTCCGTGAGGCGGGCAAGCGGCAGGACGCGGCCGCCGCCCTGGCCGGCCTCATCCGCGTCGTGGCCACCAACGCGCTGGCACGGATGGTGTTCGACCCGACGCTGCCACCGGTGCGGCTGGACGCCTCCAGCGCCTCCGACATGATCGTGATCACTACGACCGGGCTGAAGCTGCCGCCAAAGGCGGCCTTCGACAAGCCCGAAGTGCTGCACCAGCAGCCGCTGGAGGCGCTGATTGGCCGCGCGGTGCTCTACCTGATCGCCGCGATCGCCCGCCAGACCGCGTTCGAGGACCCTGAACGGTTCACCGCAGTGGTCCTGGACGAGTTGTACTGGCTGACCAGCTCGGCCGAGGGCACCGCCTTGGTCCACGAGATCCTCCACGACGGCCGCAAACACGGCGCCGGCCTGCTCGCCGCTAGCCACGACGCCGAGGAACTCGGCCCCGACCGCGGCCTGATGGCCTACCGGGCCCTCGCCCGCACCGCGGACCGTGGACGCGCCCGCCGCGGCCTGGAGTTCGTGGGGCTTGACCCGGGCGATCCGGAGCTGCTGCGGCTGGTGACCACCGGCTTGTCCCCCGTCGGCCACAAGGGCCGGGAGGGCGAGTTCCTGCTGACCTGCCCGCGGCAGAACACCGGCCGGGTCAAGGCCGTCATCCCCCGCATCGCGCGCATCACCTCGTCCATCACCACCACACCGGGCCGCCGCACCAGCACCGCCACGCACCCAGGTTCAGCAGCTGAGTCACTCGCCGGTGAGGCCGTCGATGCCCGTCCGAAGGAACACTGTCGGCGTACACGTGAACGTCCCCACCCGCGTACGGATGAACGTCCCCAGTTCTTGATGCCTTGAAGGGACACC
>NZ_JBSOPZ010000054.1:0-34772 GCF_053763515.1 Streptomyces mabaensis
AGCGAGAGACCGAAGTGGCCTGACGTCTGGGGACGTTCGTCTGTACACAACTGGGGAGCTAAGGCCGTACGCCGACAGTGATACCCCGGCTGCCGGTGCACTTCCTCCCGGAGCCGTCGAACGTCCTTGTCCTGCGCGACGAGGGCGGCCAGCGCGTTCTGCGCCGGTAGCGCCTTGACATTGAGCTCGACCCGGCCGTCGAGCTGCTCGAGCGCCGCGAGATACCGAAGGCGGGACGCCGTCAGCTGCTCGCTCACACTCCGCTCGTCCGGGGCGACCACCCCGAACCGCATGGGGAGCACCGGCCCGTCCTCAGCCAGGCGCATCAGGAGAGCCTGGTGCGCGAGCAGGTCACGCCGCCGGGCCCGCAGCTTCGGGGGCACATCACTGACGACGGCGGCGACCGGCCCCTGCCGGATCACGCGCAGCGCGGCAGGAGGGCTGCCCACGCCTACGGTGTCCGTCGGCAGTGGACCCGCCGTGCGGATGATGGCGTAGACGTAGCGGCTGGTGTCTGTCACGGCCGGCTCACGCCTCCACGCTTCGGCGGCGACTGCTCCCGGTGCGTGCCGGGGCCCGGCGCCTCGGCCGTTCCCGCTCCGCCTCGTCCGGTTCCTCCCCCTCCTCGTCGGAGCCACCGACCGCCTTGCGCACCGAGGAACTCACGGACTCCGCGGCTCGCTTGACCTTGCGCTTGCCGATCGACTTGGCGGCGGTACCGCCCAGCAGCTCCGGGATGGTGGTGCTCCCCGAGTCGCGCTCCAGGTCCAGCCGGTTGCACGCCTCCGCGAACCGCAGGTAGGTGTCCACACTGGCCACCACGATGCGCGCGTCGATCTTGAGGATCTCGATGCCGACCAGGGAGACCCGGACGAACACGTCGATCACCATTCCCCGGTCGAGGATCAGTTCCAGCACGTCGTACAACGTGCCGGCGCGCGGCGGGCACGCGCCCTCGTCGGCGTAGGTGGTCGTGGGCATGGGGTCGTCCTCTCAGCTGGTCGGGGAAAGGTCACTCGTCGGCCGAACCCCGTCGATAGCGGCGGACCCTGCGGTACTCCATGAGCTCGCCGTCGCGGTCGAGCTGCACCTCGTACGCGGCGAGCAGGCTTGTCGTGTCGGGAATCCGCGGGACCTCCAGGACGTCCACGACCACGCACCATCCGTCATCCGTACGGCTCACGGCCGACGCGCCCTCCGCGGGATGGGCAATCAGTTCCTCGAGCCGTCGGCAGGCAGCCCGAGCCGCCCCCTCCGGCCCTCGTGCGGAGGAGGCACGGCGGGCGGTCGCCGTTGCCGAAGTGCGGACCCGCGCGCGACGTTGCTCTGCCATGAGAACAAGTCTGATCACTATTGCGCGCGGCGCATCTCGGGCAGAGCCGTCGGTGTCGGTACGGGCGCTCCCGGCCCGCCGGTCGCGGCAGGTCACGCGTCCCAGAGCGCTCCGAGCGACAGCAGGTCGCTCCGGTACTCGATACGCGCCTCCCACTCCCTCGGCCAGGCCCCCGCGCCCAGATGCGCGCCCGCGAAGGCGCCCGCCAGGCACGCGATCGAGTCGGAGTCGCCCTTCGTGCAGGCGGCCCTGCGCAGGGCGGTAACCGGCTCCTCCGGGAAGAGCAGGAAGCACAGCAGCCCGGTGGCGAGCGCCTCCTCGGCGATCCAGCCCTCCCCCGTCGCCAGGCACGGGTCGGTCTCGGGTGACGGCGTACGCAGGGCCTGGGCCAGACGGTCCAGGGCCGTCAGGCACTCGTCCCAGCCACGCGAGATGAAGACTTCGGGCGAGGCGTCGTGCGCGTACGTCCAGAGGTCGCCGAGCCAGCGCTCGTGGTACCGGGTGCGGTTCTCCAGCGCGTACGAGCGGAGCTGCCCGACCAGTCCGGTCGGCTCCGCGCCCTGGGCGAGCAGGAACACCGCCCGCGCCGTGAGGTCGCTCGCGGCCAGGGCCGTCGGGTGGCCGTGGGTCAGCGCGGACTGGAGCTGCGCGGCGCCCGCGCGCTGTTCCTCGCTCAGCGCGGGGGCGAGCCCGACCGGCGCGACCCGCATGTTGGCGCCGCAGCCCTTGGAGCCGACCTGGCTCGCTTCCTGCCAGGGCCGGTCGCTGTCCAGCAGCCGGCAGGCGACCATGCAGGTGCGGCCGGGCGCGCGGTTGTTCTCGGGCGAGTGATACCAGTTGACGAACTCCTCGCGCACCGGACGGGCCATCCGCAGTGGTGCGAGCACTCCGCGGTCCATGGCGGTGCGCATGCCCTGCGCCAGCGCGAGCGTCATCTGCGTGTCGTCCGTGACGATCGCCGGCTTCGGCAGGTCCATCTCCCGCCACGGCCCGAACTTGCCCAGGATGGACGGCACATCGCTGAACTCGGTGGGGAACCCGAGCGCGTCGCCGAAGGCGAGTCCGATCAGGGAGCCGGTGGCTGCCTGCTTGGTACGGGTCAGGGTGCCGTGCATGCCGTTCTTGCCGTTCTTGCCGTTCTTGCCGTTCATTGGGGCCGTCCTTCCGGGCGCAGCAGAGGTGGGTGCAGGGCGGTGGCGGGGCCGGCGCGGTAGAGCGCGGCGGGCTTGCCCCGCCCGCCGGTGAGCCGCGCGGCTCCCGCCACCTGTTCGACGAATCCTGGGGTGGTCAGGACCTTGCGCCGGAAGTTGGGGCGGTCGAGCGCGGTGCCCCAGACCGTCTCGTACACCTGCTGGAGCTCGCCGAGGGTGAACTCGGGCGGGCAGAAGGAGGTCGCCAGGCAGGTGTACTCCAGCTTCGCGCCGATGCGCCCCCGGGCGTCGGCGAGGATCCGGTCGTGGTCGAAGGCGAGGCGCTCGTCCGCGTCGGCGGGCACCCACTGCGCGTGGGCCGCGTCCCCACCGCCGCGCGGCTCGGGCAGGTCGGGTACGAGTGCGGTGTACGCGACGGAGACGACCCGCATCCGGGGGTCCCGGTCCGGCTCGCTGTAGGTGCGCAGCTGCTCCAGGTGGAGTGCGGCCGCGGTCCGCTCCGACAGGCCGGTCTCCTCGGCGAGTTCGCGCCGGGCGGCCGTCTCCGCGGACTCCCTGGGCAGGACGAAGCCGCCGGGCAGCGCCCAGGCGCCGGCGTACGGGTCCTGTCCGCGCCGGATGAGCAGGACGTGCAGCCGGCCGCCCCGGACGGTGAAGACGGCGAGGTCGACGGTCACCGCGAACGGCTCGAAGGCGTGCGGGTCGTAGCCTTCGGGCGGGCGGGGGTCACGGGTGTTCATCGTCGCTCCGGCAGGGGGTCGGTGAGGTGCCGGCCTTCGGCGTCCCCACCACCCCCGCCGGGGCCGGCCGGATCCACTCGGTGCGCGAGGTGCGGCGCACCGGGAGGACGGACGAACCTGGTCCACCCCCGTGGGTCCAGGTCCACCAGCCGTACTCGGCAAGGGTGATGAAGTCGGTCCACACCGGCCTCCTTAATGGTCACTGTGACTATAAAGGGCGCGGAGCGGCCACCACAAGAGACAAAAGCCCGCGGCCGGTCCCCTGTTACCAGGGACCGGCCGCGGGTCTGCCGCCTTCCGGGCGGTGTACGGCTGGGAGGTCTACAGACCGACCTCGCGCATCAGCATGCCCACCTCGGTGTTGGTGAGGCGGCGCAGCCAGCCGGACTTCTGGTCGCCCAGCGGGATCGGCCCGAAGTGCGTCCGTACCAGCTTGTCGACCGGGAAGCCGGCCTCCGACAGCATCCGGCGGACGATGTGCTTGCGGCCTTCGTGGAGGGAGACCTCGACGAGGTAGTTCTTGCCGGTGTTCTCGACGACCCGGAAGTGGTCGGCGCGCGCGTAGCCGTCCTCCAGCGGGATGCCGTTCTTCAGCTGCTTGCCCAGGTCGCGCGGGAGCGGGCCCTGGATGGCGGCGAGGTAGGTCTTCTTGACGCCGTACTTGGGGTGGGTCAGCCGGTGGGCCAGCTCGCCGTGGTTGGTGAGCAGGATGATGCCCTCGGTCTCGGTGTCGAGCCGGCCGACGTGGAAGAGCCGGGTCTCCCGGTTGGTGACGTAGTCGCCGAGGCACTGGCGCCCGTCCGGGTCCTCCATGGTGGAGACGACACCGGCCGGCTTGTTCAGCGCGAAGAACAGGTACGACTGGGTGGCGACGGTGAGGCCGTCCACCTTGATCTCGTCCTTCTCCGGGTCGACCCGCTTGCCCTGTTCGAGGACGATCTCGCCGTTGACCTCGACCCGGGCCTGCTCGATCAGCTCCTCGCACGCCCGCCGCGAGCCCATGCCGGCCCGGGCGAGGACCTTCTGCAGCCGCTCGCCCTCCTGCTCGGCGCCGGGGAACGTCTTGGGGGTCTTGACCTGCGGCTTGTTGTGGCGCTCCCGGTTGCGCTCCTCGATCCGGGCGTCCAGCTCGCGCGGGCGCGCCGGGCCGCTCTGCGGACGTCCGCCGCCGGCGCGGCGGGGGGCGCCGCTCTTGCCGGCGGCGGGTGCCTTGGGCCCGCCCTTGGCGCCGCCGCGGGCGGCCGCGCCGCGGCCCTGCCCCGCCGGCTTGTCGCCCGGTCCGCCCACGTCGTAGCGGCGCTCCTCGGGACGGGGGCGGTCCGCGCGCTTCTGCTTGTCGTCGCGCCCGCCGCGACGCCCGTCGCGCCCGGAGCCCGCACCCCGCTGGTCCCGGTTGCCGCTTCCGCTGTTCCTGCCGCTGCTTCGCATCAAAGTTCCGTCTTGTCGTCTGCTTCGGTGTCCGGTGCGTCCGGATCGAACGACGGAACACCTTCCTGCGTCTCGGCCTCGATCGCGTCCGCCTCCGGAAGGAAGGGCGCGAGCTCCGGGAGCTCGTCCAGGCCACGCAGGCCCATTCGCTCCAAGAAGTAGTTCGTCGTCCTGTACAGGATCGCACCTGTTTCGGGTTCCGTGCCCGCCTCCTCGACCAGACCGCGCTGGAGGAGGGTCCGCATCACGCCGTCGCAGTTCACTCCGCGTACGGCGGAGACCCGGGAACGGCTCACCGGCTGGCGGTACGCGACGACGGCCAGGGTCTCCAGTGCGGCCTGGGTGAGCCTGGCCTGCTGGCCGTCGAGCACGAAGCCCTCGACGGCCTCGGCGTACTCGGGCCGGGTGTAGAAACGCCACCCGCCGGCGATGAGCCGCAGGTCGAAGCCGCGGCCCTGCACGGTGTACTCGTCGGACAGTTCGCGCAGGGCGTCCGCGACCTCGCGGCGCGGGCGGTCCAGGATCTTCGCGAGATGCGCCTCGGTGGCGGGCTCGTCCACGACCATGAGCACCGCTTCGAGGGCCGGCTTGAGGTCGAGCGCGGCGACCGCGCTTGCCCCGGCGGGGGCGGCGGCTGGGGTGCTGGTGCTCTCCTCGCTCACGACCTCTCCTTCTGGTTCTTGTTCTCGTTGCCGTTCTTGTTCTTGTTCTCGTTCCCGTCCTGCGGAACTTCTTGATCGAACTCGTCCGTCACGGCCGGCTGCGGCCCGTCGCCGCCGGTCCAGCGGACCATGAGCGGGCCGAGGGCCTCCTCCTGGTCGAGGACGACGGCCTTCTCGCGGTAGAGCTCCAGCAGGGCGAGGAAGCGTGCCACGACGGTGAGGGTGTCCGGCGCGTCCTCGGTGAGCGTACGGAAGCTGGCCTCCCCGTGCTCGCGCAGCCGTGCGACGACGACGTCGGCCTGCTCGCGCACGCTGACCAGCGGCGCGTGGATGTGGTCGACGTACACCTGCGGCTTGGCCCGGGGCTGCATCGCCTTCACGGCGAGCTTGGCGAAGCCCTCGGCGCCGATGCTGATGACGACCTCGGGCAGCAGCTCGGCGTGGTGCGGCTCCAGCCCGACGGTCCGCGGATACCGCTTGCCCTCGGCGTCCAGCCGTCCGTTGAAGATGTCCGCGATCTGCTTGTACGCGCGGTACTGCAGCAGCCGCGCGAAGAGCAGGTCCCGGGCCTCGAGGAGGGCGAGGTCCGCCTCGTCCTCGACCTCGGCGGCGGGCAGCAGCCGGGCGGCCTTCAGGTCGAGCAGCGTCGCGGCGACGACGAGGAACTCGGTGGTCTGGTCGAGATCCCAGTCGGCGCCCATGGCGCGGATGTGCGCCATGAACTCGTCGGTGACCTTGGACAGTGCGACTTCCGTCACGTCCAGCTTGTGCTTGGAGATCAGCTGCAGCAGCAGATCGAAGGGGCCCTCGAAGTTGGCCAACCGGACAGTGAACCGCCCGTCCCCGACGGGAGGCGGTTCTTCCCCCACCCCGCCCCTTCCCGAAACCGGGGGCAGGCCCCCGGCCCCCCGGCCCGAAGCCGAGGCGGCTCCGCCGCCCGGCCCGAGACCCAGGCGCGCCTCGAAGCCGCCCGCGGCGGGTCCCGGCTCCGCGCCCCGGTTCGGGGCAGGGTCGGGCTCCGGCTCGGTAGCCACGTCCGCGGCTGCGCCCGTCAGCGGGCGAAGCCCGGCAGACGGCTCAGGAGGGCCAGAGGCTGCCCCCGGGTTTGGGAAAGAGGCGAGACCGGGGAACGAATCCCCCACGCCGGGGCCCGCCCCCGGGGTGGGGGCAGCATCCGCCGCCCGGCCCGGCGCGGGCGCCTCGGCCGGTTCCGGCTCGGGGGGCGGCTCCGCGCCCCGGTTCGGGGCAGGGTCGGGCTCCGGCTCGGTAGCCACGTCCGCGGCTGCGCCCGCCAGCGGGCGAAGCCCGGCAGACGGCTCAGGAGGGCCGGGGACTGCTTCCGGGTTTGAGGAAGAGGCGGGACCGGGGAACGAATCCCCCACGCCGGGGCCCGCCCCCGAGGCGGGGGCGGCCTCCGCCGCCCGGCCCGGCGCGGGCGCCGCGGCGGGTCCCAGCTCGGGGGCCGGCTCCACAGCCGGGGCTGGGCGGGGGCTGGGGGGCGGGTCCTCCTGCGGCGGGGCCGTGCCCGGGCCTCGGCCCAGGCTGCGGCGCGGCGCGCGGGAGGGCTGGGCGGAGGCGGGGTCGTCGGGCTGGGGCATCTCGGTCCAGGGTGCGGGGGCTAGGCCCTGTCTTTTGGATCAGGCCGGATCAGGGAGCGGGGTCTGGTGCCGTGCATCGCAAGGCGGAGGAAGGAGCCATGGCGGAGCCCTGGCGACTGACGACAACGCAGCGAGGTGCGGTGCCAGACCCCGCGAGCCCGGCAAGATCCAAAAGACAGGGCCTAGGCGGGCAGGCTACCGGGAGAGACTCCGGTCAGCGCCCGCGCAGGCGCCGCACGAGGATGCTCGCGTCGCCGCGCGACTCCAGGTCCGCCAGAACGACGGCGACCGCCTCGCGGACGATCCGCCCGCGGTCGACAGCGAGGCCGTGCTCACCGCGCAGGACCAGCCGCGCGTGCTCGAGGTCCATCAGTTCCTCGGCGGAGACATAGACCGTGATCTTCTCGTCGTGCCGTTCACGGCCGCTGGGCCGGCGGTTCGCCCCCCGCCCCCGGCGGCGCTGCTGCCCGCCGGCCGGCGCACCGGCGGCCGCCGCCGGAGCGGACGCGGGCCGCGTGCCTGAACCTTCCTGCGGGCGGCGCGCAGACGCGGCCGCCTGCGCCGCGTCCCCCGCCCTGCTGCGCGGTTCGCCGGAGTCGGCCTCCGCGGCGGAGTGTTCAGCGTCCTCGCCGCTCTCCACCGCCGCCGGCTCCGGCGAGGGATCGCTCTCGCCGGCCGGCGCCGGGACCCTCGCCTCGCCGTTCACCGGACGTCGCGGCGAGGACGACTGAAGCGCCATCCCCCCGGTCGTACGGAACAGTTCGTCGGCCCCCGGAAGACTCACTCGGCGTGACACCGGGCGAGCACCTCCCTGGCGAGCTGGCGATAGGCGGCGGCGCCGACGGAGTTGGAGGCGTACGTGGTGATGGGCTCACCGGCGACCGTGGTCTCCGGAAAGCGCACGGTCCGGCCGATCACCGTGTGGTAGACGTGGTCGTCGAAGGCCTCGACGACCCGCGCCAGCACCTCACGGCTGTGCACCGTACGGGAGTCGTACATGGTGGCCAGGATCCCGTCGAGCTCCAGCTCGGGGTTCAGCCGCTCCTGGACCTTCTCGATCGTCTCGGTCAGCAGCGCCACACCGCGCAGCGCGAAGAACTCGCACTCCAGCGGCACGATCACCTTGTGAGCCGCCGTCAGGGCGTTCACCGTCAGCAGGCCGAGCGAGGGCTGACAGTCGATCACGATGTAGTCGTAGTCGGCCATCAGCGGCTTCAGCGCGCGCTGCAGCGTCGACTCCCGCGCCACCTCGCTCACCAGCTGAACTTCCGCGGCCGAGAGGTCGATATTGCTCGGCAGCAGGTCCATGTTGGGCACGGCGGTCTTCAGCAGGACCTCGTCGGCCGACATGCCCCGCTCCATGAGCAGGTTGTAGACGGTGAGGTCGAGCTCCATCGGGTTGACGCCGAGGCCCACCGAGAGCGCTCCCTGCGGGTCGAAGTCGACGAGCAGCACCCGGCGTCCGTACTCGGCGAGCGCGGCACCCAGGTTGATGGTGGACGTCGTCTTGCCGACGCCGCCCTTCTGGTTGCACATCGCGATGATCTTCGCCGGACCGTGGTCGGTCAGCGGGCCCGGGATCGGGAAGTACGGCAGCGGCCGTCCGGTCGGGCCGATCCGCTCGCGGCGCTGACGGGCCGCGTCGGGGGCGAGGGTGGCCGCGTACTCGGGATCGGGCTCGTACTCGGCGTCGGGGTCGTAGAAGTGGCCCTCGGGCACTTCCTGGTAGTCGGCGAGGCCGGTGGGCTCTCGGCCGCTCCGGTCGCCGGCCATGGCGTTCACGTGGTGGCCGTCCATCATCTGGGGGGCTGTCGTCATGTGCTGGTGGTTGGCGAAGGTGCGGACAGCGACGGAGCCGACAGCCTCGAGCCCGCCGGAGCCCTGGCCCCGCGCAGGAATGCCTGGTTGACCACCCCCGGGAGTAAATGTCGACTCATTCACAAGTCGTCTTACCTCCTTGGACGTGACCAGGAAACTTATCGATAGGTCAGCGTGGCACCATGCCGACGGTTGGCGACTCTATGGCGTGTCACCGGTCCGCAGCAACACAATCCGCCGGACCCGGCGCGATGTGTCGGCAACCGAACACCCCTCTGTCAAGGGTGTACGGCCAGGCACTGCGAAGTTTCGCGGGTGTGCGAAACGGTTAAAGGGTTACGTTCGAGGCGAGTTGAGCGAGCCTCGCAAAGTGTCCCGATACGCATCCGGCCGGACCTTGTCAGGCAAGGTCCGGCCGGATGCGCGAGGTTGACGGTGCGTGTTGACGCGTCAGCCGAGCAGGGTGTGCAGTTCGACCGTCTCGAGGCCGTGCGCCTCGGCAACCGGACCGTAAACGACCTGGCCCTCATGGGTGTTGAGACCCTTGGCGAGCGCGGGGTCACGGCGCAGCGCCTCGACCCAGCCGTTGTTGGCCAGCGACACGATGTAAGGAAGCGTGGCGTTGGTCAGCGCGTAGGTGGACGTGTTCGGGACCGCGCCGGGCATGTTGGCGACGCAGTAGAACACCGAGTTGTGGACCTGGAAGGTCGGCTCGGCGTGAGTGGTCGGACGCGAGTCCTCGAAGCAGCCACCCTGGTCGATCGCAATGTCGACAAGTACACTTCCGGGCTTCATCCGGGAGACGAGCTCGTTGGTGACCAGCTTCGGGGCCTTCGCACCCGGGATGAGAACCGCGCCGATCACGAGGTCGGCCTCGAGGACCGCCTTCTCCAGCTCGAAGGCGTTGGACATGATCGTCTGGATCTTCGTGCCGAAGATCTTGTCCGCCTCGCGCAGCTTGTTGATGTCACGGTCGAGCAGCGTGACGTGGAAGCCCATGCCGATGGCGATCTGCGCGGCGTTCCAGCCGGAGACACCGCCGCCGATGACCACGGCCTTCGACGCCTGCGTGCCGGGGACGCCGCCCGGGAGCACACCGCGGCCGCCGGCCGAGCGCATCAGGTGGTACGCGCCGACCTGCGGGGCGATACGGCCGGCCACCTCGGACATCGGGGCGAGCAGCGGGAGCGCGCGGTTCGCGGTCTCCACCGTCTCGTACGCGATGGCGGTGGTGCCGGACTCCAGCAGCGCGTCCGTGCACTCGCGGGACGCGGCCAGATGCAGGTAGGTGAAGAGCGTCTGGTCCTTGCGGAGACGGTGGTACTCCTCGGCGATGGGCTCCTTGACCTTCAGCAGCAGGTCGGCGGTGGCCCAGACCTCGTCGGCGGTGCCGAGGATCTGCGCACCGGCGGAGACGTACTCGTCGTCCATGATCGAGGAGCCGACGCCGGCGTTCTGCTCGACGAAGACCTGGTGGCCGTTACGGACGAGCTCATGCACGCCGGGGGGGGTGAGGGCCACCCGGAACTCGTTGTTCTTGACCTCGCGGGGGATGCCGACCTTCACGTCGATCACGGTCCTTGGCTCAGAGAACTTACAGGGGCAATTCCATACATACCCGGATGCGCGACGGCACATCGGGATACACCGCAGGAACACGCGGCAGAGCCAGTCTAATGAAGGATTTCTCGCTGTCTAGCCTTACAAAGCATCAATCCTCAGCGATATCGCTACGGATTTCGCAGGCTGTGGGCTCGTCTACCAGCAGTCTTTCCGCCGCGGCACGGTGCAGCCGGGCCGCCGCCGGGTCGCCCAGCCGGTCGAGTGTGTCGGCCAGCCGCAGCTGGAGCGCGGCCTGAAGGCGCACGTCCTCGGCCCGCCGCGCCAGATCCACCGCCTGCCGGCAGGTGTACAGCGACTCGTTGGGCCGGCCCGCGTACTCCTGGACCCGCGCCATCTCGCTCAATGCCCTTGCGTGACCCGCCAGATCGCCGAGTTTGCGATGCCCGGCCGCGGAGGCGCGCCAGTCGCGCAGCGCCTCGCCGTAGCGGCCCGCGTAGGTGTGCACGGTGCCGAGCCGTCCGTACAGCCGGGCCTCGTCGGCCCGCTCCCCCCGGGCCAGCCGCTGGGTGAGCGCCCGGCCGTACCAGTCGGCGGCCCGCTGCCAGTCCTCCAGCTCCTGGTACGCACCCCCTACGGATTCCATCGCGCGACCGGTCGCGTACGGGTCGTTCGCCGCCCGTCCCGCGTCCAGCGCGGCCCGGTAGCGGGCCAGCGCCTCGTGCGTACGCCCGGTCTGCGCGTCCAGGTCGGCCAGATTCAGCAGGGCCGCAGCCCGCTCGCGGTGCAGCTCGCGCCGCTCGGCCACATCGAGGACCAGCCGGTGCAGCCCGTACAGCTCGGGAGCGGCGGCCTCGGTTCCCCGGTGTGCGGCCAGCGCCCTGACCAGGGCGGACACCAGTCGGCGCGCCAGGGTGTCGAGCCCTCCGTCGGCCACGGCCGCCGTCGCCGAGGCCAGCAGCGCGGGCTGGCGGGTCCGCAGCCAGTCCGCGGCCACCCGCTGGTTCGGGAAGCGCAGGGCGCGGGGCAGCCCGGCGATCTTTCTGCGGGCGGCCGATCCGTCCGGCTCGGTGGTCGCCCGGCAGGACTGCAGCAGCCGTACGTTCCGCTCCAGCATCCGGGCCCGGGCGAGCTGCGCCTCGGCCGGGCGCTCGTGCGCCTCCAGCGCGGCCTCGATCAGCGGCGCGAGGCAGCCGGGCACCTGGTACAGCGGCGGGGTCGACCCGGCCGGCCGCAGCAGCCCGAGGGCGGTGAAGTCCTCCAGGGTGGAGCCGGCCGCCGGGACGGAGCAGCCCGCGAGGGCGGACGCGGTGTGCGCGTCGACGATGCCGGCGGGTGCCAGCGCGAGGAGGCGCAGGATCCGGGCGGCGGGCGGCACCAGGCTCTCGTACGCGAACCGGAAGGCGCGCCCGACGGGTCCGTGACCGGACGGCAGGGCGCGCAGTTGTGCGGCCACGTCCGCGACCGAGGCCTTGGGCCGGGCGGCGAGCCAGCCGCCGGCCAGTGCCAGGGCGGCGGGCTGGCCGGCGCACTCCTCGGCGAGCCCCTCGGCGGCGCGCGGGTCGACCTTGACGCGGACCGAACCGGCGTAACGGCTCAGCATCTCCACGGCGGCCGCGGTGTCCAGGCCGCCGAGCGTGCACGGCCGGACATCGGGGATGCCGGTCAGCGGGCCCTGCGCGGTGGCCACGACCAGGCACTCGGGGTTGTCGGGGAGCACCAGGTCGACCTGCTCGGCGTCGGCCGCGTCGTCGAGGAGAAGCAGCACCT
Source organism: Streptomyces mabaensis (assembly GCF_053763515.1). NCBI lineage: Bacteria > Bacillati > Actinomycetota > Actinomycetes > Kitasatosporales > Streptomycetaceae > Streptomyces > Streptomyces mabaensis. The sequence continues at coordinate 12,061 of NZ_JBSOPZ010000054.1, forward strand.
TGCGGGTGGCGAGCGCCTGACGCAGCGATGCGGCGAGCTCGTCCTCCCCGGCGCCGGCCGGTGCGGTGACGTCGAGGGCGTCGAGCAGCTCGCGGGCGGTGCGCTCGGTGGGTACCGGTTCCCCGCCGGGGTCGGTCAGCCGGGCGTACAGCACGCCGTCCACGTAGTCGCCGGCCAGCTGCCCGGCGAGTTCCTCGGCGAGGGCGGTCCGCCCCGAACCGGGCCGCCCAGCGATGAGCAGTACCCGGGCCCGGGGAGCCTTGCGCCCGGAGATCGTGTCGAGCCCGGCCCGCTCGATGTCGGCGCGCAGGGCCTGCAGCTCCCGCCGCCGCCCGTAGAAATCCGGGATCTCCCCACCGGACGGCCGCTCGCCCGGCCCCGCCCCGTCCCCGGTCTCGCGGCGCGCACCCTTGCCGGCGGCGGCACTCACCGCACCGGGCGCGGGCGACACCGCCTCCGGGCCGTTGGTGTCCACCGCCTGATCCGTCACGGCCACGCTCCCGTCCGCCAGCACGAGCCCGCCGGGACCCCGGTCGGGGAATTCCGAGCGTAGTTCACGCAGAGCGACGAACCGGGCAGAGCAGGCAGAGCGGGGCGGGCACATCCCCCGATCGGATCAACCGATCGTCAGATCACCCACTCATACGGATATCCGTGGGTCATGCCTCGAACGGCCGGGCCGGCCACGGCGCCTCCGCCGGGCGCAGCGCGTCCACGCCGTCGCCCGCCAGTGCCGCGCTGAGCGAGAGGACACCCACCACCAGGCAGTTGTTGTGCAGCTCGCCGGCGAGGACACCCCGGACGAGGTCGGACAGCGGCACCCGGGCCAGCTCCATGTCGGCCTCCTCCTCCGCGACCTCGAAACGCTCGCCCTCCGCCACCGACAGATCGCGGGCGAGGAAGATCCGTACCGCCTCGTCGCAGCCGCCCGGCGTGGTGTAGACGTCGGCCAGCACCCGCCAGTCCTCGGCCTTGACGTGCGCCTCCTCGTACAGCTCGCGCTGCGCGGCGTGCAACGGGTTCTCCCCCGGTACGTCGAGCAGGCCGGCCGGGATCTCCCACAGCTTCTGGCGTACCGGGTGCCGGTACTGGTTCAGCACGACGACACGGCCCTCGTCGTCGAGGGCGAGGACGGCCACCGAACCGGGATGGACCTGGTAGTCGCGGCGGACGACCGCACCGTCGGGCATGACCACGTCGTCCGTGCGGACGCTGGTCTTGTTGCCCGTGAAGGGCGTCGCCGTCGCGGTGACCCGCCACTGCGCGGCGGTGTCCTTGATCGTCATGAAAACGTCCTCCCACATGCAGAAAACCGGGGTACGGGTCCGTGCGGGCCCGTACCCCGGTCAACCGTATCGCCTGGTGTTACTTGTCCTTCCGGCCCACACTCTGCTGCCGCTCGACGGCCGCCTTCACCAGACCCGCGAACAGCGGGTGGGGGCGGGTCGGGCGGGACCGCAGCTCCGGGTGAGCCTGGGTGGCGACCAGGTAGGGGTGCACCTCGCGGGGGTACTCGACGTACTCGACGAGCTTGTTGTCGGGGGAGGTGCCGGAGAAGAGGATGCCCGCCTTCTTCTCCAGCTCCGCGCGGTAGGCGTTGTTGACCTCGTAGCGGTGGCGATGCCGCTCCTCGACGTACGGCTGGTCCGCGTACACCTCGCGCACGATCGAGCCCTCGGCGAGCTTCGCCGGGTACAGGCCGAGCCGCATGGTGCCGCCGAGGTCGCCGGCGCCCTCGACGAAGGCGAGCTGCTCCTCCATCGTGGAGATGACCGGGTGGGCGGTCGCCGCGTCGAACTCGGTGGAGTTGGCGTCGGGGATGTCCGCCAGGTTCCGCGCCGCCTCGATGACGATGCACTGCAGGCCCAGGCACAGCCCCAGCAGCGGCACCTTGTTCTCACGGGCGTACGTGATCGCGCCGACCTTGCCGTTCACGCCGCGGTCGCCGAAGCCGCCGGGGATGAGGACCGCGTCGCAGTCGCCGAGCTGCTTGGCCGCCCCGGCCGGGGTCTTGCAGTCGTCGGAGGCGACCCACTTGACCTTGACGCGGGCCTTGTTCGCGAAGCCGCCGGCGCGCATGGCCTCGGTGACCGAGAGATAGGCGTCGGGCAGGTCGATGTACTTGCCGACGAGCGCGACGGTGACCTCGTGGTCGGGGTTGTGGACCCGGTCCAGCAGGTCGTCCCAGGTGGTCCAGTCGACATCGCGGAACGGCAGGTCGAGCTTGCGCACGACGTATGCGTCCAGGCCCTCGGTGTGCAGCACCTTCGGGATGTCGTAGATCGACTTGGCGTCGATGGCGGCGACGACAGCAGCCTCGTCGACGTCGCACATCAGCGAGATCTTGCGCTTGATGGAGGTGGGAACGTCACGGTCCGCGCGCAGCACGATCGCGTCCGGCTGGATACCGATGTTGCGCAGCGCGGCGACCGAGTGCTGGGTGGGCTTGGTCTTCAGCTCACCGGACGGGCCGATGTAGGGCAGCAGCGAGATGTGCACGACGAAGACGTTGTCCCGGCCGACCTCGTGACGGACCTGGCGGACGGTCTCCAGGAACGGCAGCGACTCGATGTCGCCGACCGTGCCGCCGACCTCGGTGATGACGACGTCGACGTCCTCGGTCGCCATGCGCCGGATGCGGTGCTTGATCTCGTTGGTGATGTGCGGGATGACCTGCACGGTGTCGCCCAGGTACTCACCCCTGCGCTCCTTGGCGATGACCGTGGAGTACACCTGACCGGTGGTGACGTTGGCCGAGCCGTCGAGGTCGACGTCGAGGAAGCGCTCGTAGTGGCCGATGTCCAGGTCGGTCTCGGCGCCGTCGTTGGTGACGAACACCTCACCGTGCTGGAACGGGTTCATCGTCCCCGGGTCCACGTTCAGGTACGGGTCGAGCTTCTGCATGGTGACCCGCAGGCCCCGCGCCTTCAGCAGCGCACCCAGGCTGGAGGCCGTGAGGCCCTTGCCGAGGGAGGAAGCGACACCCCCGGTGACGAAGATGTGCTTGGTCGTCATGGCTGTGCTGTTTCGAAAAGCAGCGGGCGGCATCGCCAAGAGGGGGCTCCCGTGGTCGCGAGGTGAGGTGCGGTCCGGCTGCCGGCCCGGTTACGGGAGGTGCCGTCGCTGCGGTTTCGGGGCCTTGTGAAAAGTCACAGGCGGCCACCGGTCCACGGGGTACCAGGGTATCAGCGAGCGGGACGGGACGCTTCCGGCCGCGCGCCGCCACGGCCCGCGTCGTGGCGGTCACGCTGGGCACTCGTCCGGCATCTCATCACCCTTGGCTCACCCGTTCGGAGTAGTCGCATTGTCAAGACCGTGCCGCGGATCATCACGCTGCGTCGTATCCTGCTCGGACACTCGCTGCCGAGCAGGCCGGCAAAAGGCACCACCCCGCCCGCCCGGAACAAGAGCTCGTCAACGACCCTTGACCGCAGAGAGCGTCCTTCGGGGCGCCGCAGTAAGCGCCCCGAAGGGGCGACGTGGCCGTTCGACTGGAGATGCACGTGGCCGGGCGCATCGAGGATTACGCACTCATCGGAGACATGCAGACCGCTGCCCTGGTCTGCCGGGACGGCACGGCCGACTGGCTGTGCCTGCCCCGCTTCGACTCCCATGCCGTCTTCGCGGGTCTCCTCGGCACGGAGGAACACGGCTTCTGGCGGATGGGCCCGGCATATGCCCCCGGCACCGAGCCGCCGCGCGCCGACCGCCGCCGCTACGTCGGCGACTCGCTGATCCTCGAATCGGAGTGGGACACCCCGCGCGGCACGGTCAGGGTGACCGATTTCATGCCGCCGCGTGACGGCGCGCCGCAGCTGATCCGCATCGTCGAGGGAGTCAGCGGCCGGGTGCCGATGCGCTCGGCCCTGCGGATGCGTTTCAGCTACGGGCGTGTGGTGCCCTGGGTGCACAAGGTGGACGTGCGTACGGTCGCCGTCGCCGGTCCCGACTCGGTGTGGCTGGACAGCCCGACCGAGACGTACGGCAAGGACCTCACCACGTACTCGGACTTCACCGTCGCCCCGGGCGAGCGGCTGGCCTTCACGATCAGCTGGCAGCCCTCCCACAAGGAGCCGCCCGCGCTGCCCGATCCCGAGGGCTCGCTGGAGGCGACCTCGGACTTCTGGCGCGACTGGGTCGAGCACTGCACGTACCACGGTCCGTACCGTGAGGCGGTGATCCGCTCGCTGATCACCCTCAAGGCGCTCACGTACGCCCCGACGGGCGGGATCGTCGCGGCGCCGACGACCTCGCTGCCGGAGGAGATCGGCGGCGTACGCAACTGGGACTACCGCTACACCTGGCTGCGCGACGCGGCGATCACGCTGTCCTCGCTGCTGCGCACCGGATACCGCGAGGAGGCGCGCGCCTGGCGCGAGTGGCTGCTGCGCGCGGTCGCCGGCGACCCGGAGAACCTGCAGATCATGTACGGGATCGCGGGCGAGCGGGAGCTGGGCGAGGCGGAGCTCGACTGGCTGCCCGGCTACGAGAACTCGGCGCCGGTCCGGGTCGGCAACGGCGCGGCGCACCAGCTCCAGCTCGACGTGTACGGCGAGGTCACCGAGGCGCTGCACCTGGCCCATATGACCGGACTGACCCGCAACGACTACGCCTCGCTGCTCCAGCTCAAGCTGATCCGCTACCTGGAGAAGCACTGGGACCAGCCCGACGAGGGGATCTGGGAGGTGCGCGGCCCGCGCCGCCACTTCGTGCACTCCAAGGTGATGGCGTGGGTCGCCGTCGACCGCACGATCAAGCTGATCGAGTCCGGGGACGCGGACGGGCCGCTGGAGCGGTGGCGCGAGCTGCGCGACGACATCCACCGCGACGTCTGCGAGAAGGGCTACGACAAGGAGCGCAACACCTTCACCCAGTCCTACGGGTCGAAGGAGCTGGACGCGTCCCTGCTGCTCATCCCGCAGATGGGCTTTCTGCCGCCGGACGACAAGCGGGTCATCGGCACCATCGAGGCGATCCAGCGCGAGCTGTCCACCTCGGACGGTTTCGTCCTGCGCTATCCGACTGCGGGCGACGAGGCCGGCGTGGACGGTCTGGAGGGAGACGAGGGAGCCTTCCTCGCGTGTTCGTTCTGGCTCGCCGACGACCTGGCGATGATCGGGCGGGTCGACGAGGCGCGCCGGCTGTTCGAGAAGCTGCTCTCGCTCCGCAACGACCTGGGCCTGCTCGCGGAGGAGTGGGATCCGCGGCTGCAGCGCCAGGTCGGGAACTTCCCGCAGGCCTTCAGCCATGTCCCGCTGATCGACACGGCGCTGCGGCTGACGGCCAGCGGCGCGTACGGGGGCTGAGAGCTGGGGCTGACGGCTGGGGCGGGGGGGCTGGGACTGGGGGCTGACGGCTCGCGGCTCGCGAAGGGCGCGGCAGGACCGTCCGCATTACGATGAACAGGTCCTGTCGCCCCTCGGAAGGGGGCATCATGGCTCCCCCCGTCATCGCCGCCCCTGCTCTGGACCGCCTGCGCGAGACCCTCTCCGGCGACGCCTTCACCCCTGACGACACGGGGTACGACGAGGCGCGCGCGCTCTTCAACAGCATGATCGACCGGCGGCCCGCGGTCATCGCCCAGTGCGAGACCGACGCCGATGTGGCCACCGCCATCCGGTTCGGACGGGACCTCGGACTGCCGATCGCGGTACGCGGCGGCGGGCACAGCGTCTCGGGCCAGGCACTCGTCGACGACGGGCTGGTCGTCGATCTGCGGCGGATGCACGCGGTGAGCGTCAACCCCGACACCCGCAGGGCCCACGTCGGAGGCGGCGCCACCATGAGCCACCTGGACCGGGCCACCGAGCCGTTCAGACTGGCCACCACCGGCGGGCGGGTCTCCACCACCGGAGTCGGCGGCTTCACCCTGGGCGGCGGCACCGGCTGGCTCGACCGCAAGTTCGGGCTGGCCTGCGACAACCTGCTCGCCGTCGATCTCGTGACCGCCGCCGGGGAGCACGTGCGGGCGAGCGACGAGGAGAACCCGGAGCTGTTCTGGGCGCTGCACGGCGGAGGCGGCAACTTCGGCGTGGCCACCTCCCTCACCCTGCGGCTGCACCCCCTCGGCACGGTGGCGGTCATGATGCTGCTGTGGCAGGCGGAGGCGGGGCCCGGGGTGCTGCGTACGTACCGCGACGTCCTGGAGTCCGCCCCGGACGAGGTGGGCGGCGGCTTCATCTACCTGACCGGCCCGCCGGAGGAGTTCCTGCCGGAGCACATGGTGGGCCGGCTGGTCTTCCTGGTGCTGATCACCTACGCGGGGCCGGAGGCGGAGGCCCGCAAGGCGGCCGCACCGCTGCTCGCGCTGGGCCCCGAGGCGGAGGTGATCGCCGAGATGCCCTACGCCGACCTGCAGTGCATGCTCGACGACCCGCCGGGCCTGCGCAACTACTGGTCGGCCGAGTACCTCGACTCCTTCCCGGACGAGGCCGTCGAACGGTTCTGCGCCGCGGCCGACAGCATGATCGTTCCCTCTGCCTCCCAGCACGTGCTGTTCCCCCAGGGCGGCGCGCTGGCGGACGCCGGGGCCGGCTACCCGGTGCCCTGGCGTACGTCGCCGTGGGTCGTGCACCCCTTCGGCCTCTGGGAGGACGCGGCCGACGACGAGCGGGGCCGGCGGTGGGTGCGCGATGTACGGGCCGAGGTACGGCAGTGGTCCTCGGGCGCGGTCTACCTCAACTTCATCGGGGACGAGGGCGAGCAGCGGGTGGTGGCCGGATTCGGCCCGGAGAACTACGCGCGCCTCGCCGCGGTCAAGGCGCACTACGACCCCGACAATGTGTTCAGTCGCAACCACAACATCAGGCCACGATGAGGTTGTTCCCGGAACATTCGCCCAGGTAGCGTCCCGGCGTACTCACGCGTACCCACGCACACCACGCCGTACCGACCGGCGAGACACCCCACGAGGCGAATCCTTGGACACACAGGGCGGCGGAATCACCGTGCAGCGGGCACTCGAACTGCCCGGGCTGCGCAGCGGGCTGCCGGAGGTCATGGCCGCGTCGGACCGACTGAACCGTACGGTGCGGTGGGTGCACGCGGGCGAGGTCCCGAACATCGCCTCGCTGCTGAAGGGCGGCGAACTGCTGCTCACCACCGGACTGGGACTCGGCACCCGGCCGGCCGAACAGCGCGCCTTCGTACGCAGGCTCGCCGACCGGGGCATCGCGGCACTCGTGGTGGAACTGGGTCCACGGTTCAGCCGGCTGCCGGTGGCGATCGTGGAGACCGCGCGGGCGGCCGGGCTGCCGCTGGTGCAACTGCACCGCGAGGTGCCCTTCGTGACGGTGACCGAAGAGGTCCACACCGAGATCGTCAACGGGCACTACGCCCTGCTCCAGCAGGCCGAGGAGGTCCACCTCCGGTGTACGCAGGCGCTGCTCGGCGGCGGTGGGATCCCCCAGGTGCTGGGCATCCTCGCCGACTTCACCGGCGACCCGGTCTTTCTCGAGACGCCCGACGGGCAGCTGCTGTACGCGGCGGCCGGCGCGGGCGGTGCGGAACCGGCGCTCGCCGATCCGCTGGAGATGTGGGAGGGGCTGCGCGGCCAGCGGGAGGCACGCGAGGACGGCCCGCCGGCGAACGCGGTGCTGGTGGATGTGCCGGGCGGTGGCCACGGGACCGGGGCGGTACGGGCCCGGATCGTCCTGCTGGCCGTGTCGTCGCCGCTGCTGCCGGTGCACCGGATCGCGGCGGAGCGGGCGGCGGGCATTCTGGCCGTCGTCCTGATGCAGGCACGCCAGGAGGAGGAGCTCGCGGCGCGGGGCCGGGGCGACTTCCTGACCGATCTGGCCGAGGGCCGGATCGCCGCGGAGGACGCGCCCGCGCAGGCCCGGGTGCTCGGCTTCAAGCCGGGCGACGGACCACTGCTGCCGGTGGTGATGCGGCTCGCGGCCGAGCTGTCGCCGACCGGCAACTGGGCGGTGCTGGCCCGGGCGGTGCTGGAGGAGCTGTCCTCGGTCGGGGTGCCGGTACTGCTGGGCGTGCGCCCGGTCGAGGGGCGCGTGCCGCTGCTGCTCGGCCTGCGGTCCGAGTCCGAACGTACGGCGGTGGCGGACCGGGTCGCGGCGGCGCTGCGGGCGGGGGTGGAACGGGCCGCCCTGGAGCGGGCGGGCGGGCACCCGCCGGTGGTGGTCGTGGGCGTCGCGGGCGGCTGGGCGGCGGCGAGCGCGGGACTGCGGCACGCGGCGGAGACGGCGACGGCCGCGCAGGGGCTGGTGGACCGGCCCTGGTACGACGCGCGGCGGCTGGACATCGACCTGCTGCTGTGGCGGCTGCGGGAGCATCCGGATCTGGCGGCGTTCGTGGACCGCGCGATCGGGCCCTTGCGGGCCCATGACCGCGCGTCCCGCCCGCCGTTGCTCCCGACCCTGGAGACGTACCTGGCCCACGCGGGCCGCAAGGCGGAGACGGCGCGCGAGCTGCACCTGAACCGCCAGACGCTGTACAACCGGCTGGCCCGCATATCGGAACTCCTGGGCACGGACCTGGACGACCCGCAGACGGTCCTGGCCCTGAGCCTGGCCCTGAGAGCCCGTCGCCATACGCCCTGACGGGCGGTCGCTGGGACCCCGGCGCTTGCATACCGGGCGGGGGTGGCGCGGCGGGGGCGGTGCCGGGGGCGGGTCGCTCCGGGGTGCCGTCCTGGACTGCATGATTTACGGCGCGTTCAGCCGCACAGTGTCCGACCCGGCACCACGCGCCACAAATCACGCTCCTACGTCCAGGACAACACCCCTCCGCGCCCCGCCCCCTCCGCTTGACACGAAGCGGCCACCCGGCGGCTTGGGCCTAGCCTCTGCGTTCCGTCAGTTCGTCGTAGACCGCCAGGACCTGCGCGACCGTGTCGTCCTCCGTCGGCCAGCCCGCCGCCTGCACGCGTCCCGCCGCCGCGAGTTCGCTTCTGCGCGCCGGATCCGCCAGCAGCCGTTTCACCGCGTGCGCGAACGCCTCCGCGTCCCCGTACGGGACGAGCTCCGCCGCGTCACCCACGAGTTCCGGGACGCCGCCCACCGCGGTGGCGACCAGCGGGACGCCCGCGCGCAGCGCCTCCTGCGCCAGCAGCGAGCGCGCCTCCCAGCGGCTGGGCAGCAGCGCGACATCGGCGGCGGCCAGCAGTTCGGCCGCGTCATCGCGGCGCCCGATCAGCCGGACCGGCAGCGCTTCGGCCTCGATACGGCGCTGCAGCGCCCCCCGCTGCGGCCCCTCCCCCGCGATGACGAGCAGCGGAACGGGGTCCAGGCTCCGCCACTGCCGGGCCGCGTCCAGCAACGTCGCGTACCCCCGGTGCGGCACCAGGCTGCCGACCGCCATCAGCAACGGGCGCCCGACCGCGCCCAGTTCCGCCCTGGCCTTGTCCGACGCGGCATTGCCGAGCGGCTCCCGGCGCGCCGGCACCGTGACCGGCGCGAGCCGCGCATCGCGCGCTCCCCGACGGCGCGCCCGGTCCACCAGGTCGGACGACGTACCCAGTACGACAGCCGAGGCCCTGGCCACCCGCCGCTCCAGCAGGCGCGTGAGGTGTCCCCGCGCGCCCTCGGCGTGCGCTCGCGTGTGCCAGGTGACCACGAGCGGAACCGGCCGGCCGCCGAGCGCGAGGGCGGCCCGCACCGCCGCGTGCAGCCCGTGCGCGTGCACGACGTCCGCCGCGGCGCACACCGTGCGCAGCGCGGCCACCGCGGCCGGATCGCTGCGCCGCGGGACGGGGCTGAAGTGGGCGCCCGCCCCGATGAAGTCGTAGGCGCGATCGGCCTCGGCCGGGGCGCACACCGTCACCCGCAGACCCCTCGCGGCCAGCCCCGAGGCCAGCGACCTGACGTGCGCGCAACTGCCCGCGCTGCCCCCGCCCAGTACTTGGACAGTACGCAACGGCGCCTTGCCGTACGGCGGGACCGGGGTGCTGCTCACGTGGGCGGAGCTCCTGAGTCGGGCGTCGGACGGTGCTCGGACGGAACGGGGAGGACGAGCGGGCCGGCAGAAGTGCGGCATGCCGCTGCCGCCAAGGATGCCAGTACGTACGCCCGTTCCGGCACCGCCATGGGGAGGATCCCCCACCGGTGGCCACCACGGCAGCTCCCGGATCACTCACACGGGTGAGTCATCCCCCAACGCGCCACCGTACGGCTGACCTTGTCCCCATACACGGCCGCCGCGACGACGCCCACCGCATACGCGGCGACCCCGGCCCGGCCGTTGCCCGCGACGACGGCGACGCCCAGAGCCGCTCCCAGCGCGTGCGCGCCGACGTCACCGATCATCGTGCGCTCGCCGAGATCGTCGGCGGCGACCGCGGCCGCGGCACCCATGGGCGCGGCGGCGAACGTTCCCGCCGCGCCGCCCTTCAGCAGCACCGGCGCGCCGATCGCGAGGACGGCCCCGGCCGCCGCTCCCGGACGTACGTCCACCAGGTTGACGAGATGGGCGGTGCCCGCGATCACGACGCCCGCCAGGAGCTTGTCGACAGCCCGGTCCCCGAGCAGCGCACCCGCCACGAGCCCGGCGCCGCCGATCCCGAAGAGCTTGACCGCACCGCTGGTCACTTCCCCCGCGCGCAGGGCGGACAGATGCGCCCGGAAGCCGCGCCGCGGATCGTCCGCTCCGGCCAGGTCGTCGTACGCGCCACAGGCCCCGCCGGCCAGCACGGCGAGCACCGCGGCACCGCGGGCCCGGGCGGGGACGCCGGGTGCCGCTGCCACCCCCGCCGCGGCACCCACCGCGGCCGCGGGTCCGGCGAGGAGATCGACGACGCGCCCCGCGTAGTTCTTCCGCCGCCATCGCGCGGCTCCGCCGGGCGGCCGTCGGCGCAGCGCGGCGTATCCGCTGCGGGTGACGCCAACTGTCGTGCCGAACACGGCGGTTCTGCTGAAGCGGATACGGTGCCCGGCTGCCATACGGCCCACCCTATGCGCGCGCCACCCGCCCCGGGGTCGCGGGCTTGAGTCCGCCGGGGTGAGCGCTGCACGCCTGGCTGCTGGCACCGCCGGACAGGATCCGGACCATGCTCGCGGGATGCACCACGCCAGCGAACCGTCACCGCGTCGGACGGGCGGTCCGCCGGGGCGGCCGGGCCATGCCGGGCGAGGTGGGCGCACCACCCGCCGATGCCGTCGCGCCCGTGCGGGTGGGGGCTTGCGGGGGTTAGGGAGTCGCCGCGTCCGCGCGGGCCGCCGCCAGTAGTTCCTCCGCGTGCGCGCGTGCCGTCTCGGAGTCCTCCTGGCCGGCCAGCATCCGCGAGAGCTCGCGCACCCGGTCCTCGCCCTCCAGGACCGTCACGCCACTGCGCGTGACCGACCCGTCGTTCGTCTTCTCGACCAGCAGCTGCCGGTCCGCGAAGGCCGCGACCTGCGGCAGGTGCGTGACCACCACGACCTGCGCGGACTTGGCGAGCTTCGCCAGCCGCCGGCCGACCTCGACGGCCGCCTTGCCGCCCACGCCCGCGTCCACCTCGTCGAAGAGATACGTCGGCACCGGGTCCGAGCCCGCGAAGACCACCTCCACGGCGAGCATCACCCGGGACAGCTCGCCCCCCGAGGCGCCCTTGGCGATGGGCCGCGGCTGGGCGCCCGGATGCGGGGCGAGCAGCAGCTCGACCTCGTCGGCCCCCGACGTGCCGTAGGCGACGAGCCGGCCGCCGACCTCGATGCCGTCCGGATCGTCGTGCTGCCGGATGTCGATCGTGACGCGGGCGTGCGGCATGGCGAGCGACGCCAGCTCCGCGGTGACGGCGTCCGCGAAACGCGCCGCCGCCTCCGTCCGGGCATCGGTCAACGCCTGAGCCAGGCCGGACAGTTCACCGCGCAGCGCATCCCGCTCCGCGGTCAGCTCACCGATCCGGTCGTCGTCGCCGTCCAGCTCGGTGAGCCGCGCGGCGCCCTGTTCCGCCCACGCCAGTACGGCGGCGATGTCCTGCCCGTACTTCCGGGTCAGTTGCGTCAGGGCCGCCCGCCGCTCCTCCACCGCCGCGAGCCGCAGCGGATCGGCGTCCAGGTTGTCCGCGTACCCGGCCAGTTCGCCGGCGATGTCCCCGAGCAGGATGCCGATCTCACCGATCCGGTCGGCGAGCGCGGCGAGGGCGGCGTCGTGGGAGCGTACGGCCTCCACCGCCCGGTGCGCGCCCGCGACCAGCGTGGTCGCGTCGACACTCTCCGGGTCCTCCGGGTTGCCCGCCAGCGCGGCGTGCGCGACGGCCGCGGCCGACGCCAGCGCCTCGGCGTGGCCGAGCCGCTCCGCCTCCGCCGCGAGCTCCACGTCCTCTCCGGGCAGCGGCTCGACCCCCGCGACCTCGTCGAGCCCGAAGCGCAGCAGATCGGCCTCCTGAGCCCGCTCGCGGGCCCGCGTGGTCAGCTCGTCCAGCTCCGTGGCCACCGCCCGCAGCCGCCGGTGGGCCGCCGCGTACTTGGCGTGCGGGACGGCCACCGCGTCTCCCGCGTACCGGTCCAGCGCCTGCCGCTGCCGGGCGGGCCGCAGCAGGCCCTGCTGGTCGGTCTGCCCGTGTACGGCGACGAGGTCGTCGGCCAGCTCACCGAGCAGCCCCACCGGCACGGACCGCCCGCCGAGGTGGGCGCGCGAACGCCCCTCCGCGGAGACGGTACGGCTGATCAGCAACGCCCCGTCGTCGAGTTCGGCGCCGGCCTCCTCCGCGCGTACGGCGGCGGGCGCGTCCGGCGGCACGGTGATCCTGCCCTCGACGACGGCGGCCTTGGCCCCCATCCGTACCAGGGCGGGGTCGGCACGGCCGCCGAGCAGCAGCCCGAGGCTGGTCACGACCATGGTCTTGCCCGCGCCGGTCTCGCCGGTCACCGCGGTGAAACCGGGCGACAGCTCTACCACCGCGTCGTCGATGACCCCGAGCGACCGTATCCGCATCTCCTCCAACACGGACACGACCATACGAGGTCCGGGGCCCGGTGTGCGACGGGCCCCGCCCCCTTCACCCGCGCGGGCCCCCGGACGGCGGTCCCCCCGGCAAGATCCAAACGAGAGGCCTTAGGGCCTGTCCGGCGGATCTTGGCCGGGGCCACGACGTCTGGCACGGCACCTCGCCGCGTTGCCGAAATGCCCGAATAGCTCCGCTATTAGGGCACTCCGGCGCCTTGCGATGCAGCTCCGCATCCAAGGGCCTGGAAAAGAGCGGAGACGGAGCGAAGCGCAGTGCACCAGACGCCGCGTCCTATCCGGCCCTGATCCGCCGGACAGGCCCTAGTGCGGCGCCCCTCGCCAACCCGCGACCGGCAGCGCGAACTTCGCCACCAGCCGGTCGGTGAATGACGCGTGGTGCAGCCGGGCGAGCCGGACCGGGACGGCACCGCGCCGTACTTCCACCCGCGCACCCGAGGGCAGTTCCAGCGTCCGGCGGCCGTCGCACCACAGCACCCCGTGCGGCGTACCGGGCTGCACCTCCACCGCTAGCACCGAGGTCGGCGAGGTCACCAGTGGCTTGGCGAACAGCGCGTGAGCGCTGATCGGCACCATCAGCAGCGCCTCCACCTCGGGCCAGACGACCGGCCCGCCGGCCGAGAAGGCGTACGCGGTGGAGCCGGTCGGGGTGGCGCAGACGATGCCGTCGCAGCCGAAGCCGGAGACGGGCCGGCCGTCGACCTCCAGGACGACTTCGAGCATGCGCTCGGCGGAGACCTTCTGCACGGCGGCCTCGTTCAGCGCCCAGTCGCTGTACACGACGTCGCCGTTGTTGCGGACGACGACGTCGATCGTCATCCGCTCCTCGACCTCGTAGGCGCGGGTGACGACCCGGTCGACGACCTTGTCGAGGTCGTCGCGCTCGGCCTCGGCCAGGAAGCCGACGCGCCCGAGGTTGACGCCGAGCATCGGCACCCCCGAGGCGCGGGCGAACTCCGCACCGCGCAGCAGCGTCCCGTCACCCCCGAGGACGACCAGCAGCTCGCAGCCTTCGAGTACCCCGGGCGATGCTTCTGCCACCAGTTCCACCGATGGCGGCAGCGGCAGATCGGCCGCCTCGGCGGCGAGCACCCGTACCCCCAGGCCGCTGCGCAGCAGCCCCTGGACGACGAGCTCGGCGCTGCGAATCGCGGCCGGACGGCCGGTGTGCGCCAGGAGAAAGACAGTTCGTGCTGCTGATGTCGTCGTCAACGCGGCCCCTCCGCCACTGCACGGTCCACATCCGCCGGGTCCAGCTCGGGCGCCCCGGCCCTGAGCCACAGAAAGTACTCGACATTGCCGGACGGCCCCGGCAGCGGACTGGCGGTGACACCCCGCACCCCGAGGCCCAGTTCACCCGCCTGCCGCGCCACCGTGCGCACGGCCTCGGCGCGCAGCTCCGGGCTGCGCACCACCCCGCCGCTGCCCAGCCGCTCCTTGCCCACCTCGAACTGCGGTTTCACCATCAGTACGAGGTCGGCGTCCGGCGCCGCGCACCGCGCCAGAGCCGGCAGCACCAGCCCGAGCGGGATGAACGACAGGTCCCCCACCACCAGGTCCACCGCCTCACCGTCGATCACGTCGAGTGTCAGTTCACGGACGTTGGTACGGTCCTTGACGGTGACGCGTTCATCGCTCTGCAAGGACCACGCGAGTTGTCCGTAGCCGACATCGACGGCCACGACCTCGCGCGCCCCGGCCCGGAGCAGTACATCCGTGAAGCCACCGGTCGACGCCCCCGCGTCCAGCGCCCGCCGCCCCGCCACCGTCAGCCCGAGCGGTACGAACGCGGCCAGCGCGCCGGCGAGCTTGTGGCCGCCGCGCGAGACATAGTCCGGGTCGCTCTCGTCGGCGCGGACGACGACCGCCGCACTGGTCTCCACCTGGGTGGCGGCCTTGGTCGCGGTGGTGCCGCCGACGGTCACCCGTCCCGCGGCGATCAGCTGGCTCGCGTGCTCGCGCGAGCGGGCGAGCTTTCGGCGGACCAGTTCGGCGTCGAGGCGGCGGCGTGCCACTCCTGCCACGTTCGGTTCAGCTCCTGTTGTCGTGCACGGAAGGACCGGAAGAGGCCCCCGGGGGCGCCGGAGGACCCGGGCGGGCGTCGAGCGCGGTCAGCGCGTCGCGCAGCCCCCGGTGGACATCCTCGTACACCTCGATGTGCCCGTCCGCCGGGAGGTGGTCCGCGTCCGCCAGCCGCTCGAGCTGCGCGTCCACGCCGGCGTCACCGGTGGGCGTGCGGGACACACCCAGCGGCGCGGGCGCGGCGGGCTCGTAGGACGGCACCTGCGTCATCGCCTCGTCGTCCGCCCGCGTCATCGCCTCGTCGTCCGCCTGCGGGATCGCCTCGTCGTCCGCCTGCCGGGCCCGGTCCTCCGCCCGCCGGCCCGCGGGCTCCGCCTCGGGGCCCGGCCATGAGTCGCTCATGCCCCGACGCTACCCCGAACCGCGCTCTCTCCGGCGAACAGTGGCCTGTCCGTGGCCTGAGGTAACGTCGCTCACGATGGCGACGATCAAAGAGTGCCGCGGCGCACTCGACACACTCTCGGACAACCTTGCGACGGCCGACGGCGAGGTGCGCAGCGCGGCAGCGCTGGACCGCTCGCTGAGCTGCCACATCACCGATCTCGACGCGACCTTCATGGGCCGGCTCGCCCAGGGCCGGATCCAGGTGACCGACACCCTGACGGGCCCGCCCCCGGAGAAGGCGCAGATCCGGCTAGCGATGACCGGCGACGACCTGGTGGCCATGGTCGGGGGCGAGCTGAAATTCGCGAAGGCCTGGGCCTCGGGCCGGGTCAGGCTCGAGGCCGGCTTCCGCGATCTGCTGAAGCTCAGGTCGCTGCTGTAACCGCTGCCGCGGCCGCCTCGGGCGTACGTGCCCTGCGCGCGGCCGGCACCACCAGCGGCGTCCCGGTCTCCGGATCGTCGATGACCTGGCAGCGCAGCCCGAACACCTTCTCCACCAGCTCGGCCGTGACGACCTCGCCGGGCGGACCCTCGGCGACCACCTCGCCGCCGCGCATGGCAATCAGGTGCGTGGCATAGCGCGCGGCGTGGTTGAGGTCGTGGAGTACGGCCACGAGGGTGCTCCCCTGCGTCTCGTGCAGCTCGGCGCAGAGGTCGAGGACGTCGATCTGGTGCTGGATGTCGAGGTACGTCGTCGGCTCGTCGAGCAGCAGCAGCGGGGTCTGCTGGGCGAGGGCCATGGCGATCCAGACCCGCTGGCGCTGGCCGCCGGACAGTTCGTCGACGAAGCGGTCGGCCAGTTCCCCGACGCCCGTGGCGGCCATGGACTCCCCGACGATCCGCTCGTCCTCCGGCGACCACTGGCGCAGCAGGCCCTGGTGCGGATAGCGGCCGCGCGCGACCAGGTCGGCGACCGTGATCCCGTCCGGGGCGATCGACGACTGCGGCAGCAGTCCCAGCGTCCTGGCCACCTTCTTGGCCGGCATCGAGCCGATGACCTGTCCGTCCAGCAGCACCCGGCCCTGCGAGGGCTTCAGCATCCGGGACAGCGCGCGCAGCAGGGTCGACTTGCCGCAGGCGTTCGGGCCGACGATCACCGTGAACGAGTGGTCGGGTATCTCGACGGAGAGGTTCTCCGCGATGACCCGCTGGTCGTAGCCGAGGGTGACGTTGTCGGCGGTGAGGCGCTGCACGTGCGTACTCCTGTCCGTGCTCCTGGAGGTCCCGGAGGCCGTCGTCTTCATATGCGTCCTGCCTTGCGCTCGGTGACCAGCAGCCACAGCAGATAGACACCGCCGACCAGTCCGGTCACCACACCGACCGGCAGCTGGTCCGACCCGAAGGCCCGCTGCGAGGCCCAGTCGGCGATCAGCAGCAGCGCGGCGCCCATCAGGGCCGCGGCGGCGAGGTTGGGCCCGGCCGAGCGGGTGAGCCGCCGGGCGAGCTGGGGTGCGGTCAGCGCGACGAAGGCGATGGGACCGGCCGCGGCGGTCGCGACGGCCGTGAGCAGTACGGCGCTGAGCATCAGCACCAGCCGGGTGCGCTCGACGCGGACGCCCAGGGCGTATGCCGCGTCGTCGCCCATCTCCAGCATCCGCAGGGCCCGCCCGTACCCCAGCACCACCGGGATGAACACGCAGCACACGGCGAGCAGCGGCCAGACCTGGGCCCAGTCCCGCCCGTTGAGCGTGCCGGTCATCCACATCACGGCCCGGGTGGCGTCGACCAGTTGCGCCTTGGTCAGCAGGTAGTGGATTCCGGCGGTGAGCATCGCGGACGCGCCGATGCCGACGAGCACCAGGCGGTAGCCCTGGATGCCCCGCTTCCACGCGAGCAGATAGACGGCGACGCCGGTCAGCAGTCCGCCGGCGACCGCCCCGGCGGCGACCTCCGTGGCCCCGCCCTTGAACAGGACGATGACGACGAGCGCGCCCACCGACGATCCGTAACCGAAACCGATCACGTCCGGACTGCCCAGCGGATTACGGGAGACGGACTGGAAGACCGCGCCCGCGATCCCCAGCGCCGCACCGACGAGCAGCCCCACGAGCACACGCGGCAGCCTCAGGTCGTTCACGATGAACTCCTGCGCGGGGGTGCCGCCGCCTGTCAGCGTGGTGACGACCTCGCCGGGCGACATCGGGTAGTCCCCGCTGCCGATGAGTACGACGGCGACGCCCAGCGCCACCGCGGCAAGCAGCACGGCGACGACGCACGCCCGGCGGTCCACCCGGAACGAGAGGCCGCCCGGGGTGCGCAGCGCGGCGGGGCCGGGGGTCCTGCCCCGGGTACGGACACTCACAGCTGGGCCATCCTCCGGCGGCGTACGAGATGGATGAAGACGGGCCCGCCGATCAGCGCGGTGACGATCCCGACCTGGAGCTCCGAGGGCCGCGCGACCATGCGTCCGACGACGTCCGCGCCGAGCAGCAGGACCGGTGAGAGCACGGCCGCGTACGGCAGGGTCCAGCGCATGTCCGGCCCGGTGATGACCCGGACGAGGTGCGGAATCATCAGCCCGATGAAGACGATCGGCCCGCAGGCGGCGGTCGCGGCCCCGCAGAGCAGGGTGACGGCGGCCATCGCGAGGACGCGGGTACGGGTCAGATGGGCGCCCAGCGCCCTCGCCGTGTCGTCACCCATCGCCATGGCGTTGAGCGGGCGGCCGATGGCCAGGGCGAGTCCGATGCCCAGGGCGAGGAACGGCAGCACCTGACCGACGGTGGCCATGTTGGCGGACGCCAGTGAACCGACCGTCCAGAAGCGGAGTTTGTCGAGCGCCGCGGAGTCCATCAGCTGCACGGCGTTGATGTAGCCGTACAGCGCGGCGGTGGCCGCGGTGCCGGCCAGCGCGAGCCGCACCGGGTTCGCGCTGCGGCTGCCGCCCAGCAGGTAGACGAGCACGGAGACGGCCGCGGCCCCCGCGAAGGCGAACCACACGTACGCGGTCAGCGAGGAGGCCCCGAGGAAGCTGATGGCGGAGACGACGGCGGCCGCGGCTCCCGCGTTCACGCCCAGGATTCCCGGCTCGGCCAGCGGGTTACGGGTGAGCGCCTGCATCACCGCGCCGGCGAGCCCGAGCGCCGTACCGACGAGCAGCCCGAGCAGCGTGCGGGGGATGCGCACCTTCTCGACGACCACGTCGGTGGCGGTGCCCGTGTTGTGGAACAGACCGTGCCAGACCTGGTCCAGCGGGATCGGCTTGGCGCCGATGGCGATGCTCGCCAGGGCGACAAGCAGCAGCACGCCGAGGGAGACCAGGAGCCCCGCGGCACGCGCCGCATTGCGTTTGCGGGGCGCGGGGACCGGCTGCGCGCTCTGTTCGGGTTCGGGAGGGCTGTCGACCAACACGAGGTTAGGTTAGCCTACCCTCTGATCGGCCCTCGACCGGCGGGCTTCCCGCATCCCACACCCCCGCCAACTCCCCTGCGGCGCCGGACGACTCACAGCCCCAGCCGGGACAGCGCCTTCCCCGCGTCGAGCGTGCAGGAACCGTTCCCCGCGTGCGTCCAGGCCGCCGCACACAGCGCCCGCAGGCCGTCCAGGACAGCTCCGTCGCTCCCTTCGAGGGCCAGCTCGTCGCCCGTGACCGACGCGGTCCACCCGCCACAGACGAATCCGCCCCCCGCCTCGGTCACTTCGGGCTGGCCGGTGAGCAGCCCGCGCAGATCGGCGTCGACATAGGTCGGCCGGTGCCGGGGCTCGGCCGCCAGCAGCTGCGCCGCGTCCGTCACCCCGGTCAGTACGAGCAGCGAGTCCACGCCCCCGTTGAACGCCCCCTCGATATCGGTGTCCAGCCGGTCGCCGACCACCAGCGGCCGCTCGGCACCGGTACGCAGGATCGTCTCCCGGTGCATCGGCGGCAGCGGCTTGCCCGCGACCTGCGGCTCGGCGCCGGTGGCGATCCGTACGACCTCCACCGCCGCGCCGTTGCCCGGCGCGATCCCGCGCGCACTCGGAATCGTCAGGTCGGTGTTGGACGCGAACCACGGCACACCCCGCGCGATCGCGTAACACGCCTCGGCGAACCGCCCCCAGGCCAGCTCGGGCCCGCCGTACCCCTGCACGACCGCGGCCGGACCGTCCTCCGCCGACTCGACCAGCTGCAGCCCCCGCTCGCGCAGCGCCGCCCGCAGCCCTTCCCCTCCGATCACCAACACCCGCGCTCCCGCCGGAACCTGGTCGGAGATCAGCCGGGCGACCGCCTGCGCCGAAGTGATCACGTCCGTGGCCTCGGCGGGCACACCGAGTTCGGTCAGGTGCTCCGCGACCGCCTCGGGCGTCCGCAGGGCGTTGTTGGTCACATACGCCAGGTGCATCCCGTCCTCGCGGGCGGCCGCGAGCGACTCCACGGCGTACGCGATCGCCTCGCCCCCCGCGTACACCACCCCGTCCAGGTCGAGCAGGGCGGTGTCGTACGCCTCGTCGAGCGTCCGCGTGCTGCCCGCGGGCTGGGTCCTGCTCTGCCGGCTCATGGTGTCCACTCCTCGCTGGGTGCGCATCCCCCGATCATCGCGCATCGCCGTACCCCATTTACCATGCACCAATGAGCAGAACTGGGGCCGCGGACCGCGGACTGCGCCTGATCCCGTTTCACGGACTGCGCTATGTCCCGGAGCGGGTCGGCAGCCTCGCCGCCGTCACGTCTCCGCCGTACGACGTCGTCGTCCGGCCCGACGGCCTCCACCACCTGGAATCCGCGGACCCCCACAACATCGTGCGGCTGATCCTCCCGCAGGCCGCCGGCCCCGCGGCCCGCAACGAGAAGGCGGCCGACACCCTTCGCCGCTGGCTGTCGGAAGGCGTCCTCGCCGCCGACACCGAGCCCGCTCTGTACGTGTACGAACAGCGCAGGGGCGACGTCCTCCAGCGCGGGGTGATCGGATCGCTCGAACTCTCCGCACCCGACGCGGGCATCGTCCTTCCCCACGAGGACGTCATGCCGCACGTCGTCAAGGACCGCGCCGACCTGATGCGCGCCACCGCGGCCAATCTGGAGCCGCTGCTGCTGACCTATGTCAGCGGCGGCGACTCGACGGGAGCGGCGGCCGTCATCGAGCGCACGGTGCAGAGTGCGCCGCTGCTCTCCACCACCACCGAGGACGGCTTCTGCCATCGCCTCTGGTCGATCACCGAGGGCGCGGAACTGGCCGAGCTCACCGCCGACCTGGCCGAGCACCAGGCCCTGATCGCCGACGGGCACCACCGCTGGGCGACGTACCTGCGGCTCCAGTCCGAGCACGCCGCGTCGAGCCCCTGGGACTTCGGTCTGGTGCTGCTGGTCGACACGGCCCGCTACCCGCTCCAGGTCCGCGCGATCCACCGCCTGCTGCACCGCCTGCCGGTCGCGGACGCGCTCGCCGCCCTCGCGGGCTCGTTCCGTGTCCGTACGGTCGAGGGCCCGCTCCCCGCGGCGATGGAGGCACTGGCCGAGGCGGCCGCGCACGGAAACGCCTTCCTCCTCGCGGGAGACGGCTCGTACCACCTCGTCACCGACCCCGATCCCGGGCTGCTCACCTCGACGATCCGCCAGGACCGGCCGGAAGCCTGGCGCCGGCTCGACGCCACGGTGCTGCACGCCACCCTGCTGGAGCGGGTGTGGCACATCCCGGACGCGCCGGAGCACATCGCGTACATCCACGACACCGAGGCCACGGTGGAGCAGGCGGAGCGCCGGGGCGGTACGGCGGTGCTCATGCATCCGGTACGCGAGGAGGTCGTCCGGGAGCTGGCCCGTCAGGGCGTCACCATGCCGCGGAAGTCGACGTCGTTCGGTCCGAAGCCGGCCACGGGTCTGGTCCTGCGCAGCCTGACGACGGACTGACGGCGGACTGACGGCGGACTGACGACGGACCGGCCGACCGGCCCGGAACGGCAAAGGGCGGCACCCCCGTGGGGATGCCGCCCTTTCTCACGCAGGATCAGGCGTTGTCGTCCTTCTCCTCGGCCGCGTCGGCCGCGTCGGTTTCCTCGCTCTTCTCGGTCTCCTCGGTCGCGGCGGTGGCCTCCGTAGCTGCGGGCTCCTCGTCCTCTTCACCCTCACCGAGGGCATCGACGAACTCCACGCCGTCCATCTCGGCCAGGCGGTCGGAGGCGTCCGTGGCCCCGTCCTTGTCGGCCTCGAGCGCCTTGGCGAACCACTCGCGTGCCTCGTCCTCGCGTCCGGCCGAGAGCAGTGCGTCGGCGTACGCGTAGCGCAGGCGCGCGGTCCACGGCTGCACGGAGTTCGACGCCAGCTCCGGGCTCTGCAGGGTGACGATGGCGGCGTCGAGCTGCCCCATGTCCCTGCGTGCGCCGGCGGCGACCAGGCGCATCTCGACCTGGCCCGCCTTGTCGAGCTTCTGCACCTCGGGCTCACCGGCCATGGCCAAAGCCCGCTCGGGACGGCCGAGACCGCGCTCGCAGTCGGCCATGACGGGCCACAGCTCCGCTGAGCCGGTCATCCGCCGGGCTGCCCGGAACTCGGCGAGCGCCTCGGTGTACTTCTGGGTCGCGTACGCGGCGAAACCGGCCGCCTCGCGTACGGCAGCCACACGGGAGGCGAGCCGGAGCGCGATACGCGAGTACGCGTACGCCTGCTCGGGATCGTCGTCGATCAGCCGGGCGACCATGACGAGGTTCTTGGCGACATCCTCGGCCAGGGTCTTCGGCAGGCTCATCAGTTCCTGGTGCACGTCCTTGTCGATCTCGTCGCCGGTGACGTCCTCGTCGATCGGCAGCCGCTTGATCGGCTCCCGGTCACGGTCCCGGTCGTCGCGACGCCCGTAGCCGCCACGGTCCCGGTCGTCACGCGGGCCCCGGTATCCGCCGCGGTCCCGGTCGTCGTCGCGACGCGGCCCGCGGTACCCACCGCGGTCGTCGTCCCGGCGCGGGGCACGGTCGTCACGTCGGAAGCCACCGCGGTCGTCGTCACGGCGCGGGGGCCGGTCGTCGCGCCCCCGGTAACCGCCACCGGCACGCTCGTCCCGGCGCGGCGGACCGCTGGGCCGGTCGTCACGGCCCCGGTAACCACCACCGCCGGCCGGACGACCACCACGGTCATCGCGGCGGTCATCACGACGGTCGTCGCGGCGGAACCCACCACGGTCGTCCTCACGACGCGGAGCCCGGTCGTCACGGGGGAAGCCGCCGCCCGGACGGCCGCCCCGGTCATCGCGCCGGTCGTCACGACGGAACCCACCACGGTCGTCGTCACGACGCGGGGCACGGTCGTCGCGGCGGAAGCCGCCGCCGGCCCGCTCATCACGGCGCGGCGGACCGCTGGGCCGGTCGTCACGGCCGCGGTAACCGCCACCGCCGGCCGGACGACCACCACGGTCATCACGGCGGTCATCACGACGATCGTC
>NZ_JBSOPZ010000055.1:0-34283 GCF_053763515.1 Streptomyces mabaensis
ACCGCGGACACACCGCGCTCGCAGGCAAACCACCCGCCAGCCGCGTCCCCAACCTCACAGGGCAATACAGCTAGGGCCTACACGGCGGCCGGGGCGCGCGCGAGAGCTACCCTCTCGCGCATGGGTCTGGTGCAGCTGGCCGTGGACGCCTGGGGCGTCGCCGAGCGGGCCGGAGCGCGCGGGGTGCTCGGCATCGCGGGCCCGCCCGGAGCCGGGAAGTCCACCCTCGCGCGCGAGCTCGTCGCCGAGGTGGAGCGGGCGCGCGGGGCCGGCTCGGCCGCGTATCTGCCGCTGGACGGCTTCCACCTGTCGAACGTCCAGCTGGAGCGGCTCGGGCTGGCCTCCCGCAAGGGCTCCGCGCCCAGCTTCGACGTGTGGGGGTACGAGGCGCTGCTGCGGCGGGTCCGGGAGCGGCCCGCGCAGGAGGTGTACGTACCGGACTACGACCGCACCCTGCACGAACCGGTCGCCGCCCGGCACCGGGTGGGGCCGGCGGCGCGGCTGGTGGTGACCGAGGGGAACTACCTGGCCTGCGACCTGCCCGGGTGGCGCGAGGCACGGGCACTGATGGGTGAGGTCTGGTACGTGGAGGCCCCCGCCGAGGTGCGCCACGCGCGCCTGGTGGAGCGGCAGTTGGCGGGTGGCCGTGGTGCCGCCGGGGCCGAGGCGTGGGTGGCGGACAACGACACGCCCAACGGCCGGCTGGTCGAGAGCTCGCGGGGGCGGTGCGACCGGATCGTGTCCACGATTGGTATGGACATGTCGAACAGGCAACCATAATCTGAACTTGGTCTAGACCTGAAAGTGCGCACCGCTCACAGAACTCCCCCCACGTTCTCAAGGAGCATCATGCGTAAGAGAATTGGCGTGGCTGCGATCAGCCTCGCCGTCGCCGGAATCTCCGTAGTCGCCACCGGCAGCGCCACCAGTCACGGGTACACCGACCAGCCCATCAGCCGGCAGAAGCTCTGCGCCAACCGCACGGTCACCGGCTGCGGCGAGATCATCTACGAACCGCAGAGTGTCGAGGGCCCCAAGGGCTTCCCGGCCGCCGGACCCGCCGACGGAAAGATCTGCGCGGGCGGCAACAGCCGCTTCGCCCAGCTCGACGATCCGCGCGGCGGCAACTGGCCCGCCACGAAGGTGACCGGCGGCCAGGGCTACAGCTTCCGCTGGCAGTTCACCGCCATGCACGCGACGACCGACTTCAAGTACTACATCACCAGGAACGGCTGGAACCGGACCCAGCCGCTCACCCGGGCCGCGCTCGACCCGCAGCCCTTCATGACGGTCGCGTACAACGGCGCCCGGCCCGGATCCACGGCCGTCCACCAGGGCACGATCCCCACCCAGAAGACCGGCAAGCACATCATTCTGGCCGTGTGGACCGTCCATGACACGACCAACGCGTTCTACGCGTGCTCGGACGTACAGTTCTGACGTCCAGTCAGTTATCGTGCGGCGCCATGGAGAGCGCAGGCACCGTCGCGGAGCTCGTACAGCGCCAATGGGGCGACCACCGGCCGGGCTTGAGGTTCGAGGACACCGTCCTCAGCCACCACCGGATCGCCTCCGGCGCCGCCGCCCGCGCCGGGCTGCTCGCCGATCTGTTGCCGCGCGGTGCCGAGCCACACGTCGGCGTGCTGCTCGACAACACTCCGGAGTTCCCGCTGTGGCTGAGCGCGGCGGCCCTCGCGGGGGCCGCCGTCGCCGGCCTCAACCCCACCCGGCGCGGGCCCGAACTGGTCCGCGACATCCTGCACACCGACTGCCGGGTGCTCATCACCGAGCGGGCGCACCTGCCGCTGCTCGACGGGCCGGCCCTGCCGGGCGTACGGGTCCTGGTCACCGACTCCGCGGAGTACGCCGAGCTGCTCGCCCCGTACGCCGGCGCCCGGCCGGGCGAGTCCGTGGTCGGCCCGGTCGGCCCCGGTCCCGGCAGCCGGCTGCTGCTGTACTTCACCTCCGGCTCGACCGGCGCGCCCAAGGCGGCGATCTGCAGCCAGGGCCGGCTCGCGGCGGCCGGACTCTCCCTCGCCGGCCACTTCGGCGTACGGCCGGACGACGTGCACTACATCTGCATGCCGATGTTCCACGGCAACGCGGTGATCGCCGACTGGGCGCCCGCGCTGGCCGGCGGCGCCGGAATCGCGCTGCGCCGGAAGTTCTCGGCGTCGGCGTTCCTGCCGGACGTACGGGCCTTCGGCGCCACGTACTTCAGCTACGTCGTCCGGGCCGTGCAGTACCTGCTCGCCACCCCCGAGCGCCCCGACGACCGCGACCACCCGCTGCGGGTGGGTTTCGGCACCGAGGCGGGCGCGGTGGACGCGGCGCGCTTCGCCGCACGCTTCGGGGTGCGGCTGGTGGAGGGGTACGGGTCCTCCGAGGGCGGCGCGGCGATCCAGCGCACGCCGGACACCCCGCCGGGGGCCATCGGCCGCGCGGCACCCGGCGATGACCTCGCCGTGGTCGACCCCGAAACCCGCCGGGAACGCCCGGCGGCGGTCTTCTCCGACGGCGGCCGGCTGCTCAACGGCGACGCGGCGATAGGGGAGTTGGTCAACCGGGGCCGCAGCCCCTTCGAGGGCTACTGGCGCAACGAGGCCGCGGACGCGGCGCGCACGCGGGGCGGCTGGTACTGGACCGGCGATCTCTTCTTCCGCGACGCGGACGGCTTCCTCTACTTCGCGGGCCGTACCGACGACCGGCTGCGGGTCGACAGCGAGAACCTCGCCGCGGCGATGATCGAGAACATCCTCGCGCGCTGGGCCGACGCGGCGGCGGTCGCCGTCTACGCGGTGCCGGACCCGGTGGCCGGCGACCAGGTGATGGCCGCCCTCGCCCTGCGCGAGGGCGCGCGCTTCACCCCGTCGTCGTTCGCGTCCTTCCTGGCCGCGCAGCCCGACCTGGGTACGAAGATGTCCCCCCGGTACGTCCGTCTGGTCTCCCGCATGCCGGTGACGGCGACGAACAAGGTCCACCGGGTGGCACTGCGCCGCGAGGGCTTCGACTGCGCGGACCCGGTGTGGTGGACCCCGCCCGGGGACAGCGGCTACCGCCCGCTGGACGACGAGGCGAGGGCGGCCCTGCGGGCCGAGTACCGCGCCCAGGACCGCGAGCACCTCCTCGGCCGGTAGGGCGGACGCGGACGGACGCACGAAGAAGCCCCCCGCTTCCGCGAGGGGCTTCTTCCGTCTGTGCGCCGCCAGGGACTCGAACCCCGGACCCGCTGATTAAGAGTCAGCTGCTCTAACCAACTGAGCTAGCGGCGCCTGCTGACCTGGAAATAGTACCTGGTCCGCAAGTGTGCTCCCAAACCAGGGCGCCCCGGGTGACTAGATCGCCAGCGACAGCAGTACCGGCGCGGCCCTGCGGTTCAGGGCCTGCGCGGCGGAGCGCAGCCGGTGCGCGTGCTCGACCGGCATCGAGAGCGCCAGGCAGCCCACCGCGGCGCCGGCCGTGATCGGGACGGCCGCGCAGACCGTGCCCACCGCGTACTCCTGGAGGTCGAGCACCGGCACGGTGGCCGGCTGGCTGTCCAGCTTCGAGAAGAGGATCTTCTCGCTGGTGATCGTCCGCGAGGTGAGCCGGGCGATCTTGTGCCGGGACAGGTGATCGCGGCGGCCGTTCTGGTCGAGCTGGGTGAGCAGGCACTTGCCGACCGCGCTGGCGTGCGCCGCCGAGCGGAAGTCCACCCACTCGTTGACCTTGGGCGTCCGCGGACCGTCGGCGAACTGGGTGATCCGCACCTCACCGTCGACGTACCGGCTGATGTAGACGGCGGCGCCGACCGAGTCGCGCAGCTGGTCCAGGGTCTCCTGGAGCTTGGCCTGCAGGGCCTGCTGGCGGTCCACGCCGGAGCCGAGCAGCACCATGGAGTCGCCGATCGCGTACGCGCCGTCCGAGACCTGGACCACATAGCCCTCGCGGCGCAGCATCAGCAGCATGGGGGAGAGATGAGCGGCGGGCAGACCGGTCTCGCGCGCGATCTGCGCATCGGTCACACCGCCACCGTGCCTGGAGATGGTCTCGAGAACGCGCAGGGCGTACTGCACCGAGTGGAACGGCGCGGTCGGCTCGGGCTTCAGCGCCACGGTTTCCCCCTAGCAGGTTGTGACCGCTTGCGGTGGCGGCGTCGCACCTGGTTACGGTCCGCTCGCGATGCGCACCGGCCCCAGCACTTGGCCTGATACCACGATACCGGCCAAGAGCCGGATCTGGAGCGGCTGTTGATGAGATTGGTGGCGCGCACCATGCCTCTCAGCAGGGGCGCGCCACCCTGGCATATGCCACGGTCACGGGCCTTGGCCGATCCAAGAGGTCAGAGGACCGCGCCGAGGAACTCGCGAGTACGTTCGTGCTCGGGATCGCTGAAGATTTTTTCTGGCGAGCCGGACTCGATGACCCGCCCCGAATCGAACATCAGCACCTCGTCGGAGATGTCCCTGGCGAAATTCATCTCGTGGGTCACACAGAGCATGGTGATGTCAGTGGTACGGGCGATGTCCCGCAGCACATCGAGCACCCCGGCCACCAGCTCCGGGTCGAGCGCCGACGTGACCTCGTCCAGCAGCAGCACCTGCGGACGCATCGCGAGCGCCCGGGCTATCGCGACCCGCTGCTGCTGGCCGCCGGAGAGCTGGGACGGCTTCGCGTCGCACCGGTCGCCCAGGCCCACCAGGTCGAGCAGGTCGCGGGCGCGCTCATCGGCCTCGTCCTTGCTCAGCCCCAGCACCCGGACCGGCGCCTCGGTGACGTTGCGCAGCACGGACATGTTGGGGAAGAGGTTGAACTGCTGGAACACCATGCCGATGTTCTTGCGCACCTCGCGGATCTGCTTCTCACCGGCCGGGAAGAGCCGGTCACCGTTCACGTCGATCGTGCCCGCGTCGGGCTTCATCAGGGTCATCAGCAGCCGCAGGATCGTGGTCTTGCCGGAGCCGGACGGGCCGACGAGGGTGACGTGCTTGCCCGGCCGTACCGAGAAGCAGAGGTTGTCCAGGACGGTGTTGTCCCCGAAGCGCTTGGTGACGTTCTCGAAGCGGATCAGTTCGGCGGACATCGGTTCAGTGGGCTTGGTGTCAGTGGACAAGGCGGCGCTCCAGGGTTCGTACGAGCAGAGAAGCCGGGTAGGCGATGAGGATGAAGGCGATGCCGACGACGGTCAGCGGCTCGGTGTACTGGAAGGTGGACGCACCCTCCAGCCGCGACTGCTGGAGCATCTCCAGCACGCTGATCCCGGCGAGCAGCGGCGTGTCCTTCAGCATCGAGATGACGTAGTTGCCGAGCGCCGGCACCACGCGGCGGACCGCCTGCGGCAGGATCACCGCCGTCCAGGTGCGGCCGACGGGCAGGCTCAGCGCCTTGGCCGCCTCCCACTGCCCGGCCGGTACCGCCTCGATGCCGGCCCGGTAGACCTGGGCGGTGTACGTCGAGTAGTGCACGCCGATCGCGATCGTGCCGGTGGTCAGGGCGGAGAACTGCACCCCCCACTCGGGCAGCACGAAGAACAGGAAGAACAGCTGCACCAGCAGCGGGGTGAGGCGGATGAACTCGGTGATCGCGTTCACCGGCCAGCGCACGAACCGCGTCGGGGCGCGGAAGCCGATCGCCCAGACCAGGCCGAGCGCGAACGAGAGCAGTGAGCCCAGCGCCAGGATCTGGAGCGTGACCAGCACGCCGTCCCAGAACTGCGGCATGAAGTCCGCCACCGCGGACCAGTCCCAGTTCATTTGAGCACCACTCCCAGATTTGCCTTGGTCCTTCGTTCGAGCGCCTTCATCCCGCGGGTCAGGACGAACGCGAGCACGAAGTAGATCACCAGCGTGATCGTGTAGATCTGCGCGCTGTCCTGGGTCGCGAGCCGGACCAGGTACGCGGCGAACGACACGTCACCGACGCCCAGCAGGGACACCAGAGCCGTGCCCTTGAGCAGCTCGACCAGCAGATTGCAGAACGACGGCATCATCTCCGGCACCGCCTGCGGCAGCAGGATCAGCCGCATCCGTTGCCAGGGCGTGAAGCTGAGCGCGACACCCGCCTCGCGCTGCGCCGGGGCCACCGAGTTCAGGGCGCCCCGGACGACCTCGGCCCCGTACGCCCCGTACGACAGGCCGAGGGCCAGTACCGCGGCCCACATCGGGACGAGCTGCCAGCCCACCAGCGGGGGCAGCACGAAGAACAGCCAGAACATCAGCACCAGGGCCGAAGTGCCCCGGAAGACCTCGGTGTAGAAACCGGCCAGGAAGCGGACCGCGCGCGAGCGGCTGGTCCGCGCGATGCCTACGGTGAAGGCGACGGCGGTGGCGAGCGCCGCGCTGTACAGGGTCAGCTGCACAGTGATCCAGATGCCCGGGAGCACCCAGTTCTGCCAGAGTCCCGACGTCATCGGCACAACTCCTCGGCCGTCAGGTCGGTCATCTCGGCCTTGGTGAAGCCGAACGGCCGCAGGATCCGGAAGAGCTCTCCGGTCTTCTTCATCTTGTGGATCTCGGTGTTGAAGGCGTCGCGCAGCTCGGTGTCGGTCGGGCGGAAGGCGAAGCCGCCGCCGTCGATCTTCTTCTTGCCGTCCACGACCGCGGCGAAGGGCTTGGTGGCCTCGGCCCTGGAGCTCTTCTTCACCACCTCGCGGACGGTCAGCGCGGTGCCCGCGAAAACGTCGACCCGGCCGGACTCGACCGCGTTCAGGCCGGCGACCTGGTCCTGGAGGATCACGATGTCCTTCTCCGGGAAGCCGGCGGCGACCGCGTAGCCGATCTCCGCGTACCCCGTTCCGGTGGCGAACCTCGCCTTGGCCTTCACGACGTCCTCGTAACTGTTCAGCTGCTTGGGGTTGCCCTTGCGCACGATGAAGGAGTCGAGCATCTGGTATTCGGGGTCGGAGAACACCACCTGCGCGCAGCGCTCCTTGTTGATGTACATCCCGGCCGAGACGACATCGAACTGCTGGGAATTGAGCCCGGGTATGAGGGAGGAGAAGTCGGTGGCGACGGGCTGGACCCGGCCGATGCCGAGCCGTTTGAAGACCACCTTGGCGAGTTCGGGCGCCTCGCCGGTGAACTCGCCCTGCTCGTTGATGTATCCGTACGGGACCTCGCCGGCGATGCCGAGCCGTACCGTGCCCTGCGACTTCAGCCGGGCGAGGGCGTCGCCGGAGGGCACCCGGGCACAGCCCGCGGCGCCCAGCGCGCCCACCGCACCGAGCGCCGCGGCGCCTGCGAGGAACGATCGTCGATGTGGGTGGTGTCTGTGTGGTGGAGCCATGGGCGCGCGGCTACCCGGCTCCGAGCGGGGTATGCGGGGGAGATGGCAGACCGATACGTGGACGTGATGCTCGACAAGCGCGGTGTGCGCTGCACCGCGAAACTCCTCGACGACCGGGCCCCGCTGACCTGCGCGGCGGTGTGGGAGGCGCTGCCGCTGGGCGGCGACGTCTATCACGCGAAATACGCGCGCAACGAGATCTACGCCCTGCTGCCCGCGTTCGCGGCGCAGGAACCTCCGCTGGAGAATCCCACCGTTACTCCCATTCCGGGTGATTTGTGCTATTTCTCCTTCTCCGCCACCCAACTGGGCACGTCCTCGCACGGATACGCGCCCCGGGCCGCCCACCGGGAACACGGCGCGGTCGTCGACCTGGCCCTCTTCTACGAGCGCAACAACCTGCTGCTGAACGGTGACACGGGCTGGGTGCCCGGCATCGTCTGGGGCACGGTGGTCGAAGGCCTCGACCGGATGGCCGAGGCCTGCCAGGACCTCTGGCGGGCGGGCGCCCTCGGCGAAACCCTCAGCTTCCGCCGGGCCCAGTAGGACTCCGTTGGTGGCGACGTGTGTCGTCCGCGACGCCTGAGTGCCCTCTGCCAAACTCGCCTCATGAACTGGTCTCCGGATCATGATGCGCTTCGTGGCTGTGTCGCTGTTGTTGCAGGTGCGACTCGAGGCGCGGGGCGTGGTATCGCCGCGGCATTGGGCGAGGCCGGCGCGACTGTCATCTGCACGGGTCGCACCAGCGAGGCGGGCAAGGCCGGGTCCGACTACGATCGTCCCGAGACGATCGAGCAGACCGCTGAGCTCGTTACACGGCTCGGCGGCACCGGAATCGCCGTCCAGGTCGACCATCTCGACTCTGACCAGGTGCGAGCCCTGGCCCAGCGCGTCCGGGATGAGCACGGCCACATCGACGTGCTGGTCAACGACATCTGGGGCGGTGAGGTCCTCAAAGGTGGCCCACCGGACTGGAACACGCCCATCTGGGAGCACAACCTCGACGATGGCCTACGTCTCCTCCAGTTGGCCGTCAGCACCCACCTGGTCACCTCCCACCACCTCTTGCCGCTACTCATCAACGAGCCAGGTGGCCTCCTCATCGAGGTGACTGACGGCACCACCGACTACAACGCATCGCGGTATCGGATTTCCGTGTTCTACGACCTGGCCAAGGTCGCCGTGAACCGCTTGGCCTTCTCCCAGGGGCACGAGTTGCGATCTCACGGTGCAACGGCGGTCGCCATCACACCCGGCTGGCTACGGTCCGAAATGATGCTCGACAATTTCGGAGTCACCGAACAGAACTGGCGCGACGCCCTGGACCCGAACGCGGTCGCCGGCTACCCCACCGCCCCTGACGGTTTCGCGCACTCCGAGTCACCGCGATACGTCGGCCGCGCCATTGCCGCGCTCGCCGCTGACCCTGACCGCATGAGGTGGAATCAGCGCTCCGTCAGCTCCGTTCAGCTCGCCCAGGAGTACGGGTTCACGGATATCGACGGGGCTCAGCCCGACAGCTGGAGCACGCACTGACCCCTTATTCCTCAGCCGTCACCTGCGGAATTGGAGTTGATCAGCTAGGAGTTCCCGGGCAGCCTGACGCCGGCCGCCACTCCCGCCTCGTACAGCGCGTGCGCCGCACGCAGGACCAGGGCGTCCGCGTGGCGGGCGCCCACGATCTGCAACCCGGCCGGCAGTCCGGCCGCCAGGCCGCACGGCACCGTCGCGGCCGGCTGCTGGGTCAGGTTGAAGGGGTACGTGAACGGCGTCCAGCCCGTCCAGCGGTGGTATCCCGACCCCTTGGGCACCTCCACGCCCGCCTCGAACGCCGGGATCGGCAGGGTCGGGGTGACCAGCAGGTCGTACATGTCGTGGAAGCGGCCCATCCGCCGGCCCAGCTCCATCCGTACGTCCACGGCCGCGAGGTAGTCGAGCGCGCTGTACCGGGCCCCCTGTGCGCAGATCTCCCGCAGCCCCGGATCCAGCAACTCCCGCTGCTCGCGGCCCAGGTGCTGGACGACCCGGGCCGCCCCGCTGAACCACAGGGTGTGGAAGGCCTCCACCGGATCGGCCAGGTCCGGGTCGGCCTCCTCGACGTACGCGCCCAGCTCGGCGAGGCGCGCGACGGCCCCGCGCACGGCCGAGGCGATCTCCGGCCGGACCGCCACCTGCCCGCCGAAGGACGGCGAGTACGCGATCCGCAGCCCCTTGACGCCGCCGCCGAGGGCCGCTCGGAAGCTGCCCTCGACCGGGCCGAGTTGGGACCAGTCCCGCCAGTCGGGCCCGCTGACGACATCCATCAGCAGGGCCGCGTCCGCCGCGTCGCGGGTCATCGGTCCGGCGTGCGCGAGCGTGCCGAAGGCGCTCGCGGGGTACAGCGGGATGCGGCCGTACGTCGGCTTCAGCCCGAAGATCCCGCAGAACGCGGCCGGAATCCGGACCGATCCGCCGCCGTCCGTACCCAGCGACAGCGGGCCCGCGCCGAGCGCGACGGCCGCCGCGCTGCCGCCGCTGGAGCCGCCCGCCGTGCGCGCCAGGTCGTACGGATTGCGGGTCACCCCGGACAGGGGTGAGTCGGTGACGCCCTTCCAGCCGAACTCGGGCGTGGTCGTCTTGCCGAGGAAGACCGCCCCGTGCTCGCGCAGCCGGGCCACCGACGGCGCGTCCTCGTCCCACGCCCCCTGCGGACTGATGGTTTTCGAGCCCCGCAGCGTCGGCCCGCCGCGCAGCAGCAGGATGTCCTTCACCGACACCGGCACGCCGTCCAGCAGCCCGAGTGGCTCGCCCCGGCGCCACCGCCCGGTGGCCGCCTCCGCCTGCGCGAGCGCCTCGCTCGCGTCGATCCGGACGAAGGCGTTGACGCGTGGCTGCACCGCCTCGGCCCGGTCCAGCGCCGCGCGCGTCGCCTCGACGGGGGAGAAGTCGCCGTTCTCGTAACCGGACAGGAGCTGGTGGGCGGTCAGGCCGGTGAGTTCAGTCATGCCCGGTGACGTACCCACGTTTCTTGTCCACCACGTTCGGCAGCGGCTTTCCGTCCGCCCACATCTCGTACAGCTCGACGAACTGGGCGGCGAGGTCGTCGCGCCAGCCGACCGTGTCCCCGCTCATGTGCGGTGAGACGATCAGGCCGGGCACGTCCCACAGCGGGCTCCGCTCCGACAGCGGCTCGTGCGCGAAGACGTCGAGCGCCGCACCGCCGATCCACCGGTTGGTGAGCGCCGCGAGCAGGTCCTCCTCGACCACCAGCGGCCCGCGCCCCACATTGATGAACCGCGCCGAGGGCTGCATCACCCCGAACCGCGCCGCGTCGAACATCCCGCGCGTCTCGCCCGTCAGCGGCGCGGCGCACACCACCCAGTCCGCCCGAGACAGCAGCTTGTCCAGGTCCTCCGGCCCGTGCACCCCGCTACGGGCCGTCCGGCCGACCAGCGCCACGGTCACGCCGAGCGCCTCCAGCGTCCGGGCGATCGCCCGCCCGATCGGGCCGGAGCCGACCACGGTCGCCCGGGAGCCCGCCACGCGGAGCGTCTCCCGGTGCTGCCAGCGCCGCCGCCGCTGGTTCTCCAGCGTGCCGGGCAGATCCTTGGCGAAGGCGAGCACGAGCCCGGCGACGTACTCCGCGATCGGCTGGTCGAAGATCCCGCGCGCGTTGGTGACCACCGTGTCCGACGCCGCCAGCTCCGGGCAGAGCAGATGGTCCACGCCCGCGCTCGCGGTGTGCACCCAGCGGGGGCGCGGCCCGCCGCCCGGCCAGGCGTGGCGTACCGCGTCGGAGGTGAAGTCCCACACCAGCAGCGCGTCGGCGAGCGGCAGCCGCTCCGCGAGCGTGTGGGCGTCGGCGTGCAGGACGCGGGCCCGTCCGGTGAGCCGGCCGAGCCGGGGCGGCGGGTCGGCGTCCAGGACGAGAAGAGTGGGCTCCGGCATACGGGAGAAACCTTCCGTCAAAGCGGGCCGCAACGGCCTCCGCAACGGCCTCCGCAACGGCTGTGCGGCACGACTGGATCATGCACCTGAGCTGTCCCCGGCCTCCATCCGAGCTGCGCCTGAGCTGCGCCTGAGCTGCGCCTGAGCTGCGCTTGAGCGGTGCCTGAGATGTACGGATTGACCACGCTCGCACCGCGCCCTACCGTCGTCAACACGCCTGCAGTGGGGGACCGATGGACATCTCCTTCCTCGGGGGCCCGCAGCCGCAGCGCGGCATCGGCGTCGTCGCCCCCTTCGACTTCGCACTGGACCGCGAGCTGTGGCGGTGGGTCCCTGCCCATGTCTCGCTCCATCTCACCCGTACCCCGTTCGTACCCGTCGAGGTCAGCCTCGATCTGGCCCGCCTGGTCAGCGAGCACGAGACGCTGCACGACGCGGTACGGGCGCTGAGCGCCGTCGAGCCCGAGGTCATCGCGTATGCGTGCACCTCCGGCAGTTTCGTCGACGGACCGGCCGGCGAACGCGCCATGTGCGCGGCCATGACCCGGGCCGGCGAGGTGCCCGCCCTGACCACCTCCGGCGCGCTGCTGGAGGCGCTGGTGGAGCTGGGCGCCCGGCGGATCGCGCTGGTCACGCCGTACACGGCGTCGGTGACCCGGGCGCTGGAGGAATACCTCGCCGAGGCGGGCACCGAGGTCACCGGCCGCGCGTATCTGGGCCTGACCCGGCACATCTGGCGGGTGCCCTACCGCGATGTGGTGGAGATGGCCAGACAGGCCGTGGCGGGCGCCGCCGACGCGCTGTTCATCAGCTGCACCAACCTCCCGACGTACGACGTGATCCCGCAGCTGGAGGCCGAACTACGGATGCCCGTCCTCTCCGCCAACCAGGTCACCATGTGGTCCGCGCTGCGCCGCATCGGCGCCGCGGCCGTCGGCCCGTACCAGGCGCTGCTGGATCCGGCCGCCCGGTGTGGGCCTGCCGCGATGGGGGCAGCCGAACCCACGGAACCCGAAGGAGAGCAACAGGGAGGCAGGACATGATCACGGGAGGCCGGACATGACCACAGTCGGACTGCTCTACCCCGGACACTCGGCGGAGGACGACTATCCCCGGATCGAGATGCTGCTGGACACCGACATCCGGCTGCCCGTCGTCCACACCGACATCGGCGAGGACGCGCACCGCGTCGACGCCCTGCTGGAGATGGGCGCGCCGGAGCGGCTGGCGGCGGGGGTCGAGGAGCTGCGGCTGTCCGGCGCCGAATCGGTGGTGTGGGCCTGCACCAGCGGGAGCTTCGTCCGCGGCTGGGACGGGGCGCAGGAGCAGATCCGCGCCCTGGCCCTGGCGGCCGGGCTGCCGGCCTCCAGTACGTCGTTCGCCTTCGCCCACGCGGTACGGAAGGTGGGCGCCCGGCGGGTGGCGGTGGCCGCGACCTATCCGCAGGACGTGGCCGGGTACTTCTCGGCGTTCCTGAAGGCCTCCGGGACCGAGGTGGTCGCCGAGCGCGCCGCGGGCATCGTCACGGCGGCGGAGGTCGGCACCTGGGGGCGGGACGAGGTGCTCGCGCTGGCCCGGGCGGGCGACCACCCGGACGCGGATGCGGTGCTGCTGCCGGACACCGCGCTGCACACCGCCGCGTACCTCGCGGACCTGGAGGACGCACTCGGCAAGACGGTCCTCACCGCGAACCAGGTCACCGTGTGGGAGGGCCTGCGGCTGGCGGAGCGCCGGGGAGCCTGGGGCGACGGCCTGGGCAGGCTCTTCGCCCGGCCTTGGTGAGGGCGCTGCGACCACCCGCGAGGAATAACCGGAGACTGCCTCCTGTTCGTCACTTCGGTACATTCCCGACGCCAGGAGGCAACGCACGGTGGACGCGATTCGAGGCACGGTGCACGGGACCGCCCCCGTCCCCCTGTCCGTACTGGACCTGGTGACCGTGGGCAGCGGCCGCACCGCGACCCAGGCGCTGCGCACCAGCGTGGACCTCGCCCGCCTCGCCGAACGCCGCGGCTTCCACCGCCACTGGGTCGCCGAGCACCACTCCATGCCGGGCGTCGCCAGCTCCTCCCCGGCCGTGATCCTGGCCCACCTCGCCGCCCACACCGAGAGGATCCGGCTCGGCTCGGGCGGCGTCATGCTGCCCAACCACGCCCCGCTGGTCATAGCCGAGCAGTTCGGCACCCTGGAGGCGCTGGCGCCGGGCCGCGTCGACCTGGGCCTCGGCCGGGCGCCGGGCACCGACGGGGCAACGGCGGCGGCCCTGCGGCGCACCAACCTCCCCCACAGCCCTGCGGGCGTGGGAGGTACCCCCATCCACTCGGGCGCCGACGACTTCCCGCAGCAGCTCGCCGAGCTGACCCGGTTCCTGGACGACGACTTCCCCGACGGCCACCCGTACGCGCGGATCCACGCCGTGCCCGGCCCGGTCCAGGGGCCCTCGGGCCGGCCGCCCGTCTGGCTGCTGGGCTCGTCCGGCTTCAGCGCGCGGCTGGCCGGCGTGCTGGGGCTGCCGTTCGCGTTCGCCCACCACTTCTCGGCGGCCAACACCCTGCCGGCGCTGGACCTCTACCGGGAGTCCTTCCGGCCCTCCGGGGTGCTGGACGAGCCGTACGCGCTGATCGGCGTATCCGCGCTGGCCTCGGACGACGAGCGGGAGGCCCGCCGCCAGGTGCTGACCGGCGCCCTGTCGATGGTCCGGCTGCGCACCGGCCGCCCCGGGCTCATCCCGTCGCCCGAGGAGGCGGAGGCGTACGCGTTCAGCGCGATGGAGCGGGAGTTCGTGGACAGCTGGCTGGGCAACGTCATCCACGGCACGCCGGACGCGGTACGGACCGGACTCGACGACCTGCGCAAGCGCACGGGCGCGGACGAGCTGATGATCACGGCCAACGCGCACGGTGGGGAGGCGCGGCTGCGCTCGTACGAACTGATCGCGGACGCGTACGAGCTGCCCGCGGTGGCCTCGGCCTCACTTCCCGGGTGACCGGCCCGGCCGGTGCGATGATCTCCTCGCCGCTCGGCCGTGAGGCCGTCAGGCCGGCAGGTCCCGCAGCGGGCAGACCCCGATCATGGCGGCGATACGGTCCGGCGTCACCGCCCGCGAGTACAGCCAGCCCTGGCCGGTGTCGCAGCCGACCCGGCGCAGCCGCGCCGCCTGACCGGCCGTCTCGACGCACTCCGCCGTGACCGTCAGCCCCAGCCGGTGCGCGAGCTGCACCAGCGCCTCGACGATCGTCTCGTCGGCGGGGTTCGGGTGCGCCCCGTCGTCGTACCGGAAGCCGCGGACGAACGACCCGTCGAGCTTGAGTACGGAGACGGGCAGCCGGCTGAGGTACGCGAGGTTCGAGTAGCCGGTGCCGAAGTCGTCGATGGCGATCCGCACGCCCATGTCGCTGAGCGCCTGGAGGGCCTGCAACGGCCGCCCCGCCGAGCCCATCACGGCGGACTCGGTGAGCTCCAGCTGCAGGAGCTGCGGCGCGAGTCCGGTGTCGGCGAGGATGCCGGCGACATCGCCGACCAGGTCGGAGTCCCACACCTGGCGGACGGCGACATTGACGCTGACGAACACCGGCGCGGCCGCCGGGTGGTCGAGCTGCCACTGCCGGGCCTGGCGGCAGGCGGTGCGCAGTACCCAGCGGCCGAGCT
This sequence comes from Streptomyces mabaensis, assembly GCF_053763515.1. Classification (NCBI taxonomy): domain Bacteria; kingdom Bacillati; phylum Actinomycetota; class Actinomycetes; order Kitasatosporales; family Streptomycetaceae; genus Streptomyces; species Streptomyces mabaensis. The sequence goes on from NZ_JBSOPZ010000055.1 coordinate 14,839, forward strand.
GCACGATCGAGCCGTCCTCCTCGGCGATCCCGATGAACCGATTCGGCGCGAGCGTGCCGAACTGCGGGTGGTTCCAGCGGACCAGGGCCTCCACACCGCGCACCGCCCCGCTCTCCAGATCCACCAACGGCTGGTACTCCAGGGCGAACTCACCGCGCTCGACGGCCGGCCGCAGGGTGCTGGAGAGCGCCTGCCGGGTCATCCGGTGGGCGTTGCGCTCCGGGTCGAAGAGCGTCCAGCGGGCCTTGCCGTCGGCCTTGGCCCAGTACAGCGTGGTGTCCGCGGCCTGCATCAGCCCGGTCGCCGAGGTCCCGGCGGCGGCCCGCTCCACCACGCCGATGCTGGCCGAGACGGACAGCCGCTGCCCGGCCAGGTCGAACGGCTTCTGGAGCGCGGCCAGTACGGACTTGGCGAGGTCGGCGAGCTGTTCCGTACCGGTGGAGTCCTCGACGAGCAGGGCGAATTCGTCGCCGCCGAGCCGCGCGACCAGGTGGCCGCCGCTCCTGCCGAAGCCGGACTGGTCGGCGCACTGGCTGAGCCGGGAGGCCACGGCGGTCAGCAGCCGGTCGCCGACTCGGTGCCCGAGCGTGTCGTTGACCGCCTTGAAACCGTCGAGATCCAGGTAGCAGAGCCCGATGCGTCCCGTGCCGCCGCTGCCGTACGAGGAGGACTCCAGCGCGGTGGAGAGCCGTTCGAAGAAGAGCGCGCGGTTGGGCAGCCGGGTCACCGGATCGTGCATCTGGAGGTGGCGCAGCCGTGCCTGGAGATCGCGCCGGTCGCTGACGTCGGCGACGGACATCAGCACGTTGCGGCTGTCGGGGACGGGCGCGAGGGTGACCTCGGTCCACATCGAGTGGCCGTCGGGGTGCTTGAGCCGGCGGGTGCAGCGCAGCCGGGCCTGCCGGCCGCGCAGGACTTCGAGGTACGCCTGCCAGGTGCGGTCCTCCGCGGCGAGGTCGACCAGGTCGGCCGCGGCCTGTTCGACGAGCGCGGCGGGCTCGGCGCCGAGCAGGGTGGCGAAGGCGTGGTTGGCGGCGACGACCAGGCCTTCCCGGTCGACGACGGCCATGGCGAGGTGCGCGGCGTTGAACGCGGCCCGGTAGTCGCGCAGCTCCGACGCGGTTCTGCTGACAGAATCACGTTCCGTAACCGGTGATCGAATGCTGTCGGGGGCCGAACCGGGTCCTTCGGAGGTTCCGCTCACCGCTCGCTCCCGCAGTGCAGTTGTCTCGTACAGGTCTGGTCGGGGTCGTCGGCCGGGTGGGGTCGGGCCGCCCGAGGGCGGGATCCACGCGGAAAGTGTGCCGATCATAGAGGTAGCCGGGAGGGCCGTTCCAGCTTCGTCGGCGTGATGATGCGCACCTGCCCCTTCCGGCCGATCGTTTCTGCGCGGCTGTGCGCGGGCTCGGCTGATGCGCGATCACTTGTGACTTTCCGTGACACGCCGGAGTGTCGCATCGATCACCCGGGCGGGCTCCCTCGACAAGGCATGTCATACAAAACCATCACAAGGTGGGTGGAAGTCCCGATTCCCCCTCCGGAGGTCGACGTGCCGCGTCAGCAGACACCCGAGGGAGTGGTGCTCTACGGCGTGCGGAGCGCTGCCGCGGCGCTGACCTCCCTCACGGCTCTCGCCGCCATGTCCCTCTTCGCGGGCCCCGCGGTGGCGGAAACGGCAGCCGGCCCCTGCGCGCTGCAACGCACCTCCGCGCACCACTCGGTGGGCCTCGACACCTGGAACACCGCCTACCCCCGGCCGGAGCGCACGCTCAACGCCGTCATGGTCTTCCTGTCCTTCCCCGGCTCCCGTCCCGCCGTGACTCCCCGGGAGCTCGCGGCCGACCACTTCCCGGCCACCAGCCGGTTCTTCCACCAGGCCTCGTACGGGAAGTTCCGGCTGAGGCCCGATCCGCGGCCGGCCTGGACGGCGATGCCGAAGCCGGCCACCTCGTACGGCATAAAGCGGGACTGGGCGCCGGAGAAGCGCGCCGAGTACCTGCGCGACGCGCTGGCCGCGGCCGACCGGACGGTGGACTTCAGCCGGTACGACATCGTGTACTTCGTCGCCGACCCGGGCGCGCCCGGAGTCGACTCCGACGCCACGAAGGTCGTCAACTTCGACCGGCCGATGCACGCCGACGGTACGGACCTCAAGCGCATCGTCACCGTCTTCGAGCAGCACCCGCCGGACCGCAACGTCCTCGCCCACGAGACGGGTCACGTCTTCGACCTGGCCGACCTGTACCACCGTCCCCAGGACGGCAAGGGCGACTGGGACACCTACGTCGGCGACTGGGACGTGATGGGAAGCCAGTTCGGCCTGGCCCCTGACCTGTTCGGCTGGCACAAGTGGAAGCTCGGCTGGCTGGAACAGCGCCAGATCACCTGCATCCAGGGCACCGGCACCACCCTGCACACCCTGGAGCCGCTGAGCGCCGCGCCGGTCCGCGGCGGTACGGGCGGGACCAGGCTCGCGGTCGTACGCACCGGGGAGGACAGCGCGATTGCCATCGAGGCGCGCGGCGCGGTGGGCAACGACGAGGCGACCTGCACCGAAGGGGTGCTGATCTACCGGGTGCGCAGCGAGACCGCCTCGGGCGGCGGACCGGTCGAGGTGCTGGACACGCACCCGGACACCGAGGCGTGCTGGCAGCAGTCGGTCTACCCGCCGCTGGCGGATGCGCCGCTCCAGGTCGGCGAGTCGTACACGGTGCCGGGGGAGCGGACCCGTATCGAGGTGGCGGACCGGACGCGGTCGGGTGCGTACACGGTCAAGATCAGGAACTAAGGCCTCTCGCCCGGATCCGTGCCGAGGCAACGAAGAAGCCCCCCGCTTCCGCGAGGGGCTTCTTCCGTCTGTGCGCCGCCAGGGACTCGAACCCCGGACCCGCTGATTAAGAGTCAGCTGCTCTAACCAACTGAGCTAGCGGCGCCTGCTGACGTCGTAGACCTTAGCACCCTGTCCGGCGGGAGGAAAAATCGATATCCGCACCGTGCCGGCCGAGGCCGCGCGGGCCGCGCGCACACAGGCCCAGAGCAGCACCTCGGGGCCCGGCAGCCACGGGTGGCGGGTGTCGGGAGCGACCAGCCAGCGTGCCGCCGGGGCTGCTCCCGGGGCGGCTCCCCGGGCGGGTCCCTGACCGGGCTCGCCGATCGCCGGGACGGTCACCGCGTCGCCCGTGCCGTGGCACAGGACCGGTGGCGTCGCGCCGCCCCACTCCTCCCAGTCGAGCAGTGACGGCAGCCGCTGGGCCGTGCCGGGGGCGGCGAAGAGCAGCATCCGCCCGCGGTGCACCGCCACCGGCCCGGAGCCGGGGCCGTCCTCCCACAGCTGGTCCAGCATCCGCCGCCCGAACACCGCGGGCACGTTCACCACGTCGAAGACCGAACCGCAGGGCAGTACGCCGGGGGCGCTCGGACGGGACTCCCACAGCGAGAGCGTGCTGCGGGGGTACGCGGCCGCCGAAGCCAGCCAGGCGGCACCCGCCGGCGTGACCCGGGCCGTGTGATGCCGGCCCTCCTCCCGCAGGAAGCCGAAGATGTCCACGGTTCCCTCGTCGCCGGTGCCGAGGGCGGTCTCGTCTCGCTGCCAAGCGCTCATGTCTCTTACATCTACCCTCGGTCACCGCGCGCTTTCCGAGGGTTGCCGGAAACCGGGACAGGACGGGGCGGGGTGGGGTACCTTGCCCCCTCGGCATATGCCACCGGCGCTGAGCCGCCGGCCTGCTGAGCCGCCAGGACCTACGGTTGGGCGCCGCCCAGCAGCTCCTGCCCGAACTCGATCATCTTCTTCGCGTAGTCCTCGGTCCACTCCGCCCGCGCCGCGATCTCGGCCGGCGACAGCCGGTCGAACCGCCGGGGATCCGCCAGCTGCGCGGCGGCGACGGCCTGGAACTCGGTGGCCCGGTCCGTCGCGGCCCGGAAGGCCAGCGTCAGTTCCGTGGCACGGGAGAGCAGGTCGCCGGGATCCTCGATCGACTCCAGGTCGAAGAAGTGCTCCGGGTCCGCGGCGGCCTCCGAGGGCTCGAAAAGCAGCGGCGCGGGCCGTAGCCGCCGCTCGGTCCGCTCGGGCTCTGCCATGTGCTTCCTCCTGCTCATCGCCTCCGGGCCACCCTCCATTGTCCAACGCCGCGCAAGTGCGCCTCGTGTCTCGCGTCTCTCAGGGAGTGTGGGGGCAGGCCCGAGTCACTTGCCTACTCGGGCCTTCCTATGATGGTGCGTACCTGCGCCCGGAGAGCATTTCCCCGGCGCGAACGTCGGACTGTGGATTCCCGGACGCGGCACATATGCCCTCCCAGGACAGAACACCTAGGGCCTGTCCGGCGACGTTGGTGGCGGGCGACCTGGGTTGTCAGCCGGTTGCCTCGCCATAGACTCAAAGGACCGGTTCGGGAACGCGGGGACTGGGAGTTCGTGATGCGGACCGGGGACCAGGGGGACGGCCATCCCAGGAGGACTCGATGTTGCGGCACACCAGACTGGCCGGCGAATCGGCGGACTACCTCGCCGCCCGCGAAGAGCTGCGCCTGGCCGAGACCGACCTCATGCGCCACCGTGAGAAGGTCGCGGCCCAGCGACGGACGCTCCCGCAGGGGCCGCCCGTCGACGACTACGTCTTCATCGAGGGCCCCGCCGACCTCGACGCAGGCGACACACCGGTCCGCAAGGTCACTTTGAGCGAGCTGTTCACCGCCCCGGACCGCCCGCTGATCGTCTACCACTTCATGTACGGCAAGCTGCAGACCGACCCCTGCCCGATGTGCACCATGTGGATCGACGGCTTCAACGGCATCGCCCACCACATCGCCCGCAACGCCGACTTCACCATCGCCGCTGCCGCCGACCTGCCCACCCTCCGGCAGCACGCCCGCAACCGCGGCTGGCACCGGCTACGGCTCCTGAGCTGTGGCGACAGCACGTTCAAGTACGACCTGGGCAGCGAGGACAAGGACGGCGAACAGGACTCCACCATCTCCGTCTTCATCCGCGACGGCGACGGCACGGTCCGCCATTGCTACTCCACCCACCCACGCATGGCCGACGACATCGACGAGCGAGGCATCGACCTCCTGGCCCCGGTCTGGCACCTCCTCGACCTGACCCCGCAGGGCCGCGCCGACTGGTACCCGAGCCTCGACTACTGACCCCCGACGACCGGCGGTGCCGGCTCCAAGCCTGAGTCACTTCCTGGTGCGGGTGGGGCTTCTCTGCGCTACGGCCGCCACGACACCCGGTGTTCCGCCAGGTGGGCGAGGACCGCGTGGTTGGCCTCCCAGCCGTCCGGGAACTTCACGGTGACGCCCAGCTGGACCGGCTCCGTCGACGGGTGGTCGTCCAGCAGGTCCGCGACGCCCGCGCGGCACACCACGATGCAGGCGTGCCGGTGGCGGGAGGCCAGTACGCACAGGCGGCCCGTCTCCAGGTGGAAGGCTGTCGCGTCGGGGCGGCCCGACAGGGGGTGCAGGACGACCGTGACGTCGAACTCCCGGCCCTGGAGGCGGTTCGCGGTGTCGACCGCGACCCCGGCGACACCCAGCTCGGCGAGCGCCGCGCGGACCGCCGCGGCCTGGTCCCGGTGGGCCGTGCCGACCGCGATCCGGTCGGCCGCCACCGGCTCCGGGCCGTCCGCGCGCTCGCTGGTCGCCACGCCGCCGCGGTCCAGCAGACGGCGTACCACCAGGGCCACCGCCCGTACCGCCTCGGGGTCCGTACGCGGGGTGTGCCGGGCGGGCAGCTCCAGCAGGCCCCAGCCCGACTCGGCCGCCTCGTCCAGCACCCGGTCGGGCCCGGAGCCGTCCGACGGAACGGCGAAGGACAGCCGCCGGTCGCCGTGGCCCGTACCGCTGCGGAACGGGGTGTACGGGTAGAACGCGCCCGACACCAGCGGCGCGGCGGAGGCGGGCAGCCGCCACGACACGGGCAGCCGGTGCTGCGGCAGGTCCGGGTTGTGCGCCAGCAGGGTGGACACCGCGCTGGCCGACGGGTCGTACGACAGCCCCGCCCACTGCTCCGCGCCGACGACGCTGAACGGGTCGAGCTGGCCGGGGTCGCCGACGAACAGCGCCCGGTCGAAGAGCCCGGCCACAGCGAGCAGCGCGTCCGACCGCATCTGGTACGCCTCGTCGACGATCGCGTGGCCCCACGGTTCGACGCCCTGGGTGTGCGCCCACTTCGCGGCGGTCGAGATGACGACGTCCAGGCCGGCCAGATCCGCGGCCTTGGCGGACTTGCGGACCGAGGGCAGGTCGTCGAGGGCCTTGTCGTACGGGTCGGGCTCGCTGCTGTGCAGCCGGCCGACCGGCAGGTCCGGATCCTTCTCGGCGAGCCGCAGCACGAGGTCGTCCACCTGGGCGTTGGTCTGTGCGACGACCATCAGGGGCCGGCCGGCGGCGGCCAGTTCGCGGGCCGCACGCACCACGAGCGTCGACTTGCCCGCGCCGGGCGGCGAGTCGACGACGACGCCGCGGTGGGTGCCGTGCAGCGTGTCGCGCAGGATCGCCTCGGTCGCGCGAGCGGCGAGCGCGCCGGGATCGCCCTGACCGGCGGGCCGCGGTGCTCGCGATGTTTCGGTCACAGGTAGTCCTCCGCCGTGACGGGGTCGGGGCTCGTGCGCGGGTCGGGGATCGGCGCGGGGGCGGTCCCAGGTCCGGAAGCCGGGCCGGGTGAAGCCGGGCCGGGAGCCGGGCCGGAAGCCGCCGCGGAAGCCGCCCGGGTCGCCTCGCCGGAGGCGACCGGCGGGCCGCCGTGCGTCCACGGCGTCTCCTCCGGGTCGGGCAGCTTCGGCCCGCCGCGCCGGTCGTGCTCGAACAGCGTCCAGCACAGCCGCTCGCCCTTCTCCGGTACCGAACCGGGCGCCGGGTCCTTGCCCCGGCCCATCTTGTCGGTGAGCTGGAGGACCAGGACCCCCTCGCCCTCGTGACGGACGAACTCCGCGGTCTGCGGGCGCCCGTCCAGCGAGCGGAACACCTTGGTGCGCTCGCCCAGGTGCGGCCGGTCGTCCGTACGGAAGGTGACCAGGGGGCGGGGGCTCGGCCGCTTGGATTCGCTCCACGCCATGACGACCTCCGTCACCTCGCCCGCGAACGCCTCGCCGGACAGTCGCCGCGCCGCCATCACCAGGGGGTCGTCGAGCGCCTCCTGCGCATCGAGTTGCGCCTGCGCGGTCTCGCGCGTGGCGAGCTTCTGCGCGGCGGTCACCGCGTCGTCGCGGCGGGGCTGTGGCGGCTCCCCGGCGCGGACCCGGTCGCGGTGGCCGGTGAACGACCACCGGTCACGGGTCCAGCGCTCCTCGGTACGGCTGCCGGCGGGCAGCTCGCGCAGCAGGTCCAGCCCCCGCCACACCGCGTCCCAGGTGGGCCGGGTCCGGCTCTCGACCAGGTCCCGGATCTCCTGCTCGGTGACCGTGAGCTGCGTGAGCGCGGCGCGCCCGCCGCCGTCCCGTACCGCCGCCCGCGCCCGGTCGTACCGGGACATGGCCGGGGCCAGCAGTTTGTTGTCGAACGCCGGATCGGTCGCCGGTCCGGCGGGCGGGCACACCAGCTGGCCGCCCCGGTCCCGCTCCAGTTCCGCCCGCAGGGCCGCCTCCGCGCCGGACTCGCCGGCCGGCGGGGCGATCCAGGCGAGCAGCGCACCGAGGTGCTGGTCCTCCAGGTTGCTCTGGCCGGTCGCCCAGTGGCGGCCGAGCAGCTCGGTGGCAGCGAGCAGCAGCGAGGAGCCGGGCACCCGGGCGCGCTCGCCGAAGTGGGTGAACCAGCGGCCGAGCAACGGGACGTGCGGCGGCGCGGGGTAGGGCGTGTCGGGGTCCTGTTCGGCGGTCCGCCGGAACCGCATGGAACGGCCCAGCAGCCGGACGAACTCGACACCGGCCCGGCTCGGCACGATCAGCTGCGGAGCGTCCGAGCACAGCTCGACCTCCACCTTGACGCGCTTACCGGTCTCCGGGTCGTTCTCGGTGCGCTCGGCGGGTTCGACCGCGTCCGCGTACCCGTCGATGTACGGCAGTACGGACCCGGCCAGCTCGGCGAGGAACGCGAACCGCAGGTCCCGGTCGCGCGGCTGCGGTACGGCGAGCAGCCGCGGCGCGTCGCGGTCGGTCCCGACCAGCGCGCCCAGCGGCGCACCGGTCTCACCGGCGGTGGTGAGCGGTACCAGGACGAGCGGCCGCGCGGAGAGATGCCGGTGGCACACGGTGGCTCCGGGCTGCGCCCGCCCCGACCGTACGGCCTCGAGCCGCGCGAGTGTGTTGATCAGCGACACGACCCGTCCCCCCAGCCCGCGCCCATGACCAGCAACGTCGCCGGCCCGGCCGCCCGCCGGCCGCGCAACGGGCCGGCCGGGACCCGGAGCCCCACAGCCAGCCCTCCGGCCAGAACCGGCGCCGCAGTCACCGGCGGGAGTGGATCCATCCCGCTGCGAAGCGGGCAAGCCGGGGTGCGCGCGGGCACCCGGAGGCCCAGGGGCATGGGCCGACACCTGCCCACCGGCAGGTGACTGGCCTTTCGGCCGCGCAGCGGGCCGGCCGCCGGGGCCGGGGTCAGCACGCCGCACCCCCGAGCGCCTCCGCGCGCAGCGCGGCCGCGCGGCGCAGGGCGGACACCGTGGGGTCGCTCTCCCCGGGGTCACCGTCCCCCTCCGCCGCGGCGAGCACCGCGCCGACGGTGGTCAGACCACCCAGCTCGCCACGCACCGCGCGCCCCAGCGACTCCACCGCCCCCGCGGCGCGGGCCCGCTCCCGGCAGTGGAACGCCAGCTCGCACGCGGCGAGGCAGTCCGGTGCGTACGTCGCGCCGACCGACTCCACCGCGGCCGTCAGCTCCTGGGCCGGCCGCTCCAGGTCGAACGTCGTGCCGTCGGGCAGCGCTGCGGCGATGTCCTCGACGCGGGTCAGCCGGGTCAGCTGCCGCCGGGTGACCGACAGCTGCTTGCGTACGTCCACGACCGACGCCGTGGGCAGGTTGGAGAAGTCCTTCGGGCAGACCAGCAGCACCGAGTGGTGCACGGCCGCCCCGTCGAGCCGGTCCGCGACCCGCTCCAGCGCCAGTACGTACACCGCGGCCTGGCGGGCCGCCGCACCGACCTTCGCCGCGTCCGCCGAGTCGTCGATCATCGGGAACGACTTGATCTCGACGACCGTCCACCGCCCGTCCGGCTGCACGATCACCGCGTCCGGCTCCAGATACGCGGGCGAGCCCGCCACCTCCAGGGCCAGCATCGGGTGGTCGAGCAGCGACCACCCGCCGCCCGCGGTCGCCTCGCGCAGCGCCAGCGCCGTACGGGCCGCGCGGCCCTCGGGACCGGCCGCGGACAGGTCGGGGACGGACACCTCGCCGGCCGCCGGCGCCTCGCGGCCGGTGCGCTCGCACCACAGCCGCAGCAGCTCCGTACCGCCGTCCGCCTTGACCTTGGCCTCGAAGGCGTTGCCCCGGACGAACGCGAACTGCGACTGCCCGAAGGCGGAGGGCGAACCGAGCGCCGCGGCGAGCGCGGCCTTGTTCACCCCGGCCCCGTCCAGCAGCGCGCGCCGCTCGCATCCGGGGTTGGCGGCGAGGGCCGCGAGCGCGCGGGCGTCGAGCGGATGCGGCGGTACCGCCGGGCCGCGCAGCTCAGCGAGCCGCTGCCGGAGTGCCGTCGTCGGCGTCGGCTCCGGCCTCGGCTCCGGAACCTGCGCCTGCGGAGGAGGTCCGCTGTCCAGGGAATCGCTCACCCGCGGAAGTCTCGCATCCGCCACTGACAATCGGGGATCCGGCCGCCGCCGTGGTGAAGCGGGACCGGGTCCGGACCCGGTCGGCGAGCCGCATGCTGGGCCCGGCCAGCAGCAGGCCGAGACCCATCACCGCGGCGCCGGCGACGGCGTCCAGGAAGTAGTGGTTGGCCGTCCCCATCACCACGAAGACGGTGATCAGCGGATACGCGACACCGGCCGCCCTCGCCGGCGCGGTGCGCCCGTGCCGCCAGAGCATCACGCCGCACCACAGCGCCCAGCCGACGTGCAGGCTCGGCATCGCCGCGTACTGGTTGGTCATGCCGCCCAGGCCGCGCGGCGCGCTCGCCTCGCCGCCCCACCACCCGTACGAGCTGTACTGCGCCATCGTGTCGACGAAACCGTGGCTCGCGTCGAGCAGCCGGGGCGGACAGGTCGGCAGGAGCGTGAAGCCGACCAGGCCGAGGAGGGTGGAGACCATCAGCCAGGTGCGGGCCGCGCGGTACTGCGCGGGGCGGCGCCGGAAGAGCCACACGAGGAGGAGGGGAGTCACGAGGTAGTGCAGCGTGGCGTACGCGAAGTCGGCGGGTATGCCCAGCCACGCGTGGTCGGTGAACAGCCGGTTGAGCGGGTGTTCCGCGTTGAGGCGGAAGAACTTCTCGATGCGGAGGATCGCGAGACCGTGGTCGACTGCGGTGGTGACGTCGCCGCGGGCGAGCAGCCGTCCGGCGGAGTAGGCGGCGTAGACCACACCGAGCAGCAGCAGCTCGGCCCACCATCGCGGCCGGTTGCGGATCACCATCGCCTGCCCCCCGTCAATCACCCGTACGGCGTATGTGAACACCCGTACCAGGGAGCAGGACGCGGAGATCCCCCGGGAGGTTGCCCCGCGTTCATCTGCGCGATGATGGAGGCATGGCTCCCCGCATACTGCTGGCCCGGCACGGACAGACCGCGTGGTCGCTGGCCGGCAAGCACACCGGTCGTACGGACATCCCGCTTCTCGATGAGGGCCGCCGCGGCGCGAAGCTGCTGGGCGAGCGGCTGCACCGGGCGTCACCGTGGGCGGGACTGCCGGGTGTCGAGGTGCGTACGAGTCCGCTGGTGCGGGCGCGCGAGACCTGTGACCTGGCCGGCTTCGGCGACCGGGCGGAGGACTGGGACGCGCTGATGGAGTGGGACTACGGGGCGTACGAGGGCATGGACCCGGGCCAGATCAAGGCGCTGCGGCCCGACTGGTTCATCTGGCGCGACGGGGTCCCGGAGGGCGAGACGCTGGCGCAGGTCGGTGCCCGCGCGGACGAGGTTGTCGCCTGGGCGCGCTCGGCGGACCGTGACGTGCTGGTCTTCGCGCACGGCCACATCCTGCGGGTACTGGGCGCGCGCTGGCTGGGCCTGGACCCGTCCTTCGCGGCCCGCATCCGCCTGGATCCGACGTCACTGTCGGTCCTGGGCTGGGCCTACGGCGACCCGGCGATAGCCAGCTGGAACGACACGTCCCACCTGGAATCCTGACCCCAGCCCGAGCCGGCACCCGAACGGCGCGCAGCGCGCCCACCGGCTTGCGCCGCGCCCGCACCCGCGAACGCCGCGCCGCGCACCGCGGGAAACGGGCACCGGCTCGCGCCTGCCGAACACCCGCCCCGCCCCCGTTCGCCCGGCGCGCACGGCCCCACCGGCTTGCGCCGCCCGCCGAACGGGCGGCCCGCACCCGCGAACGCCGCGCCGCGCACCGCGGGAAACGGGCACCTTCTCGCGCCTGCCGAACACTCGCCCCCCCGTTCGCCCGGCGCGCACGGCCCCACCGGCTCGCGCCCGCCGAACGGGCGGCCCGCGGTCGCCGACGGCGCGTGGCGCAGCGCGGGAAACGGGCACCTTCTCGCCTTGGCCGAACGGGTGGGCGGGGTGGGAGACCCGCCCGCCGCAGGCGGGCCCTACGCCGGTGCCGACGCCGCGTGGCGCGTCAGGAACTCCGAGACGTCCGGCGAACGGCGGTGCGGAAGCAGGACCCGCGCCGTGGCCGCCAGCATCGTCTGGACCCGGGACGACTGGACTTCGTCCAGCAGGTCCAGCACCCGCTGCCCCACCGACGCCGCCTCCTCCGGCGACCCCGCCCGGGCGAGGTCGTCCGCCAGCTCCGACGTGTACAGCGCGACATTCCGCGCGAAATGCGGATCCTGCAGGGCGGCCGCCCGCCGCGCGTGGCGCGCGGCCCGTGGCCACTCCCCGAGCGCCGACCAGCACTGCGCCTCCAGCCCCTCCAGCTCGGCCTCGCCGAAGAAGGACATCCACTCGGGATCCGCGTCGCAGGGCCCCCGCCCGAACAAGGCATGGGCCCGCCCGAGCGCCTCCTCGCACCCCTGGCGATCGCCCAGCCCCGCCCAGCCGCCCGCCTCGCGCAGCGTGAGCAGCGAGAGCAGCCGGGCGGAGCCCAGGTGCCGGGCGGCCCGCTGGCCGGCCTGGGCGGCACGTACCGCCTCCCGCGGACGGCCCGCGTCCCGCGCCAGGAACGCGGTGTTGCAGAACGCGTGCGCCTCCAGGGCCGGGTCACTGGAGACCCGCGCGGTGGCGAGCGCCTCCGCGTAGTGCGAGCGGGCGTCGTCGAAACGGCCGGAGTCGTGGGCCAGCCAGCCCACGGAGATGGCCAGTTCACCGGCGCCGGCGTGCAGCCGGTCGGTGGTGGACTGGCGTACGGCGTCGGCGTCGAGCAGCGCGTACGCGGTGCGCAGCGGCTGCGCGGCGCGTCTGTAGAGGCCGTCCGCACCGTGCCGGTCGTCGAGCAGCCGGATCTGCCGTACGGCTTCTTCGACCGCGGTGGCCTCGGCCTCGCCGACCCGGTGGGTGACGCGGCGGCCGTCGCCGCGCAGAGAGGCCAGTGCGGGGGCGAGCCCCAGGGACGCGGCCGCCACGGTGGCGGATCCGCCGGTCATGAATGCGCGACGCAGCACGTCGCTCTCCTTGGTGCAACTGACGAACGGGGGAACAGAGGAAGCAGAAAGAGCAGCAGCAGCGGAAGAACCAGAAGCGGAAGAACCAGCAGCGGAAGAACCCGAAGGGACAGGAACACCGGCTCCCGCCCGCGGCCCCCGGCCGCGCACCGCCTCGCGCGCCGCGAAGCCGAGGTCGGTCAGCGCACGGCCGGGGAACATGTGCAGGAACACCCGCTCGTACGCGTAGTTGGGACAGCGGATCTCGCCGGCCTCCACCCGCCCGATGTAGCGCGCGTCGCACGCGACCGTCTCGCCGATCTCCCGGCCCGCCCTGCGCACCGCCGCCGCGAACTCGCCGGGTGAGCGCGGTCCGCGCAGCAGGCGGAAGGCATGGTTCGGTGACGGGGGTGTCGACGCCATGGCCGGCCCTCTCTGGCGAAGCGTGCTGCTGCCGGTGCGCTTCCGGTGCCTGCGGCGCCGGCGCGCAAAAACGTACCGCCTGTGACGGAGTGCTCACGTGCTGTTTGGCTACAAACCGGATATCTCACCCGCGATCCGCCATGAACTGCCATCCTTTGCGGCGGCATGCCGCCACACCTGTTGACGTCGTCGCGCGTTGAACCATGCGGAGTGGGAGGAGGCTCCCATCCCGGACGAGGAGGGGTTCCCTTGTTGGAGGCCGGCATGGAGACCAGCAGCTCACCCGTTCTGCCGGGCGGCGCCCCGGGCAGCTACCCGAGCAGCGCCCCGAGCGGCGCCGCCCCGGACGTCCTCCCGGACGTCGTGAACATCTCGCACGGCGGCGCCGAGCCCTGCGACCTGGTGACCGTTCCGGCCCGGCAGGGCCTGGAGGCGGTGGACATCCTGCGGCGCGGCACGGCCCCGGCCGCCGTCGGGCCGGTACTGCACGACGACACCTGCGACACCCTCGGCTTCCTGGTGCCCCCCGGTACCGCCGACGCCTGGGACGTGCCGGGCAGCGCCTGCACCCAGACGTCCGGGCGCGGACTACGGCTCGACGGTCTCGCCGGCCTCAACGACCTCAACGGTCTCGCCGACCTCAGCAGCCCCGGGGACGCGCGCCGCGTACCCGCCGGCCCCGCCGCACCCGCGGCCGGCACCGGCTGGCTGCTGCCCCCCGAGACCGCGGACCCGGTCACCGACCCGGCGGTCCTGCGCGCCGCGCTGGGCGAGGCGGCCCGGCTGATCGAGGCCGCCGACAGCTGCCGCTGAGCGCGGCGCATCCCCGGCCTGAATAATGGCCGGGTGGCGAAGGACAGACGGCGCGGCGGGCGCGGGCGTACCCCCGAAGCCGTCGTCGAGCAGGTGGACGGCGGTCTCGCCGAGCTGATACCGGACCGCGAGCGGCCCCGGGGCTGGACGCTGCTGGTGGACGGCGCCCCGCAGTCGCATGTGGACCTCGACGATCCCGCGTATCTCGACTTCGCGTACCAGCGCCGGATCGGCCACGTCGCCGACCTCGTCGCCCCGCCGAAGCAGCCGCTGCGCGTCGTGCACCTCGGCGGTGGTGCCTTCACCCTCGCCCGCTACATCGCGGCCACCCGCCCCCGCTCGACCCAGCAGATCGTCGAGTTCGACGCCGCCCTGGTCCAACTGGTCCGGCGCGAACTCCCCTGGGACCCCAACGCCCGGATACGGGTCCGCTCCACCGATGCCCGGGCCGGGCTCGCCAAGGTGCCCGACGCCTGGGCGGACCTGGTGATAGCGGACGTGTTCAGCGCGGCCCGCACCCCCGCGCATCTCACCAGTACGGAATTCCTCGACGAGGTACGCCGGGTACTGGCGCCCACCGGCTGGTACGCCGCCAACCTGGCCGACGGCCCGCCGCTCACGCATCTGCGCGGCCAGATCGCCACCGCCGCCGCCCGCTTCCCCGAACTCGCCCTGGCCGCCGACCCGGTGGTCTTCCGCGGCCGTCGCTTCGGGAACGCCGTACTGCTGGCCGCCGACCGGGAGCTGCCGGTCGCGGAGCTGACCCGCCGGGTGGCGAGCGATCCGCATCCGGGGCGGGTCGAACACGGCCGGGCCCTCGCGGACTTCACCGGGGGAGCGGCCGTGGTCACCGACGCCGACGCGGCGCCGTCACCGCCGCCACCGCCCTCGGTCTTCAGATAGGCGGCGGAACTCCGCAGGAAACGGGCGGAACTCGTAGGAGAGAGGGACTCCGGTCAGCGTTCGTCGATCTGGACGAGCGGCGGATGGTCGTGCCAGGTGCAGAAGACGTCGATCTCCCGGCCGTCCCGGGTGAACGTGACCCTGATCCAGCTGGGCTGCTTCCAGACCTGCATCTGCCACCCGGCCGCGGGGGTCGCCGAGACCAGTTCGGCCGAGGTGTCGCCGATGTCGAAGACGACCCGGCCGCCCTCGACCGTATAGCCCTTGACGTCCCCGGATGCCCCTGTCGTCCCGGACGGGGGCCGTGTGCCCGGTGCCCTGGACGCCCCCGCGGTGCGGCCCGGCTCGCCGGCCGGCCCGCCCTCCGGAGCACCGGACCCCGTACCGGACTTCCCCGGCGACGGAGACGACGACGAAGACGACGACGAAGACGACGAGGGCGATCCGGACCCGTCCGACGGGCCCCGCGTGGCGGAGAAGAGCGGCCGCGGAGTCGCCCTGGCGGCGTCGGCGCTGATGGGCAGGGCGCGCGGCCGGTCGTACGCCGTGCCCGCCATGACGGTGTGGACGCCCCACCACGACAGCGTGACCGCCGCGCCCGTGGCGAGCGACCAAGCCAAGCCGTGTACGAGTCCTCGTTGCATCGCGGGCCATACTGCCCCACCCGCCCCACCGCTGTCCCCCAGGGCCCCGCATCCCCCACATGGCGTACGGTGCCGCCCATGGCAAGTGTGCTCGTGGTCGAGGACGACCAGTTCGTCCGCTCCGCCCTCATCCGGCACCTCACCGAGGCCTCCCACACCGTGCGAAGCGTCGGTACGGCCCTGGAGGCGTTGCGCGAGGTCGCCCATTTCCGCTTCGACGTGGTCATTCTCGACCTCGGACTGCCCGACCTCGACGGCTCCGAGGCGCTGAAGATGCTGCGCGGCATCACCGACGTACCGGTGATCATCGCCACCGCGCGGGACGACGAGACGGAGATCGTACGGCTGCTGAACGACGGCGCCGACGACTACCTGACGAAGCCGTTCTCGGTGGAGCACCTGTCGGCCCGGATGGCCGCCGTACTACGCCGGGCCCGCGCCGCGGCCGGCGCCGAGCCGCCCTCCCGCGTCCTCCAGGTCGGCGGGCTGTCCATCGACCCGCTGCGCCGGCAGGCCGAACTGGACGGAACCGTGCTGGACCTGACGCGACGCGAGTTCGACCTGCTCGCGTTCCTCGCCGGGCGGCCGGGCGTGGTCGTCCCGCGCAAGGAGCTGCTCGCCGAGGTGTGGCAGCAGTCGTACGGCGACGACCAGACGATCGATGTACATCTGTCCTGGCTGCGGCGGAAGTTGGGCGAAACGGCGGCCCGGCCGCGCTATCTGCACACGCTGCGGGGTGTGGGTGTGAAGCTGGAGCCGCCGGCCGGTGACCGCTCATGAGATGGGCCCTGGTCAAGGTGTGCCTGGCCGTCACGGCGATGGTCGTGGTGGCCTTCGCCGTACCGCTCGGTCTCGTCGTCAAGGAGATGGCCAGCGACCGGGCCTTCTCCAACGCCGAGCGCCAGGCCGCCGCGATCGGCCCGACGCTCTCCATCACCACCGACCGCGACCAGCTGGAGAAGGCCGTCGCCTCGACCCAGGCCGGCGCCGCGAACCGGATGGCCGTGCACGTCCCCGCCTCCGGTGAACCGGGCAGTGTGGACCTGGAGATCGGCATGCGCCGGGCCGCCCAGCGCGACCTGGACACCACCCGCCGGCTGGGCCGTGCCTCCATCTCGGAGGTGACGGGCGGCTCGGCGCTGCTGCAGCCCACCGCGCTCAGTACCGGCAAGATCGCGATCGTCGAGGTCTATGTCCCGGAGGACGAGGTCAGCAACGGCGTCGCCACCGCCTGGCTGGTGCTGGCGGGCGTCGGGATCGCACTGGTCATCGGCTCGGTCGCGGTCGCGGACCGGCTCGGCGTACGGATGATCCAGCCCGCAAAGCGGCTCGCGGACGCGGCGCAGGACCTGGGGGAGGGGCGGCTCGGCGCGCGGGTTCCGGAGGCGGGGCCGAGTGAACTGCGGTCCGCCGCCGTCGCGTTCAACTCCATGGCCGACCAGGTCGTCCAGCTCCTGACCAACGAGCGGGAGCTGGCCGCCGACCTCTCGCACCGGCTGCGCACCCCGCTCACGGTGCTGCGGCTGAACGCCGCCTCCCTGGGCGAGGGGCCCGCCGCCGACCAGACCCGCGCGGCGGTGGAGCAGTTGGAACGCGAGGTCGACACCATCATCCGTACCGCGCGCGAGCAGCGCCCGCAGACCCAGGGCCCGCCCGGGCCGGGCGCGGGCTGCGACGCGTCCGAAGTGGTCCGCGAGCGGATGGACTTCTGGTCGGCGCTGGCCGAGGACGAGGGCCGCAAGGTGCGGCTCGCGGGGGTAGACCGGCCGGTGCGCATCCCCGTCGCCCGGCCCGAACTGGCCGCCGCGCTCGACGCGATGCTCGGCAACGTCTTCCGCCACACCCCCGAGGGCACGGCGTTCTCCGTCGACGTCCACAACGGCGGCGCCGAGAGCCACTCGGTGATCATCCTCGTCTCGGACGCCGGCCCCGGCATCGACGACCCGGACGCCGCGCTGCGCCGAGGCAACGACGGCGACCGCGACGGCTCCACGGGCCTCGGTCTGGACATCGTCCGCCGGGTCGCGGAGTCGACGGGCGGCGATGTGCGCATCGGACGCTCGGTGCTCGGCGGTACGGAGGTGCGGGTGTGGATCGCGCTGGACGGCCGTGAGGCGTCCGGCGCGAGCGGCAGGCGCGGACACCGGGGCGGCGTCCGTAGGCGCCGCCGGGTGCCGAGCCAAGGCTGAGCCGGCTGCCGGGCCAGGGCCGAGCGGACGGGGGCGCGCCGCCGCGGTGGCCGCGGGTGAGTGGGCGGACACGACCGGCTCCGCGCCATTAATGGCTCCCGATGCCTTCCTTAAGTGCGCCCTAAGATCCTCAGCGGTCGCCTCGATCCGGGCATTTGTCCGAATCGGCCTCGCTAGCGTGCTGCCCGCACCCACCCCCACCCCA
The DNA here is from genome assembly GCF_053763515.1 of Streptomyces mabaensis. Lineage (NCBI taxonomy): Bacteria > Bacillati > Actinomycetota > Actinomycetes > Kitasatosporales > Streptomycetaceae > Streptomyces > Streptomyces mabaensis. Next base: position 32,643 of record NZ_JBSOPZ010000055.1, read on the forward strand.
CCCCCACTCTTGTAACGCAGAGGCAGGCACGTGATGAGCAGTACGCACCGGCGCAGGGCGAGCGGCAGGACGAAGGCCGTCGGCGCCGTCGTCGCCGCGGCAGTGATCGGCGGAGCCGCGTTCGCGCTCACGGGTACGGCGCAGGCCGCGGCCGTCGGCGTCGCGTACACCAGGACCAGCGGCTGGACGGGCGGCTACACCGGCCAGTACGTCATCACCAACCCCACCGGCAAGGCGCAGGCGGACTGGACGCTCGAATTCGACCTGCCGGCCGGTACGAAGATCAGCTCGCTCTGGAACGGCGAACACACCGTCAAGGGCGGTCACATCACCGTGAAGCCCGCGAGCTGGAACAAGGCCCTGGCCCCGGGCGCGTCCGTCACCGTCGGCTTCGTGACGTCGTCCGACGGCTCCGCCGCCGACCCCACCGGCTGCCTCATCAACCAGGTGAAGTGCTCCGCCGACGCCGGGGCCACGCCGGAACCGAGCGGCCGCCCGACCCAGCCGCCGAAGCCGACCCCGGCCCCGACGGCCACGGCTGCGCCCACGGCCACGGCCACGGCGACCGCGAAGCCCACCCCGTCGCAGTCGGCGACCCCGACGCCCGTGCCGACCTCGCCCGGCGGCCCGGGTGGCGGTACGGGGGCTGCCGCGGGCTTCGCCCCGTACGTCGACACCTCGCTGTACCCGGCGTACGACCTGGTGGACACCGCGGCCAGGACCGGCGTCAAGGAGTTCAACCTCGCCTTCATCACCTCGGGCGGCGGCTGCGCCCCGCTGTGGGGCGGTGTGACGGACCTGGCGAGCGACAAGGTCGCCGCGCAGATCGGCGCGCTGAGGGCGAAGGGCGGCGACGTCCGGGTCTCCTTCGGCGGCGCGGCCGGGCACGAGCTGGCGCTCAACTGCTCCTCCGCATCCGCCCTGGCGGCGGCGTACGGCAAGGTCATCGACACGTACAAGCTCACCAAGGCGGACTTCGACATCGAGGGCGCGGCCCTGCCGGACACGGCGGCCAACACCCGGCGGGCGCAGGCCATCGCGCAGCTCCAGAAGTCGCACCCGGGCCTGGACGTCTCCTTCACCCTGCCGGTGATGCCGGAGGGGCTGACACAGCCGGGGATCGATCTGCTGGCCGACGCCAGGAAGAACGGGGTGAAGATCGACGCCGTCAACATCATGGCCATGGACTACGGCCCGGCGCACAGCGGTGACATGGGTGAGTACGCCATCCAGGCCGCGACCGCGACCCAGGCGCAGCTCAAGGGGGTCCTCGGGCTCTCCGACGCCGCCGCGTGGCAGGCCGTCGCGGTCACCCCGATGATCGGCGTCAACGACGTCACGACGGAGATCTTCAAGGTCGACGACGCGACGCAGCTGGTGAACTTCGCCCAGTCCAAGGGCCTTGGATGGCTGTCGATGTGGTCCTCGACGCGGGACAAGGAGTGCCCGGGCGGCGCGAAGAACCACGCGGACGCCACGTGTTCGTCGATCGTTCAGCAGCCGCTGGCCTTCACGAAGGCGTTCGCGGCCTACAAGTAGCCACACCCCCAAGTAGCCCCACCCCCCAGCGGGGGGGGGGGGGGGGGGGGGGGGGGGGGGGGGGGGGGGGGGGGGGGGGGGGGGGGGGGGGGGGGGGGGGGG
>NZ_JBSOPZ010000056.1:0-32521 GCF_053763515.1 Streptomyces mabaensis
CGAGGCACTCGACGGGTTCCCGAGAAGGTCATCGCCCTTGCGCCCGCGATACTTCAGTAGCTCAAGCAACGGCATTGCGACAACGGCATCAAGTGGCGGGCGATGCCCGCGGACTTTCCCGCCTGGGACCGCGTCTACGCGTTCTTCCGCCGCTGGCGCGACCATCGCCTGATCACCGAGTTCCACGACCGACTGCGCAGCCGGGTTCGCGAGAGCGAGGGCCGGGAGACTGAACCGACGGCCGCGATCGTCGACTCGCAGTCAGTCAAGGCAGCCGCGTCCGTCCCGGCGCCGTCACGGGGCTTCGACGGGGCCAAGCACATCAACGGCCGCAAGCGGCACCTGATCGTGGACTGCCTTGGTCTGCTGCTGATGGTGCTGGTCACCCCGGCCGACGTCACTGACCGGGACGCCGCCTGCGGCATGCTACCCCGCCTGCTGGCCCGCCACCGCAAGATCCGGCTCGTGTGGGCCGATGGCGGCTACGCGGGCCGCCTCGTCGACTGGGCCAGGAACAAACTCCGCCTCACCCTGGAGATCGTCAAGCGCAGCGACGACATGCACGGCTTCGTCGTACTGCCCCGACGCTGGTGCGTCGAGCGCACCCTGGGCTGGCTGATGCGCTCCCGTCGCCTGGCCCGCGACTACGAGACCCGGCCCGCCACCAGCGAAGCCGTGGTGCACTGGTCGATGGCCATGCTCATGGGACGCCGCCTCGCCCGCCGCCGCACCTGATCACTCACCCGGCCGGGCATCGGAGGATGAACAGGCCCGGCCGGTCCTCGGCCAGCCAGCCTCGCGCGACCAGCCGCTTTGCCTTGACCCGCACACCCTCGACCTTCGCCGGCACCAACTCCAGGCCCAACCGAGCAGCCAGGTCCTTCGCCCGCAGCCCCTGCCCGCCGCTGTTGGCCTCCAGCACGGCCAGCAGCCTCCGGTACTCGGGAGCAAGCACCTGAGCCGTGACACCCTCGCGCCACTCGGGGACCACCGAACCGGCCACGGGCTCCTTCACCTCCACCGGAACCGGTGCCGGCCGGACCGGCTCCTGCGGCACAGCACCTGCGGCCAAGGCCTCGGCCAGTTCCACGAGCGCGACGACCCGCCGTTCCAGCACGGCTTCCGCCTCTGCCAGCTCGGCCCGAACCCGGTCCGCCTCGGCCCGCAGTTCCTCCACCCGCACCCGGGCAACCGACTCCCGAGCCTCCAACATCCCCATCACCGACGGCACCTGCATACCTCCCCGACGAAACAACACGACGTGTCGTCCCTGCCGCAGAACCGTCGGCATCATGCCTGAGCAGCGAAAACCCAGCGATCACATTCGGAAAGACAACGGCTTCTCATCCCGAGTCCCAGGTTTGGGCTCGGGTTTGGGTTGGTGGGCGGTCCGGGTGGCGGCGCCTGTTGTGGTGGGGTGTCAGTCGGCCTCGCTGGTGGCGGGAATACCGGCGGTGGATGGCGCGGGGGCGGCGGCGGTGGCCGAGGCCCGCTGGTACTGGTTATGCAGGGCTCGCAGAGCCTTGTCCAGCGATCCGTCTTGCTGCCAGCGCTGTTTCAGGTCACGGTGCAGCCTGCGCGCATGGATCTTCCAGCCGTCTGGGGGCGGGGGATTGGTGGTGGCCTGTCCTGGCTGGTGGCGCATGTCGTGCAGGGTCTTTTCCAGCACCCATCGGGTGACCCGATCACGACGCTTCTCGAGGTGATCGAGTGTCAGGTTGGAGTTGCGCATCCAGCGGTCATCCTCCCGCTCCGTGTCTTCCTCGGTGAAAATCTCCCCGACGGATGTGAGCAGGGGGGAAACCTGTTCCCACTGCCGGTCGGTCAGTGGACTGCCGGGGATGGCCGCATGTGTGGGCCCGGGGGGTATCTGGCGCACGCCCTGGCCGGGGTGGGCGGGGTCGTAGTGGTAGTAGCCGCCTTCTCCGTGGTGGGTGATCACCTCCGCGTTGGTGCGGCCGGTGAGGGGCTGGCGCTGCCAGATGGTCTTGTGTCCGATGGGCGCGAACACTTCGCTGCCCAGGTCGTCCCCGACAGCTTGTAGCAGCCTGGCGAGCTGTTTTGGGGACACGTTGGTGCGGGAGCCGCCCAGTACCAGCGGCGCGGGCGGGAGGGTGGCCCCGGTTGCGGGGTGGGGCTGCAGGTGTGCCATCAGCAGCGTGTCGGCCAGCCCGGCAGCGGTGGGGATCAAGCCGCCGGGAGTAGCCAGATGCAGTCCTGTCTGCGGATAATGGACCAGGTGGGCGTGGAGGTGTCGGCTGGTGGCCGGGTAGGGCGCCTGATGCAGGGTGATCCACCCGTCGGGCTGCGGACGGCGGATGATCTCCATCCCGGGATTGACCCGTTTCGGGCGGCTGCGCGGGTTGACGGCAGCGGCAGCAGTCTGATGGGGGGGCAGGACGAACCCGCGGGGGACGCTGGTGGTGTCTGCGTCTTGGACCGCCAGCGGGGAGTTGCGGTACTGGTGGAGAAAGTCCTGCATCCTGCGGACGCGCGGATCCGGCCCGGCGGGCACGTTCAGCTCTTCCGCCCCGGCAGGCCCGGGCAGGCCGGCGTGCTGCCCGGAGGCAGACCCCGCCTCCGTATCAGTGCCTGTACGGGCTCGGGCCGCCTTGCGGGCCGCCGCCACCAGCTTGTAGACCGTGCGGCTGGGGGTGTTGGTGGAGGCGGCGATGTTCTTGTGGTGTGTTTGGCCGCTGGTGGCCAGGAGTGCTACGGCTGTGCGCCAGCCGTTGACCGCCGGCCGGGAGAATGTGCGGGGCCGGGAGTGGTGGTAGGCGATCCACCACCACAGGTCTTCGGGCAGGCCCTGCACCGTCACTCCCGCCCGGGCCTGGTGCTCCCGGGCCTGCCGGGAAGCCTCCGTCAACGCGGGAACCTCCAGCCCCAAAGCCTTCAGCCTGCCCTCCTCCGCCCTGCGCTGACGCGCCAGCTCCGCACCCAGATACCTGAACACTTGCTCATCACGCTGAGGCAAGTCGGCCGTCAGCCCCTCAAACCCCGCCCCGCGAACCCACTCCACCCACCGGCAGACTCCCACCGGGCTGACGCCGGCCAGGGTGGCGGCGGCTTTCTGGCTGAGTGTGGTGCCGGCCAGCCATACCGCGGCCGCCCGCAGGCCGGCCCGGGCCGGCCCCGAGACCGCTTCGGGCCGGTTGCGGTGGTAGGCCAGCATCCACACCAGTGCCTGCGGCCACGAACCCGGCCGCGATGCCCCCCCCTTCAGCCTGGCTCCGGCCAGCTCGGCGGTAACGGTCTGGAGGTGCTGGTCGGTCACCGGATCGAAGCCGGGTCCCCCCAGCCGGTCCAGCTCGCTAGCCCGGGCCTTCACCAGCTCGGCTTCAAGCTCCCCAAGCCGCTCCTCACCGAGCGGCGCCACCAAGGACCAGCCCTGGGCCAGGTCCCTGACCAGCCGCTCATACCCCTCCTTCCTATAGAGTTTCACCCACCCGGACACCGACTTGGGATCGACGCCGCCGGTCAGGGTGGCGGCCCGAGATAGGGTGAGTCCGGTGCCGGCGAGTATGACGGCCAGGGTCCGCTGGGCGGTCTGCTCGGGGACGGGGTCGGGGCGGTGGGTGTAGTAGGCCAGCCACCACACCAACACCTCTGCGGGCAGCAAAGCTCCCGCCGCCGTCAGGCGGTCAACGACCTGGGCACGGTGGGCATCGGTGACCGGATCCGCCCCCAGCCGGGTCTGCTGGATCTCACGGACCCGCTCCAGCATGCCGGCCAGCTCGTCCCCATCCGGCTCACCCGACATCCCCTGCGCCCGGGCGAAGGGCAGCACCCGGGCATAATCCCCCTCCCGGTACGCGACCAGCCACTTATACACCGTTCGGGCGGGGGGGTTGCCGGTCAGGGCGAGGATGTCTTTGTGTTTGATGCCCGGGATGAGTTTCTTCAGCCAGTTCGTCACTACTCTTTGGGCTTTGGTGTCCCAGGCGGGGGCGGGGCGGTGGGCACAGTAGGCCGTCCACCACACCAGCGCCTGCGTCTGCTCCGACGGCGCGATCCCAGACGCGGTCAAACGAACGCGGGCCCGCTCGCGGCGGGCTTCGGTGACCGGATCACCAACATCCCACCCGCCCAGCCTGGCCACCCTGGCCTCCTCCAGCCTCTCCTCCAACTCCTCCCGCTGCCCCTCACCCAGCCGCTCCCTGTGGCGCGGGCCGCGGACCAGATCGCTGACCAGCGGGTCCACGCCCCCCTCCCCATAACGGCCCACCCACACGGACACCGACATTTGACTGAGGCTGCCGGTCAGGGCGGCGACTGCCCCTTGTCCGAGGTCGGTGCGTGTGGCCAGCCATACGGCCTGCAGTCGCGCTGCGGCCTGGTCGAGGGCGGGGTCGGGGCGGTGGGCGTAGTAGGCCAGCCACCACACCAGCACCTCCGCCACTTCCTCCCACTCCGTCTCCTGCGGCAGCGCAGCGCCCGCCGCTTCCAGCTCCTGCAGAACCTGCTCGCGGTGAGCGTCGGTGACCGGGTCCACCTCCCCGGTGACCGCGGCAGCCGCATTCGCCTCGTCGGCAGTAGCGTGTGCCAGCGCTGTCTTCTGGAGGGTGCGCTGGTGTTTCAGGACCTCGGCCAGTTCCGCCGGGGTCGGCTCACCCGACACCCCCTCAGGCCGGCCGAAGGGCAGCACCCTGGCATAGTCCCCCCTCTCATAGGCGGCCACCCGCTGTGACACATACCCGTGGGCGAGGCCGCCGGCCAGTGTGCCGGCGGTTTCCTGCGTGATGCGGGGGGCGAGGGCGCGCAGCAGTGCCACGACTGTGAGCTGGGCGTCATGGGCGGGGGCGGGGTCGGGGCGGTGAGCGGCGTAGGCCGACCACCACACCACATCCTCCGGCACCTCCACCCCGCGAACAGGCTCCGGCGCCAGCCTCCCCTTCCCCTTCCCCTTCCCCTTCCCGGTCTCGTTCTTCCGTGCCCCTTGCTTCTTGTTGGCGGCATCGTTGATGTGCTGCTGCAGTGTCTCCCGCTGGTCTTGGAGGCGTTGGGGGGTGACCGGGGAGGGATGCCCGCTTACTTCCAGCTCTGCCTCCCGCTGCGCACGCAGCCGGCCTGACATCGCCACAAGATCCGCACCCGGCTCCTGACCGCGGCCGCCCGACGACTGCGCGCTCTGCCCCACCACCGCCCCCGGCTCTATCAGCCCACCGTCCACGACAGTCGCCACACCGTCCTCACCCGCCGGCACGGCAGGATCCGCACCCACAGACACCTCCCCGCCGAACCAGACGTCTGCACCAGCGCCCATCAGGATCGCGGGATCGATGAACCCATCCACAGCCCCTGGCCCGGAGCCGTCCGGAGCAGACCCAGACCCCAGACCACCCGGCCAGCCCTCCCCCAACCACCAGGAACCCTCATCAGCCCCTAGCCCGGAGTCGGCCGGAGCAGACCCCAGACCATCCGGCCCGTGCTCCTCCCACAACGAGGGACCGTCACCCGAGAACCAGCCCTCCATATCCACGTTGCCCAGACCACCCTGATCCCACTGGTCCCACTGGTCCCACTGGCCACCCAGACCACCCTGGTCACCCAGACCATCCTGGTCACCCAGACCATCCTGGTCGCTGTGGTCGCTGTGGTCGCTGTGGTCATCCGCGCTGTTCCCGAGATCCGGGCCGGGCCACTCCGACACGTCCAGGAACGAGTCCAGGTCGAACGAGTCCAGGTCGATCGAGTTCGGGTCGATCGAGTTCGGGTCGAACCAGTTCGGGTCGGTCGGGTCCGGGTCGGGTCTGTGGGTGGTGGCTCCGGCCGAGGTGAATCCGTCGGGGTGGGGCTGGTGTGGTTCTGTGGTGTGTTGTCGGGCGCGTTTTGGTTGTCGTTGGCTTTCGGGGTCCTGTTCCAGGGTGGTGTCTATGTCTTCGTCTTCGCGAGGCCGGCTCCGGCCCGACTGCAGTCCTCCCACCGCATATTCTGGGCCGGTTTCCTCGCTCTGGTAGAACCGGTAGGGATCGCCATCGGCATTCCTCTTGATGGCTTCTTCGAGTGCGTCGGCGGCGTGGTGGGGGGCCGCGTTCGGAGGCGTACCGCCGGGCAGTCGTGGGCGTAGTCCCAGGTGATGGCGGACCTGCCGGGCCAGTTTGCGGCCGGAGTCGGCGTCCGTGCCGTGGACGGCGAGGTGTTCGGCGACCTGCCGCACGGCGTCGCGGAAGTCTCCGCGCGCATGGCGGGAGTCGGCGAGTACGGGGTGCAGTTCCAGCGGCAGCACCAGCGACACCGCCCGCTGCCAGGCCTCGAAGGGGTTCGTACCGGCCGGGACTGCCCAAGCCCGGGACGTCGCGAGCTCGAAGTCCTTGTAAGCGGCTTGCCAGGTACGGCGGGAGGCGCGGGCCGCGATACCGTCGAGGGCGTCCGTCCAGGGCCCGGGCCTGTTCATCAGCAGCCGGACGTGCTGCACAGGGTCGGTCAGCCCACTGTCGGCGAAGCGCACAGATCCGTTCAGGGCGGCCTGGACCGCGGGGCCGGCGGCCAGGGTGATGCCGGCAGCATTCAGATCGTCCGTGGTGATCAGATCGTCGGGCATTGGGCGCGGCGGGTCGCCGGGCAGATCGCCGGCGGTGACCAGGGCGGCGGTGAACCGGCGTTCGGCATCCGTGCGGGCAACCCGGACAACGATCGAAGCCGCCGCGTCGTCGAGGCCCGCATCCGCGCCGAGGTCATGGAGCCGGTTCAGGGCTGTGTCGAGCCGCTGCTGCGTCTGCGTCAAGTCCTGCCACGCTTCGTTCAGCCTCGCGACGTCCTCCGCACCGCCCCGGCCGCTCCCGACCCGCTCCTCGAACCTCCCCACGGCCCGCACGGCCCGGCCGAAGGCGATCACAGCATCCTCATACTCACCCCGCGCCTCGTCGCCGGCCAGACCGCCTGCGGGGCCCTCACCGGCGGCCGGGGCGCCAAAAGACGTGCCCAGCAGCCCCATCACGCCCTGCCCAGACACAGCGGGCCTCGGCACGCCGTGCCCGGGCAGGGAGGGTCCAGACAGGGGCCCGGCGGGCACGCTCGGGCCGGTGGCCGCGTGCGCACCGATGCCGATGCCGATGCCGGTGCCGGTGCCGGTGGCCGCGTTGACGGCGCTGAGCGCGTTGTCGGGGGTGGTGTCGCCGGTCGGGGTGGTGGCGGTGACCGTGGCTGGTGGGCCGCTGAACTCGGCGCGGGTCGCCTGCGGCTGCGGGGCGTCGGAGGAGGTGCGCAGCCCTGCCGGCGGGGTAGGCAGGTCGTCGGGCCCCATCGTGTCCGGGCCGGCGTCGGGGGCGGTGACGGTGTCGTCCGTGACGTTGTCGTCCGACGTCGGGGCGGGTGGGCGCTCCCTGTTGTCGGACAGTTCCTCGCGACCGTCCGGGTCCGCCTGCTGATCCTGGGGGTCGGTCGCGTCGTTTACGTCTGTCAGGCCGCCCTGGGACGAGGGCTGTGACTGGTTGCCCGTACCGGACGTGCCCTGCGGCACGCCCGGCTGTGCGCCCGGCTGTGCGCCCTGCGCCGCGGGTGGCCCCGCCGAGGCATTCGGGCCGCCCGCCGTGGCTACAGGTGCCGGCGGGACGACGGCTTCGGACTGGGAACCAGACACCGGCGGGACACCGTCCGACCGCCAGAGCACGCCAAGGTCCGCGTTCGGCTGACCGCCGGCGTTCCGGCCGGCCGGACCGGCTCCGGGCAGCTCCTGTCCGGTGCCGTCCCACCGGTGATCCCCTACCCCGTCCCCGCCCCCCGGCACGCCGTCCGGGCTACCCACCGCGTCCGTGCCGCCCGTAAGGCCCGTACCGCTCACGCCCGCAGCCGCCGAGGAACCCTTCGACGAGGTCGGCTGCTGCGACAGATCACTCGTGGATTCCGACACGTGCGAAGACGCGGGGGCTATGAGATCGGACACCGCATCGGGTGCGGCGCCCTGATCCGGGCCGGCCGTCGTGAGGCCGACATCCGGACTGTACGAAGTCCCCGGCCCGCGCCCGGACACCGGCCCGGACGCCGGCGGGGTGGTGTCGGGCTGGACCGAGGACGGGAGCGCGGAAGACGACAGGGCCGGCGAAGCAAGAGGCGACCCCGCGGGAGGAGGCAGATGCGGGATCTGCGAACCGCTCGTGCCGGTGACACTGTTCGTCCCGGTGAGGTCCAAGGGAGCGGGCAGCGCGTTGGAGACGACGGTGGGCAGCGTGTCCGGCGGGGAGTGGGGCACGTACGGCGGAGGAGGTGTGTATGGGGGCGGCGGTGGGGCGTTGATACCGGTGCCGGTGCCGGTCCGGTCCGCCAGACCGGCCCGGTCGGGGAAGGAGGGGGAGGGGCCGGGCGTGAACGGGTTGCTCTTGAGCGTCGACAGGCCCGTGACGGTGGGCCCGCCCGACGGGCCGACAGCCGGCTTGTCCGCCCCCGAGGAACCCGAACCGCCGCCGCCCAGCACGTGGTCAGGGCCGGGCAGTCCGTTGAGCTCAGTGAACTGGCGGGTGTTGTTGAAGTAGTTGTCATAGACCGAGAAAGCCCCGGCGCCGACAGCCAGCCCCGCACCCACCTCGAACACGGCGCTGGTGCCGGAACCGACGAAGGTCTCCCACTTGAACTCCCACTGGCCGTAAAAAGCCCCGCTGATGATCACCTCGGCAGTGCTCTCGGCGGCGCCCCCGACCACGAACACGGTGACCACAGCCGGCGGACCGTTCACCAGCCCCTGGAACAGCAGGCTGTCCCGCCTGATGTCGAACTTGCGGAAGACATCCCCCAGGAGATCCTTGAAAAAGTTCTCCAGTGGTTTCAGGATCGTGTCGAAGAACCCCATGAACGCGCCGGTGAGCGCCCCGAACGCACCGGCAATCGCGACCGCCTTCCCGTCGACGCCGCCGGGCCTGCGGCCACCGGTATTCAGACCGATCTGCGCCAGCTGGACCGCCAGCGTCTGAACGGCCTCCTGAACCGCCTGCCCAAGACTCGGCGCAAGGTGCGACATCTGCAGCAGCCGGTCGATGATGATCAGGACCGCCAGCTTGCTCCGGGCTCTGGCCAGGAACATCTGCGACACCGAAGCACCGCCGGTGAACGCCATCAGCACCGCCAGCAGCGCCAGTTCGGCGAGCAGCGTGACGATCTCGGCGATGATCTCCCACTTCGATCCCTGGATCTTCTGCGAGTAGTCAACCTGGCCGTTGGCCAGTTCATCCAGCTGGAACAGCAGCTGCTGAACAGGGTCGCTGCCGCCCGGCTCGTCGGTAAGCATCCGCACACTCTCGATGTACGGACCGGCGACCTCCGGCGGCAACGCCCGCTCCACCATCCCAATCGTCTCCCGCGCACCGGCGCGCAGATCGATCAGACCCTTCTGCAGAGCAAGGTAAAGCTCACGACTTTCCCACGCCAGATTCTCCCTGGCCTGCAAGGGCATCTCGCCCAACAGGATCCAGAGCATCGTCCGGACCTCAGGCGGAAAGTCGATCTCCTCCACTCAGGACCGGCCGCCCTCGGTCGAGTCCACTCCGCCACCATCGAGCTTCGACAGCTGCGAATTGACCTCGTCGTTCGCGTACTCCGACACGCCTTCAATATGCTGCCCGTTGGCCCACACTGCTCGCTGGAGCTCCAAGAACACGGTGCCTAGGGTCCTGATCAGCGCCAGGCACGCCTCGTTGTTAGCCAGAAACTTCGGCAGCACCTGATTGGCAAAGTCGTCGTCGTATCCCGCCCAACCCCGGTAGTTCTGGACGTCGGAGATGAAGTCGTCGGCGATCTTGTCCGCCCACTCGGGCAGTGCCTTCATCAACTCGCCGGCGAGGCGCATACGGTCAGGGTCTGCGGTGAACTTGCCCGAAACCATCAATACCTCCCCTCATTGCCCACTGCGGAAAGTCAGTCCTCGTGAATCTCGTCGTGCAGGCGGGCCGCCGAGCGCCTCCCCACGGCCTCCGGACCGTCGAGTGCCGAGCCGAAAGCCCGTTCCCAGTCGATGTCCATGCCCCTGAGGCCCGTGGGACCGCCGCTCGCCTGCGTCAACGGCTCGAAGGCGTCCATGACCCGACGGGCCATCTGCGCACGGCCTTCCTGCACTGCTTCCAGTACGGACGCGGCCAGTTGAGGGCCCGTCATGTTCCGGTACTTGTTGTCCGGGAACTTCAGCGTCATCAGCTCACCCTGCGGGCCGACGGTGACCTCCACCGCCCGGTCCCTTGACCGGATCGTCTCCGAGCCCTGGCTGAGTTCACTCTCGGCACGTGCGACGGCCTCCTGCACAGCCGATAGTTCGGCCATGGCCCGGGACAGCTTCTGCTCCATCGACTCGCTCAACGGTCACCTCTCCACCAGCTCGTACAAGATGTTGCCACACATGTGCATGACGCGAACTCGCATGCGTGCGACCGCTTCTGAGACATCCGAAGGCCGCCCCGTACCGGTCATCGTCCGATCACCGCCGGCGCACCGCCCTCTTCCGTGCCCCACACATCCTCGTCCTCCGGCACCCACGAGTCCCGGGCTCGCTCACCGCTCTGGGTCTGGGTCTGCTGATCGGGTGCGCCACCGCCGCCGGCTATCGGCGGGAGGAACGGCGTGCCACCCGCGGTCGGGCCACCGGCGGCCACCCGTACCTCGTCATCCGCGAACCGGCCGTTCCTGACCGGAGCGCCCGCGCCGGTCCTGGAGCGACGGTTGTTGACCACCGAACCGTCGATGACGTTACGGACGCTTCTTACTGACGCCACTGGCCAAGTGGCGGTGACGCCGCGCACGGCTTGCACCCTGCCGAGAAAGTCCCGTCTCAGCCCGCCGCCCATCCTGCATAGAACAGGCCGAGACCGACGATGACGCACATGCCCTGGATGGTCCAGAAACGGACCACGACCAGAACTTCGGACCAGCCTTTGAGTTCGAAGTGATGCTGCAGCGGCGCCATCTTGAAGACGCGCTTGCCGGTCATCTTGAACGAGCCGACCTGGATGACCACGGACAGGGTGATCAGGACGAACAGGCCGCCCAGCAGGGCGAGCAGCAGTTGGGTACGAGAGCAGATGGCCAGGCCGGCCAGGGCGCCGCCGAGGGCGAGCGAGCCGGTGTCACCCATGAAAATCTTGGCGGGTGAGGTGTTCCACCACAGGAACCCGAAGCAGGCGCCCATGAGCGCGGAGGCGATGACGGCGAGGTCGAGCGGGTCGCGGACCTCCATACAGGAGGCGGGGTCAGTCATCGTCATAGCGTTGGCGCACGATTTCTGGAACTGCCACAGGCCGATGAAGGTGTATCCGCCGAAGACCATGGCCGAGGCGCCGGTCGCCAGCCCGTCCAGACCGTCCGCCAGGTTCACCCCGTTCGACATGGCCAGGATCATGAACAGCGCCCACACGACGAACAGCACCGGCCCGATGGTCCAGCCGAAATCGGTGACGAATGACAGCCTCAGGGAGGCCGGGGTCTGGCCGCGGTCGTCCGCGAACTGGACGGCCAGCACAGCGAACAGGATGCCGACGATCAGCTGGCCGGACAGCTTCGCCCCGGCCCGCAGACCCAGCGAACGCCGCTTGACGATCTTGATGTAGTCGTCCATGAATCCTACGACGCCCATGCCCGCCATCAAGAACAGCACCAGCAGGCCCGGGTAGGTCACGCCCTCGCCAGTGATCACCTTGGTCAGTGCGTACGTTATGAGAGTGGCCAGGATGAAGGCGATGCCGCCCATCGTCGGCGTTCCACGCTTGCCGTGATGGCCCCGTGGTCCGTCGTCCCGGATGAACTGCCCATACCCCTTGCGAGCCAGCAGCTTGATCAGCAGCGGGGTGCCGATCAGGGTGATGAAGAGGCCGATGGCCCCGGCGAACAGGATCTGATTCATCGGACTGCTGTCTCCCTCTCGGCTACGTTCCCGCACGGGGCTGCCTCACCGGTATCGCTGGCTACCCCAGCTCACACCCTATGCAGACGCGCCATCGCCGTAAGCTGACGGGTAGTTGACGCAGACGATCACGCTGATGGCCCTGAAGTCGAAGTTCTGATTCTCATCGACATTTCCGGGTGGCTTCGTTCACTTTTAGCAGCTGAGCTGAACCGGATTCCGTAGCGGCCCTGAAGCCGGGCATGATCGCCTCGGGCAAGAACAAGGGCGAGCACCCCTCAGTCGCCACCGTCTACCGCCTCCTCGCCGAAGCCGAAGCGTCCCATGACACCGACGTGTGAGCAGGGCGCCTTCGCCCCGAATGGCGGGTTACTTGTCACCTGGTTCGCCGCTCGTTAACGGCACCCAAGTAGGCCCCTGCAACCGGTGGGCAAGCAGCAGGAAGGTGCTGGCGGTCCACGAGAACGCGGGGTCGCGAAGGGCCCTGCCGGACAGCGCGTCGAAGTTCTCGGCTGGGCCGCTGCGGCGCACCATGTCGCAGAAACGGCGGGCGACGGTGTCAGCGAGTTCTGTCGCCTCGAGGTCCCGCAGCGCCTCGGTGAGCAGGAACGTGGTGGGGGCCCAGATGGGGCCGCGCCAGTAGCCGTCGGGCTCGTAGGCCGGGCTGGAGGGCGGTTCCGTGGCCAGCCCGTGAGCCGTCATGAAGGGGCCGTCTTCCCTAAGCCTGTCCATCAGACGTCCGCGGACGGCCCGGGGCAGGCGCTGGCCGGCCACCAGCGGCATGACGCCGATCAGGCTGGTGTGCCGGATCGCCTCGCCGGTGCGAGGGTCGCGGGCGCTCAGGTCCGGGCCGTCGGTGAAGTAGGGCACCATCCTTGCGGCGAGCCGGTCGGCACGGCCCGCCCACTCCCGTGCCTCGGCGGGACGGCCCAGAGCGCGGGCCGCCTCGGCAAGCGTGTCGAGTTGGACGATGAGATAGGCGCTCAGGTCGGGGCTGTCCAGGGGGACCCCGGCGGCGAACGCCGTCGAGTTGTCCCAGCCCGATTCGTTGCCGTGGTTGTACTGCGGGATGCCGTCGTCGTTGTCATCGCGGTTGGAGAACCACCAGTCGGTCCAGGCTGCCAGGCGCGGGTAGACCTCCGTGAGGCGGGCGCGGGTCACCACGTCGCTGTTGCGGATGAGCCAGCGCAACGTCCAGCCGTGTACGGGTGGTTTGCAAAAGGCCCATCCGGCGGCCGTGTCTGTGAGGTTGTCAGGCAGTAGGCCGCTGGGATGGATGTGATCGAATACGGTCATGTACTGGTCCCAGGCGAGATCAGGCTGCGCGGAGGCCAGCGCCATGGCGTTGAAGCAGTGGTCCCACGACCACACGCCGTGCATCCAGTTCTTGGACATGTACATCGTGGGCCTGTGGTGCAGCCCAGAGGGGTCGACCAGAGTGGACCAGCAGGTGTAGGCGCACAACTCGCGCGCCGTGGCGTATTCCTGGGGGGCTGTGGGTACGGCGTCAAGCCACTCACGGAATTCGGTACGGACAGCCTCGATTGCCTGATCGAACGGCGGATGCGCTCGCGGCATCGGACGGCTGGCCTGGTATTCCTCGACGGCGAGTTCGGCGTTCCCCGAGCCGGGGGTGGACCGCGCCGTTAGCCGCATGTGCCGTACGGCCTCGGCTCCGTCCCAGGGTGCGTCGACCTCGAGGGTTCCCGCCAGGGCGGTCACACGGTATTTCCAGCCGTCGGCCAGGGAGACCTCCACGCTGCTCTCGTCGAGCGGGATGACCACTTCGGCGCCAGCGATCCGGGGACGGGTCAGGGTCACGGCGGCGCCGCGGGCCCGCAGGCGCACCGTCGCCGGGTCGGGCAGGCACACCTCAAGATCCGTCGAGCCGCGGGTCACGCGCAGCCTTTCTGGGTCGGCCTGGATGCTGACTGCGCCGCACGACTCGGTGGCCAGGCGGAATAGGTCCTGCCCGGGGCGGGTGCCACGCAGACTGCGCAGGACGATACCGGCACCGCCGGGCTGCCCGGCGGTGCGGGCCAAGACGGCCAGATAGGAGCCGCGTCGGCTGAAAGGAATGCTGTGGATATCGAACATGAAAACCCTCGGGGGAAGCAGTCTGGGTGTACGTCGGAGGGCGGTCGCACGTGGGCGGACGCGGCCTCGTCGTGGGCCTCTGGGCCTGCACCGCGGAACGGTCCCGGTTAGCACCGGCGGCGCTCACTGTGGTGTGGCGATGGACGTGATGGTCGTGGGAACCAGCTCTCCCGGCCGGGCGCCGGCGGTTCCCTCAATCTCGTCCAGGCAACGCGCGATGAGCCGCTCTGCGATAGCCGCCGTGGGCATGCGGACCGAGGCGGCCGGCGGTTCGGAAAGGTGTTCCATCAGGCCGCCGTCAAACCCGGCGACGGCGACATCCGCGCCCTGACGGGGCCCGGCTGCCTTCAACGCGTTGACAGCGGCGGCGGCGAGCACATCGCTGTCCGTCATGATCGCGGTGGGTCGGGGTGTGTGTCGCAGCATGGCCTGAACGGTGTCGTACACAGAAGGGGACGCTCGGCGGGCGATCAGGTCCTTGTGGGCGGAGAGTCTGTTGCGCTCCAGCCCGCGGAGGTACCCGGTGAACCGGTCACGGGTCCAGTACCGGTCGTCGTCCCGGGCGAGGTAGGCGATGCTGCGGTGTCCGCTCGCGGCCAGGTGGTCGACCATGGCAGCGGCCGCTGCGATGTTGTCGATATCCACCCAGCTCTGCGGCAGGTCGTCAGCGGTGCGGCCGAGTGCGGCGAACGGTATACGTCGCTCGGCGAGGTACCGGGCGCGGCGGTCGAAGCGGTCACAGTCGGACAGGAGGAAGGCGTCGGCAGTGCGGGCGGCAATCAGGTCTCGGAAGCCGTCCAGCGCATCCCTGTCCGTGGTGAAGACGGTGATGTGGTAGCCCTGGGCCTGCGCCGAGGTGATCAACGCACCGAGGAAGTCGACCACCAACGGGTTGCGCGCTTGCAACTGCCCAGGCAGGACGTGGTAGGCAAGCTGCCGGGTACGGTTCGAACGCAGACTGCGCGCAGCGCTGCTGGGCTGGTACCCCAGCGCTTCGACGGATGCCAGAACGCGTTGCCGAACGGCCTCGCCGAAGTGTCCGCGTTGGTTGAGGACGTTGGAGACCGTCTGGGGGGACACTCCGGCATGACGGGCGACGTCCTTGACGGTGGTGCGTCCCACTTAGGTGCTCCTGAGGTGTGCGGTGCCGCCTGCGGGAACGGGCAGAGGGTGGATGCCCGGACTGAGGTCGATCCTCAAGGAGCTGACCAGACGTCCGCGGTAGTCCCGGACGTCGGCGGTGTAAGCCCCGAGCGGAGAGGGAGCGTCGAGCAGAACCCGGTCCCGGACGCTGCCGTTGAGGACGGCGATCTGGGTGGGGCGTGGTTGTTCCCTGGTCTGAACCGGGAGGGCAGTGTCAGCATAGGAGGCTAGCACTGCCCGGTCGCCCAGGTACGCGCTCACCGACGGGTGGTTCAGCTCCGGCCGGTCGGCCGTCATGCGGCCGGTGAGTAGTACGTCCCGCCACTGCGCCACCACGGCGAGCCAGTGGGTGAGGACTTGGCGGTGTTCGGGGTCGAGAGTGTCCAGCCGCATGGAGACTTGAGGGACGGCGAAGGCGGCGTTCAGCAGTTGGCGTGCGACGTCCTCTCCGGTGGAGTCGGGATGCCAGGCTATGGGGTCGGAGTGAGCGGTGCCGGGTCCGGCTAGCAGCCGGGCACGCAGGGTCCGTACCCGGTTCTCTATCGCGTCGTAGGGGCAGTCGAAGGCGCGGAGCAGATTGCCGTAGCGCCACAGGCGCGGGCTGACATACTCCTGCCGGAACTCGACCATCGCGTCCGGACGATGCCGGTGAACCTGGGCCGTGATCTCCGAGAGCAGCCGGTCCACGCCCTCCTCGACCAGGCTGCAGTCCGCAGTGGGAGAGGGCGGCGGGGCCGGGAGCTGGGCGAGCGCATCGATAAAGTCGATCTTCAGGCCGTCGACGTTCCACTCCTCGACCGCGCGGGTACACGCCCGGACCAGGTGGGCACGCACGACAGGCTCGCGCGGATCAAGGACAGCTGCCTGCCACTCGGCGTTGAAGCCCAGGGTGTACCCGGACAGCGCCTGCCAGGCACCGCTGCGGCGGCCCAGCAGCGGCGGAGCGATCCACAGCAGGCAGCGCAGTCCCAGATCATGGAGCCGTGCGACGTGGCCCGCCATGTCCGGAAAGGAATCCGGATCGGGCTCCCAGTCCCCACAGAACGCATAGGTGCGGGAGGTGTCAGAGGTCTGCCATCCGTCATCGATGATGAGCGTACCGAAGCCCGTCTCACGAGCGCGGGCGGCCTCCTCCTCCACCGTCTTGGCGTCGATCGTCTGCTGAAAGCAGTACCACGTGGAGTACACCGCGGCCTGGGCGTGCTCAAGCCGCGGGGACAACAGGCAGGAGTTCTCGGCGGCATACCAGTCGGTCAGAGCGGTGACCGTGGCGGCAAGCGGCTGCCGCCGGGTGTCGAGCAGCACTTCAAAAACGTATTCCGGTGGCGCCTCCGCCGGCAGTGACACGCGCAGACTGACGGTGAAGTCCGCGGCCAGGGAGAGGTCGTCCACACCCGCACCGATCTCCACCGGCCACAGCGTCTCGGAGGCCGCGAAGGCCATGCGCGCGGTGCCGTCATGGGCCAGCAGCACCCCCAGAGGCGCGTAGCGGGCAGCGCTGGACGTGAACCGGTAATCCCCGACCGCCATCGGCAGCCACGGATCACCTTCCAGGCGCGGGGACCAGAACACCGCGGCGTCCGTGCAGGGCACCCGCCAGTTCACCTCGACCACCCCACCGGCCGTCGAAGCCTCGACCACCACCCGGATTCGGTAGACCCCCTCACCAGCGGGTGTGGCATCAGCCTGCAGCGAGGCGGTTCCCATCGCGCGGACTCCGACATCGCCCCAGCTCAGGGCAATCACCTGAGACAGCTCCCCCAAGCCGGGGCCGTCGCTGATCAAGGGCATGGATCCTCCTGGATGTCACGGTCTAGCGCCGGTTCCCAAAACTGAGCCGACTGCACCAGACAGACCGAGTAGAACGTTAAACTCAACGGTATCAGCCCGGCCCACCTGTTTCGATGCCTCCACACGATGCACTTCGAACCCACGGGCTACCCGGCGCTGTGGGGCCGGTCGGGTCAGAGCAGGAGATCGTTGTCCGAGCCTGGAATGCTGGCGCCGGATGTTGTAGCGGTGCAGCCAGCGGAAGGCATTGAGCCGTGCCTCGCGCTCGCTCGGCCAGCCCTTTCGGTCTTTCAGGGTCTCCCTTTTGAAGGTCGCGTTGAACGATTCGGCGGCGGCGTTGTCCGCGCTGCTGCCGACGGCGCTCATGCTCTGCAGGACGCCGGCCCTGCGGCAGCGTCCGCGAACGCCTGACTCGTGTATTGACCGGGTTCAACCAGTCGTAGCAACACCCCTGATCAGAGAGGTGTGTTGTGGGGCGACCAGCGGGTTGGATGGCGGAGTTGACGGGTCGGTCACCGATGAAGTCGCCGGGGCGGCCCTCGACCCGGCGCGAGATCGAGCGGCTGTTCTGGGGCGAGATTGCCAAGGGCCTGACCAGTGAGGATGCGGCGGTCGCTGTCGGAGCCGCGCTAGCGGTGGGAACGCGGTGGTTCCGACACGCTGGCGGGATGCCGCAGATCAACCTGACCGTCTCGGGCCGTCATCTCTCGTTCGCCGAACGGGAGGAGATCGCTCTGCTGCGCGTGCAGGGCGCTGGGGTACGAGAGATCGCCGGACGGCTGGGCCGGTCACCATCGACGATCTCCCGGGAACTGCGACCGGACGGGCTGCCAGTGGCGCTACCTGGCCCATGACCTGCCGATCTGGTCGGCGGTGTTCTACTACTTCGGTCTGTGGCGCCAGGACGGCCTGGACCAGCGGATCCAGGAACTTTTGCGCTGCCAGGTACGGGAGAGAGCCCGCCGGTTAGAGGACCCGTCCCTCGTGATCATCGACACCCAGTCCGTGCGCGCGGCCGCCGGTGTCCCCAGGACCACGACGGGACTGGATGCCAACAAGAAGGCGTCCGGGCGCAAGCGCGGGGACTGGCCGTGGATGCGATGGGGCTGATTATCGGGGTGGTCGTGCTGGCCGCATCCGCGCACGACAACGCCGCCGGCACCGCCCTGCTCGACCAGATGATCCAGGAACCGGCAGGCGGCCGTGACCAACTCACCGTCGCCGTCGACCAACCGCACTCGCCGAACGACACCGCCATCGCGTCCTTGACCACCCGCACACCGGCCTTCCCCAGACCTGCACTCGAATGACCTAACGAACCCTGCACCTCGATCGCCACGGCGCCGGTTCAGGCGTCACTCGAAGGTGTCCAGGTAAGGAGATCCACGGCCGGTACTCCTTCCAGCTCCCCAACCTGCCCGGCGGCCTGCGCCCGCTGCGCGACCCAGACGCCGCCGACGAGGAATGAGCAAGGCAGGCCGGTCGGCTGCAGCGGGTGGCGGGTCCTGGAAAAGCGCTGCCCCGACCGGCAGTTGCCTCAGCAGCGGTGGGCGGCTTCCTCGTGCTCGCCGATGGCCCAGTGATGGCGACCAGGATCCCCGGCGTTCCGTATTTCGACACGCCCAGCCTGCGCGAGTCAGTCCAGATCATTGCAATTGGCCCTGTCCAGACGCGATGACATCTGCTGACATGGCCAGGTTGCCACCGACGGGCACGGCACCCAGCAACCGCTCCCTTTTGTGCGGTCGAACCGGGTTCACACGCACGCTGAGGGATCCCCATGTCCGAACTGATCGGCTTCGTCGCCGCGTCCCTGGTCATCATCGTCGTGCCCGGCCCCGATCTGACCCTGCTGCTGGCCAACACGGCCCGAGCGGGGCGGCGTGCAGGCATCGCGACCGCGGCGGGGATCATGCTGGGGCACGCCATACTGGCCGCGGCTGCGGTGGCCGGCCTGACGGCCCTGCTGACCGCCTCGGAGCTCGGCTACGCAGCCGTGCGCATAGCTGGCGCTCTTTACCTCATCTACCTCGGCGTCCACGCCCTGGCCGACTTCGTCCGCCTGCGCCGAAGCGGCGCCGGGGACACTCCGGCACATCGCCACGCCCAACCCACCCAACCTGCCGCAGGAAGCGTCGTGCGCGTCTCCCTGCGGCAGGGCCTGATCAGCAACCTGCTGAACCCCAAAGTGGCGGCTTTCTACCTCTCCCTCTTCCCCCAGTTCACCCTGCCGGGCCTGACGACCACGGCCGCACACAGCGTGCTCGCCGGGACCTTCTGGCTCCTGTCGTTCCTCTGGTTCGTGCTGGTGCTCTGGCTCCTGGCCCGCGTCGAGGTCCTGCTGCGCCGCCCCCGCGTCCGGCAGGGCCTCGCCGGAGTGTCGGGCGTGAGCCTGGTCGGCCTGGGGACCACGCTGGCTCTGCGTGGCTGACACCCCCCGGCAGATACGACGACGGTTCTTGAGTCAGGGCGTCCGCCACTAGGTCATCGGATGCGGGGGGTGCGGGGTCGCGTGTCCCATCGGTAGTGGGTCCAGGCTCGGCGGATGAGGTGGCGGACGGTGACGAATATGCAGGCCAGTGCGATGTAGAACTCGATCGTGGTCTCGCGTCGTTCGGTGCAGCGGCGTAGTTTCCCGAAGTTGTTCATCCAGGAATTCGTCCGCTCGACCACCCAGCGTCCGCCAGCCTGGATCGGGCCTTCTCTCCACGGTGAGTGATCCGGGCGTCGATGCCACGTTCGGCCAGGTCATCGCGGACGGGCCGGTAATCGTAGCCGGCGTCCAGGCCCAGCCGCAGGTGTTTGGGCAAGGGACCCGGAGCGTCCTCAGATGGTGCACAGGTCACGTGAGGCGTTGTTCGAGAGAATCCGTCGGGCCCGTCGTGAGCAGGGGCTGTCCGGGCGGGAGCTGTCCGCGCGTTTCAAGGTGTCGCGGAACACGATGAAGGGCGATCGAGTCGCCGGTGCCGCCGAAGCGGAAGTCTCCGCGGCCGCGGCCAAGCGTGCTGGAGCCGCAACATCGGCGACTCCCTCGTGGCACGGAGAGTCAAGCTCGCCCTCCTGTGGCTCCGCCCGTTCCGCCCCCTGCCCCGTCACCCGATCAGTGGCCAAGTTGAAGACGCTCACCCATTCGAGGAAGGCGACCTGCCCCGGCGCCTGTAGCGCGTCACCCAGAGCCGCGCTGAGGCCATTGTCAGTGGGGCGTGCCAGCATCGAAGAGTGCACACCCCGTCCGCGACCCCGGTCACGGCGTATCTCGCCCACCTGAGGCAGCTGCGCCTGGCCAAGGACTCCATGGACCGGGACTGGGCGGATCCGGCGCTGGATCTGGACGCAGTGGCGGCCCATGCCGGGTACTCGCGCTTTCATTTCGTACGTGCCTTCAAAGCGGTGTACGGCCAGACGCCGGGCCAGTACCTGTCGCAACGCCGAATCGAGCGCGCCGAGGAGCTGCTGCGTACGGCCGATCTGTCAGTGACGGAGATCTGCATGCTGGTCGGCTTCAGCAGCCTCGGCACCTTCTCGGCCCGCTTCAAGAAGCAGGCGGGGCTGACGCCGAGCGAGTACCGGGCGAAGAACGTCGGCCGCGGCGCCGCGCTGGTACCCGGCTGCTACGCGCTGCTGTGGGCGGGCGGATTCCCCGGCAAGGAGCGGTACCGCAAGGGGAAGGACGGCCGCGGCCAAGCCCGGGACGGCGAGGAGAGGGACCGCAATTCTGAAGAAGCCGGGTAAATTCCGCGCTCCCTACGCTGACAGGGCAGGCAGAAACGCCTGCACGACCCCACCCCTACCTGGAGCACAACATGATCAAGGGACTCGGCATCACCACCGTCTGGACGCTCGACCAGGAGCGGACCAAGAACTTCTTCACCGAGAAGCTCGGCTTCGAAGTCCGTACGGACATGGCGATGGGTGATATGCGCTGGGTCACCGTCGGCGCCAAGGACCAGCCTGATGTGGAGCTGGCCCTGATGCGCCCCGACGGCCCCGGCCTCGATCCGGAGTCGGCCAAGGCTCTGACCGAGCTGGTCAGCAAGGGTGTGATCGGCGCAGGCGCGTTCCGCACCGACGACTGCCGCGGGGACTACAGGAACTTCAAGGCGAAGGGCGTCCAGTTCCTACAGGAGCCCCAGGAGAGGCCGTACGGCATCGAGGCGATCTTCCGCGACGACAACGGCAACTGGTACTCGCTGACGGAGCGCAATGAAGTGCTCGACCTCGACAAGCCCTGGAGCTGACTGACAGGGCGCATGCCGACAGGATTCTTGCGGCGCGAGCATGATCGAAGTGACAGGTAGGAAATTTCCTATCTATAGTCGGGGCATGAACATCACTCACATCAAGATCGTTACGCTGCCCGTCGCTGACCAGGACCGGGCCAAGGACTTCTACGTCGGCGCGCTGGGCTTCGAGGTCGTCATGGACCAGGACATGGGTCCGATGCGCTGGCTGCAGGTGGCCCCGAAGGGGGCGCAGACCAGCTTCACCCTGGCCACCGCCGAGATGGGTTTCACCCCCGGAAACGCGCAGGGAATCATGCTGGAGACCTCGGACGTGGATGCCGACTGCGCCGCGCTTACGCGGGCCGGTGTCACGGTCGAGGGCCCCACGGACTACCCCTGGGCCCGGCAGGCGACCCTTGTCGACCCGGATGGCAACGGCCTGGTCCTGTCCACCACCAAGTGGCAGTGACGGACTCATGATGTCTGTTCGGGCGCCGGAGGATCGGATCTTCGCCGCACTGGCGAGCCCGGTGCGGCGTGAGGTGCTGCGGATGCTGCGCGAACAGGGCCCGCAGCCGGTCGCGCAGCTCGCCAGCGCCTTCGATATGGCCCGCCCGAGCTTCTCCGAGCACCTGCGGGTGCTGCGGGAGGCCGGGCTGGTCAGCGAGCGCAAAGTGGGGCGGCAGCGGCTGTACCGGCTGGAGGCGGTCGGCCTGTACGAGGTCCAGGAGTGGCTCCACCCGTACGAGCGGTTCTGGCGCGAGAAGCTCTCCGGCCTGCGGGACCTGCTCGACTCGATGGATGACGATGAGTCATGACCGAAGATGATCTGGCAGAGGTCCGCGTCGATCAGTTCCTGTCCCACCCGCCGACGAAGGTATGGCGCGCGCTGACCGAGCCCGAGCTGATCGCACAGTGGCTGATGCCCGGCGACTTCCGGCTCGAAGTCGGCCACCGCTACACCATGCAGGTCGTCGCCGTACCCGCAACCGGATTCTCCGGCACCGTCCAGGCCGAGGTGCTGGCCTTCGAGCCCGAGAAGATGCTCCGCATCGGCTGGCAGGACGCTGCGGCCGACGGCCTGAACGTGGACTGGACCCTCACCTGGACTCTGCAGCCGGAAGGAAAGGGCACCCGCCTGTTCCTCCTGCACGAGGGTTTCGACCCCGACAACCCCTTGCAGCAACGCGCCCGCACCATCATGGGCGGCGGCTGGAAGTCCCACGTCAGTCGGCGCCTGGAAGCCGTACTCGACCTGATCTGAATCCCCGCGCAAGGAAAACCGCACGGGCCCCGTCCCCGAACACAGCGGACGGGGCTCGGCTTCGCCCTGCCCACATCCCTTTGGAAGTAGACGCATGACCCTCGCTATCGAGGCCCGCGGCCTCACCAAACGCTTCGGCGCCACCACGGCGCTCAACGGCCTCGACCTGGTGGCCCCGGCCGGCCAGGTGATGGCCGTTCTCGGACCCAACGGAGCCGGGAAGACCACCTTCGTCCGCTCCGTCGCCACCCTGATACGGGCCGACGCGGGAAGCCTGCACGTAGGCGGCATCGACACCGCCCGGCACCCGGAGAAGGTGCGCCAGCGCATCGGCCTGGCCGGGCAGTACGCCGCCGTCGAGCAGGCCATGACCGGCCGCGAGAACCTGCGCATGGTCGCCCGCCTCTTCGGCCACGACCGCCGCACCGCACGCAAAGCGGCGGACGCCGTACTCGAACAGCTCGGCCTCACCGACGCAGCCGACCGCCTGGTACGCACCTACTCCGGCGGCATGCGCCGCCGCCTGGACCTCGGCGCCAGCCTCGTCGGCGCACCCCAACTGCTGCTCCTGGACGAACCCACCACCGGCCTCGACCCGCGCAGCCGCATCGAACTGTGGGACGCCATCCGCGCCCTCGTGGCCCAGGGCACCGACGTACTGCTGACGACCCAGTACCTCGACGAAGCCGACCAGCTCGCCGAGCAGATCGTCATCATCGACCACGGCAAGGCCATCGCCACGGGCACACCCGGCGAACTCAAGACCCGCGCCGGCCGGGACGTCATCGAGGTCCACGTCCGCAGCCACCAGGACGTACCCCTCGCCGCCCGCGCCCTGGAGCGGATCAGCGCGAGCGCCCCGCACACCGACCCGGCAGCCCAGCTGATATCCCTGCCGGTCGAGCATGGTCCGGAGCAGCTCATGCAAGCGGTTCAGTCGCTGCGGGACCACCAGGTCGCCGTCGAGGACATCGCCCTGCGCCGCCCCACCCTGGACGAGGTCTTCCTCGCCCTCACCGGCCACCCGACCGACACCACCGGCTCCGGCGAGGCTGCCGCAGCACCGACGACCACCTCTGGAAGCACCCGATGACCGCTCCCGCGATCCACCGTCCCCTCAACGGCGCCCGGCTCCTGCCGTCCACTGCAGTGATCGCCCAGCGTGCCCTGCTGAAGTACCTGCGCACGCCACAGCTGCTGATCATCGGCCTGATGCAGGGCCTGACCTTCCTGCTGATCTTCCGCTACGTCTTCGGCGGCGCGATCGGCACCGGCACACTGGCCTACGTCGACTTCATGGTGCCCGGCATCATCACCGTCAGTTCCCTGTTCCTGGGCATGGGCACCGCCGTCGCCATCGCCGAGGACCTGCAAGAAGGCTTCTTCGACCGACTCCGCTCCCTGCCCATGCCCGCCGCAGCCACCACACTCGCGCGGGCGCTCGCCGACTCACTCGTCCTCATCGGCCACCTCGCCGTCCTGACCGCCATCTCCTTCGCCCTGGGCTTCCGCATCCACACCGACTGGCTCCAGGCACTGGCAGGCTTCGGCATCTGCGCACTGTTCGGCTTCGCCTTCGTATGGCTGTTCATCACCCTCGGCCTGCTCACCAAGAACGCCCAGGCCGCCCAGGGCATCGGCTTCCTCGTCATGCCCCTCAGCTTCGCCTCCAGCGCCTACGTCCCGGTGGAGACCATGCCCGGCTGGCTGCAGGCATTCGCCGAACACCAGCCCGTCACCGTGGTCATCAACGCCGTACGAACCCTCACCCAAGGCGCCGAAGCAGAAGCACTGCTCGGCCACAGCACCGGATACTTCACCGCCCGCGCCCTGCTGTGGGCCGGGGCCCTCATCGCCGTCTTCGCACCACCGGCGATCGCCCGAAGCCGACGATGAGGACCCCGGTCTCCTGGGGGTCCCCGTAGTACTCGCCGAAACGCCGCCGCGTCCGCGCGGGGTGACGCCTGTTTTCCGGTGAGGATGCGGTGGAGGATCCCGCACGGACGCCCGGTACTGCTTGTCGGCGCGGGCGCGGATGGAGAGGGCCGAGCGGCTGCCCCTTTTGACATGCAGCCTAACGGCTGCCTATCGTAATAGGCAGTTAAACGGCTGCATATTTGAGAGGCCGGAGATGGACGAGGTCTTCAAGGCACTGGCCGACGCCGGTCGCCGTCGGCTGTTGGACAGCCTGAACGCACGCAACGGGCAGACACTGCGGGAGCTGTGCGCCGAGCTGGAGATGACACGCCAGTCGGTCAGCAAGCACTTGTCCCTGCTTGAGGCGGCCAACTTGATCACCACCACCCGGCGGGGCCGGGAAAAGCTGCATTACCTCAACGCCGAGCCGATCAACGCCATCGCGGATCGATGGATCAGTGGCTACGACCGCGCGCGGGTGCATGCGCTCGCCGACCTGAAGAACGCACTGGAGAATCCCCCCATGGACAGCAACGCCTTCGTCTATACCACCTACGTCAAGACCACCGCGGAGCAGCTCTGGCGGGGCTTGACCGACCCGGCCTTCACCAGCCGCTACTGGGGCCTGGAGTTCGGCACTGACTGGCAGGCCGGCTCGCACATGACCTGGACCGAACGCGGGAACAAGATCGCCCACCCCGAGCAGGTCGTCCTGGAATCCGACCCGTACCGCCGGCTGTCTTACACCTGGCACACCTTCACTCCCGAATGGGCGCAGACCGTCGGGGTGGACGAGGAGACCCGGACCAAGCTCGCGAGCGAGCCGAGGACGAAGGTGGCCTTCGACATCGAGCCGCTGGGTGACATGGTGAAGCTGACCGTCGTCCACGACGGCTTCGAGCCCGGCAGCACGCTCCGGGAGATGATCAAGGAGGGCTGGCCCGCCCTCGTGGCCAGCCTGAAGACGCTGCTGGAGACCGGTGAGGCGCTCCCCGGGCCCAAGCCCGCCGGCCAGGACGGCTGAGCCCGGCGCTGGCTGATGAGCAGGTGCGTCACGCCCGCGACCTGCTCGCCCGCCCCGGAGAACGCCGCGAATGGTCCGCATCGGCTGGCAGGAGGCCGCACCGTCCGGCGACGGGAATGCCGAGGTGGACTGGGCGATCGCCTGGACACTGGAGTTGGGCACCCTCGTGTTCTCGCCCATGAAGGCTTCGAGCCCGACAACCCCGTCCAGCGGTGCGCGCGGACCCTCGTGGGCCGCGGTTGGCGATCCCACGTCATGCGTGGCCCGGAAGCCGTACTCGACGACATGAGACCACACACAGAAGGTAGAGCGATTTCATGGCCGGCAAGGGCATCGTGACCACCGACGACAGCGTCTTCCGAGAGATGACCCAGGCGTCACCCGAGGCATCCGGAACCTGGCCGCGGCCTGCCGCGCCCTGATCTTCGACGTGCTGCCCCAGACCGTCGAGGTCGTCTGGACCAGCCAGCGCTCCGCCGGCTACGGCACCGGCCCGAAGAAGATGAGCGAGCAATTCTGCTGGCTGGCGCCCTTCACCAAGCACGTCGTCTTCGGCTTCTACTACGGCACCGGCCTCCCCGAACCCGACGGGCTCCTCGAAGTCACCGGCGCCAACATGCGCCACGTCAAGATCCGCACCCTTGACGACCTCACCAACCCGGCCCTGCGCACCCTCGTCGAAGATGCCACCACCCACCGCGTACCCCCCATCCAGGTCCGGGACTGACCCGCCCGTCACCGTGGTCATCAACGCCGTGCGAACCCTCACGCAAGGCGCCGAAGCGGAAGCACTGCTCAGCCACAGCACCGCCTACTTCACCCTCCGGGCCCTGCTGTGGGCCGGGGCCCTCATCGCCGTCTTCGCGCACTGGCGATCGCCCGAAGCCGACGGTAAGGACCGGCGTTCCCGCGGCATCATCGCCGCCGGCACCAAGGGCGAGGTCGCCCCGCCCGGCGAGGCCGGCCCGCGTCACCCCAACGCAGCCAGCTGAAGGTGTACCGCTGTGGTGGTGCGCGCATAGGCGCGTACACGGGAATCGTTACGCTCGCGACCTGCAGGAAGTCATGTCGATCTTCGTGTAACGCGAACGATCGTTTGCCGACACTCGGCCACGAGGCGGACACCTTCGCCTCGGGTGATCATCCATTCCGGTTCTCGGCCTGAACACCATTTGACAAATGGATTTGTCAAATGGTGGAGTGCAGGCATGAGAGAAGAGCTGGACGTGCTGCGCGAGGGGGAACGCCTACGCGGCAGGCTGTCCCCGCTGCGACGCCGTCTGCTGGAGGAGCTGCATGAGCCGGCCTCGGCCACGGTCCTCGCTGCCAGGTTGGGTGAGACCCGTCAGCGGCTGAACTACCACCTTCGCGAGATGGAGAAGGGCGGCCTGGTGGAGCTGGTGGAGCTGCGCCAGCGCCGGGGCAGGACCGAGCGGGTGGTGCGGGCCACCTCGCGCGCCGTGGTGGTCGCACCGACTGTCATCGGCGAGCCCGCACCGGCCGGCCAGGACCGTTTCGCCGCTGACGCTCTGCTGTCCGCCACTGCCCGGGCGTTCAGCGATGTGGCGGAGATGCGTGAGCGCGCGGAGGCGGTCGGCAAACGGCTCGTCACCTTCACCATTGATACCGAGCTCGCTTTCGCCGAGCCCGCCGATGTCGAACGCTTCGCCGACCAGCTTGCCGCCCGTGTCGCCGAGCTGGCCGCTGAGTTCCACACCCCCCAGTCCGGGCGCCGCTTCCGCGTCCTCATAGGCGGCCACCCCGCCCGCGGCGAAACCGCCGACCACGAACCCACTGAGAAAACGGAGTGACGACCATGACCGAGCCCAAGCCCTTCCAGGTCGAGACCGCCATAGAGGCCCCGCTGGACACCGTCTGGCAGGCGCTGACCGAGCCGGAGAGGATCCGCGACTGGTTCGGCTGGGACTACGCCGGCCTCGACGGGGAGATCCGCCACATCTTCGTCGATCACGCAAAGCAGCTGCCGGGCCACCGGATCGCACTGGGCGACCTGGGTGACGGCCAGGAGATCCAGCTCTCGGCCGACGGCCCGCGCACAGTCGTGCGGGTGGTCCGCCCCGGTGATCTCTCCGATGCACGGTGGGCCGACATCTACGACGGCATAGAGGAAGGCTGGCGCACCTTCTTCGAGCAGCTGCGGTTCCGGCTGGAGCGACAGCCCGACCAGGGCCGCCGGACGATCTACCTGACCGGAACGGCGGACGCAGCCGCGGTACGGGAGAGGGTTCAGAAGTCGGGTACCGAGGTCTGGCACTCCAGCCGCTACCAGCACATCGTTATCGACGCGGCCGGGCACCTGGTCGCCGTCGGCGCCCAGCAGCCACTGGACACCCCCGGCACCGGTCCGGCCAGCATCACCGTGTCGGTGTACGGAATGGACGATGCTGCCTTCGCCGACCTGCGCAAGCACTGGGCAGACCGGTGGGAAACCCTCGCCCAGCACCCCGAGGTCACGACGTAGACGTAGGTGAAATGCGATGTCGGAGGGTGTTGTCGACAAGGTGCTTCGCACCGTCGAGAGCACCCTCTGGTCAGCGACCTCGACGATCGCAGAGGGGGCACGAGGAGAGGGGCCTCACATCCGGCGGTACGTATCCGCCGTCGGCTCCGCCGCGTCGTTATCGCGTGAACACCCCCTTCCACGAGGAGCCGCACGCCATGCCCCACACCGACCCGACACCGGGCGTACTGCCCCAGCCGCTGTTGAACAACGTCGGTGCTGCCCGTCACGCGTTCCTGACCGCGCTGGACCCGCTGCGCCCGGAGCTGTACCGCTACTGCCGTCGACTGACCAGCAACGTCTGGGATGCCGAGGACCTGATCCAGGAGACCCTCACCCGGGCCTTCACCCGGGCGGCCCAATCCCATCAGGCGGTGCAGCGGCCCATGGCCTGGCTGGTCAGAATCGCCACCAACGCCTATCTCGACAGCCTGCGCCGGCCGGCACCTCTGCCTCTGGACCTGCCCGAACGGGCGACACCCGCGGACGCCGACCCGGCGGAAGTACGAGACGCCCTCGCGGAGATCACCACCCTCCTATCACCCCAGGAACGGGCGGCCCTCGTACTCAAGGACGTCTTCGACCTGCCGTTGAAGGAGATCTCCGCGATGCTGAACACCAGCGAAGGCGCCGTCAAGGCCGCGCTGCATCGCGGACGGGGGCGGCTGAACGAGACCGACCGCGACACCGCTCGCGGCCGCCGCCACGCACCTGAGCGGCCCCTGCTCGACGCGCTCGCCGCGGCGTTCTCCGCCTACGACCTCGACCGACTAACCCAGCTGTTCCTCACCGACGCCGTCAGCGAGGTCACCGGCATGGTTCACGAGGTCGGCCGCGACAGGATCGCCGCCGGCTCCCTGCACCACACCCTCTACCTCGAAACCGACGTGCGCTGGCGCGCCGAAGTCCGCGAACTCGACGACGAGCCCCTGGTACTGCTGTGGGCCACGCCGACCGATGCCGGCGCCCCCGAGGCCCTGGAAGACGTCCTGCGCGTGCAGAGTGCCGACGGCGGCATCAGCCACCTGCGCTGGTACTACTTCTGCCCGGAAACACTCACCGAGGTCGGCGAACGGCTCTGCGTGCCCTACCGCACCCACGGCTACCGGCACTGACCGTCCGTCGCGGAGTGATGACGCGGGAGCCGGCCTGCCACTGCCCAGGCCCCTGACGGGCCCCACCTGCCAGGCGTCCGGGCGAGGTAGTGACGGCCCCCGCCCGGGCGCCTGGCACGTTCACCTCGCCCACTCGTACCCGTCCCCGCTCCATCCGGCGTCCCGCTCGTCACCGTCGAGCAGGTCGTTCACCTCGTCCTCGGTGAGCTCACGCTGGTCGTCGACGCTCCTCATGATGCAGCCAGCACCACCGCATCGCCCTGATCCGCAAGATCATGACCAGCGACAATCTCCCGCTCATGGAACGGATCGCGGCAGCCCTGATCCTCCTCTATGCCCAGCCCGTCCCAGCTACTGGAACACCGACCACTCGATCACAGACTCCTACCGATACGACACCCCTCAACGGCCCGCTCGTGCACCAAGGGGCGGTCGACCTCATGGACCAGCGCGTGCCGGAGGCAGTGTCCCCGGGCGCCACGGTGCGCACCGGCGGGACGCATGAGGGACTGGTGTACCAGCCGACCATCCTGACCGACGTTCCCTACGGGGCGACCGTGTCCAACGAGAAAACCTTCGGCCCCCTGGTCATCGTTGAGGCGGTTGACACCGCGGAGGAAGCCGTCACGGTCGCGAACCGCGTCAAGCATCACCTGCTTGCGACCCTTCATCTCGGCAGCGATGCCGGCTAGCGTCGAGCCACATCGTCGATGGTGGCCGGATCCACCGTGGAGCGAACGACGGCCGGGCTAACCGGGGTTGAGCGTCGTGCTGGCATATCCCGTGCGTCTCTACAGCCAGTCGTGTTCCCGTGCGTAGCGCGCTGCTTCGTGACGGGTACGGGTCTGGGTCTTCTGCATGGCGTTCGAGAGGTAGTTGCGTACGGTGCCCTCCGCCAGGTGGAGGCGGGTGGCGATGTCCGCGACGGAGTACCCGTCACGAGTGGCTCGCAGGACGTCGATCTCCCGGTCGGTGAGTGGGCAGTCGTCGACGATGGCGAGTGCGGAGACGTCCGGGTCGATCCAGCGTTTGCCCTGGTGCAGAGTGTTGATGACCTGCGTGATGTGCGCGGGTTCCGCCGACTTGCTGACGAAGCCCTGGACTCCGAGTTTCAGGGCTTTGCGGAGGACCCCGGGCCTGGCATGGCGGGTCAGCATGAGGATCACCTGGTCCGGTCGCGCACGGCGGATCCCCGCGACAGCACCGAGTCCGTCCACGCCGGGCATCTCCAGGTCGATGACGAGCACGTCGGGCCGGTGGAGCAGTGTGGCCTGGATGGCCGATTCGCCGTCCTGGGCTTCGGCGAGCACCGTGATCTCGCCTTCGAGAGTCAGCAGCGACGCCAGCGCTTTACGGAGCAGGGCCTCGTCGTCGGCGAGTACCACGGTGGTCATCGGTCGTCCTCCCGTGCCGCGGGTGGCGGCGTCGCTGAGCGAGGGTCCGGGAACGTGGCCGCTGTGAGGAAGCGCCCGTTGTCCTGCTCCACCGTCAGCGCGCCTCCGTTGTCGCTCACTCGTTCCTTGAGGGTGCCCAGTCCGCTGAGCACGGGGAGGGGAGCCTCCTGAGCGCCGTCGTTGACGATGGTGATGCTCGACTCCGAGAGAGTGATCCGCACCCGGGTGGCCTGCGCGTGGCGGAGGATGTTGGTCGTCGTCTCGCGGAGGACCTGGCCGAGCAGCGCGTTGACTCTCTCGTCGGCGTCAGCCTCACGGTTGACACGCACGCGGATGCCCGCGGCTTCGAGGAGGTTCTTCGCGTTCTCCAGTTCCACGGACAGGTTGAGCCGCCGCTGTGCGTGGGCGAGCTCCTTGGTCTGGGTGATCGTGTCGCTGAGCAGGGCGTGCACCTCCCGTAGTTCCTCCTCCACGCGCCCGATGTCGCTGCGCAGCAGCTTCTCGGCCAGCGTGATCTTCAGCTTCACCACATGCAGTGTGTGGCCCTGGATGTCGTGCAGGTCACTGGCGAAACGTACGCGTTCCCGGATGACGGCCAGCTCCGCCTCGCGATCCCGCGACTGCTCCATGATCTTGTAGAACTGCTGGTTGGCGAACAGGAGGCCGGTCACGATCACGGTGACGCCCGTGGGGATCAGGACGTACTGGATGAGGACGCCGAGGACATCGTCCTGTGCTGCTGGTTCCATCAGCCTCGCCGTGCCTACTGCGGCGACGAACGCGGCCAGCCCCAGGGTCGCCGCACCTCGGTGGCGCGGCAGCTCAAGGATGAAGTAGGGGCCCACGATCAGAATGCCGTAGAACGCCGTGCGACTGTCGGCCACCAGCACGCCGAACGGCCACACGGCCGCAGTGATGATCAGGCAGGGGAGCGCGACGCGGGAAGTATCGCCTGCCGTCCACCGCTCGACGACCACCAGGGCCGCTACCACGCCCAGGCTCAAGACGGCGGCGTCCCACCAGGCCCGGGCATCGCGCGCCACCAGCAGCGCCCCTACGGCAGCCAGCAGCGGAACGAACGTAATGAGGTTCCATCGGCGCAGCCGCCCCTGCGTCGTCTCGGTGTGCCCGAGCATCTTGTTCTGCGCTCGCATGATTGGTCTCACCGGTCGCCACCTGGCCGCTGAGTGAGCAGGCCGAGCACAGGGGTCGCCAGAGCGGTCACCATGGTGAGGGCCGCGGCTGTCCACGTCAGCAACTGGTTGTTCTGGGACCAGAGCTCCATGCCGTCAGGGTAGAAGCCGACGCCGAGGCAGTGGACGAAGAAAGCAGCGCAGACCAGGAGTGACGGCTCACGGGCCGACAGCAAAACGCATGGGGGCCGGGTGGTCATGTGCAGCACTCCAGTATCGAACAGCAGAGTCTGCCGCGCAGTATTCTTCCCCGCTCGGTCAGTGCACCAGTGTCACTGCGTCATGCGCTCACCCTAAGGATTGTCATGGCGGGCTGATGACACCACGCCACTGCCGGACGAGCGTGATGACGGCTGAAATCGATCGTATGACCTCGACACCAGTGATCGACGTGGAACGTCTGAACCTCAACTACGGCGACTTCCATGCTGTCAAAGACCTGTCCTTCCAGGTGGCGAAGGGGGAGCTATACGCGCTGCTCGGCACGAACGGCGCCGGCAAGACCTCGACCCTGGAGACCATCGAAGGCCACCGGGCGGCCACCTCGGGCACCGTGCGGGTCTTCGGCCACAGCCCCCGCGACCGGCGCGCCGTGCGGCCCCGGATGGGCATCATGCTGCAGGAGAGCGGCTTCTCCCCGGACCTGACGGTGACAGAATCCGTCCGGCTGATCGGAAAACTCTCCCAGCGCAGCGACAGGGTCGAACGCGTGCTCAGCATCGTCGACCTCACCCACAAGGCCACCACCCAGGTCTCCCAGCTCTCCGGCGGCGAGAAGCGACGTCTGGACTTCGCCACCGCCGTATACGGCAGTCCTGAACTGCTCTTCCTGGACGAGCCCACCACCGGCCTGGACATCCAGTCCCGGGACGCGCTGTGGGACGCCGTGGACAAGCTCCGCGAACGCGGATCCACCATCGTGCTCACCACGCACTACCTCGAAGAGGTGTCGGCGTACGGCCTTAGCTCCCCAGTTGTGTACAGACGAACGTCCCCAGACGTCAGGCCACTTCGGTCTCTC
>NZ_JBSOPZ010000057.1:0-29621 GCF_053763515.1 Streptomyces mabaensis
CCCCCCCCCCCCCCCCCCCCCCCCCCCCCCCCCCCCCCCCCCCCCCCCCCCCCCCCCCCCCCCCCCCCCCCCCCTGCGCGAGTACGTACGCCCGTACGGTCAGGCGGTCGCCGATCGGTACTTGCGGACCGCCAGCGTCCGGAAGACCACGATGATCAGGACCGACCAGAGGATCGAGGCCCACACGGGGTGCTGCATGGGCCACGCCTCCGGCGCCCGGTAGCCCTCCGGCAGGTTGCCGAAGAGTTCGCGGGCGGCCTGCACGGTGGCGCTGAACGGGTTCCACTCCGCGATGTGCCGCAGGAACGTCGGCATGTTGCCCGACGGCACGAAGGCGTTCGAGATGAACGTCAGCGGGAAGAGCCAGATCAGCCCGCCCGAGGTGGCCGCCTCGGGAGTGCGGACCGAGAGTCCGATCAGCGCGCCGATCCACGAGAACGCGTAGCCGAGCAGGAGCAGCAGGGCGAAGCCGGCCAGCACCTTGCCGATGTTCTCGTGGGCGCGCCAGCCGACGATCAGCGCGACGACGGCGAGGACCACCAGGGTCAGTGCCGTCTGCACCAGGTCGGCGAGGGTGCGGCCGGTGAGCACCGCGCCCCGTGCCATGGGCAGCGACCGGAAGCGGTCGATGAGGCCCTTGTGCATGTCGTCGGCGATGCCCGCGCCGGCACCCGCGGTGGCGAAGGTCACGGTCTGCGCGAAGATGCCGGCCATCAGGAACTCGCGGTACGCGGCGGGTGAGGTGTTGCCTTCGACGGAGATCGAGCCGCCGAAGACGTAGCTGAACAGCACCACGAACATGATCGGCTGGATCATCCCGAAGATGATCATCTCCGGGATGCGGGTCATCCTGATCAGGTTGCGCTGGGCGACGACCAGCGAGTCGGAGACCGACTGGACGACACCGCCGCGCGGCCGGGGTGCCGCGACCTTCACGGCGTCCTGTACGGCAGTCACCGGGCCGCCTCCTTGTCGTTCTCGTCGTCGGTTTCGGCCGCGTGGCCGGTGAGTGAGATGAAGACGTCGTCCAGCGTCGGGCGGCGCAGGCCGATGTCGTCGATCTCGACGCCGCGCGCGTCCAGCTCGCGGATGACCTCGGCGAGCAGCTTGGCGCCGCCGGCCACGGGGACGGTGAGCTTGCGGGTGTGGTCCTCGACGGCCACCTCCCCCTTGCCGAAGCCGCGCAGCACCTCGCCGGCGGGAGCTATCTGCTCGCGCTGGTGGACGACGACCTCGACGCGCTCGCCGCCGGTGCGGGCCTTGAGCTGGTCGGAGGTGCCGCGGGCGATGACCTTGCCGTGGTCGATGACGCAGATGTCGTGGGCGAGCCGGTCGGCCTCTTCGAGGTACTGGGTGGTGAGCAGCAGTGTCGTACCGGCGGCGACCAGTTCCTCGATGACCTCCCAGAGGGCGAGCCGGTTGCGCGGGTCGAGTCCGGTGGTCGGCTCGTCCATGAACATCACGGGCGGGCTGACGACCAGGGCGGCCGCGAGGTCGAGCCGGCGGCGCATGCCGCCGGAGTAGGTCTTGGCGGGCCGGTCGGCGGCGTCGGCGAGGTTGAACCGGTCGAGCAGTTCGCCCGCGCGGACCTTCGCGTCCTTGCCGCTCATCTGGTACAGGCGGCCGACCATCTGGAGGTTCTCGCGGCCGGTCAGGTATTCGTCGACGGCCGCGAACTGGCCGGACAGGCCGATCGAGCGGCGGACCTCGTTGGGGTGCCTGAGCACGTCGATCCCGGCGACGACCGCCTTGCCGCTGTCGGGCTGCAGCAGGGTGGTCAGTACGCGTACGGCGGTGGTCTTGCCCGCGCCGTTGGGACCGAGCAGGCCCAGCACCGTGCCCTCGGGGACATCGAGGTCGACGCCGTCCAGAGCCCGTACGTCGCCGAAGGTCTTCACTAGCCCTTCGGCGTAGATGGCGCCTGGCATGTGGGTTCTCCCGTTGATGTGGATGTTCTTCAGCTGAATCCGGGCGCCACTGTATCGCGTTATATCGCGTCACTACAACCAGTTCGGTGGAACCGGGGTGCGGCCGCCGCGGTCCGCCTCGCTAGGCGATGACCGTGTAGCCCGCCTCGTGCAGCGCCGCCCGGACGTCGGCGCAGTGCTCCGGCCCCTTGGTCTCCAGGTGCAGCTCCACCTCCACCTCGGTGAGCCCGAGCCGGGGATCGGTCCGTACATGGCCCACGTCGAGAACATTGGCATCCACCACTGACAACACCCCCAGCAGCGTCGCCAGCGCCCCCGGCCGGTCCGTCAGCCGCAGCCGCAGCGAGAGATAGCGTCCCGCCGCCGCCATGCCGTGACGCAGGATCCGCTGCATCAGCAGCGGATCGACGTTGCCCCCGGACAGCACCGCCACCACCGGCCCGTCGAAGGACCGCGGCGCGCTCAGCAGCGCCGCCACCGGGCTGGCGCCGGCCGGCTCGACGACGAGCTTGGCCCGCTCCAGGCACAGCAGCAGCGCGCTGGAGAGCGCGTCCTCGGAGACCGTACGGACCTCGTCGACCAGATCGCCAATGATTTTGAACGGGACGTCGCCCGGCCGCCCGACCTTGATGCCGTCCGCCATGGTCTGCGGCGCGTCGATCGCCACCGGGTGCCCGGCGGCCAGCGAGGGCGGATACGCCGCCGCCCCCGCCGCCTGCACCCCGATGATCCGCACGTCGGGCCGTACCGCCTTGACGGCCACCGCGATGCCCGCCGCGAGCCCGCCGCCGCCGATGCCGACGACGATCGTCCGTACCTCCGGACACTGCTCCAGGATCTCCAGGCCGACCGTGCCCTGCCCCGCGATGATGTCGCGGTGGTCGAAGGGGTGGATGAACACGGCGCCCGTCCGGTCCGCGTACTCCTGCGCCGCGGCCATGGTCTCGTCCACCACCTGTCCGTGCAGGCGCACCTCGGCGCCGTACTCCCGGGTCGCGGCGACCTTCGGCAGCGGGGCGCCGGACGGCATGAAGACCGTCGACCGGACGCCGAGGAGGGACGAGGCGAGTGCGACGCCCTGCGCGTGGTTGCCCGCGCTGGCGGCGACGACCCCCGCCGCCTTCTCCTCGGGGGAGAGCCCGGCGATCCGGACGTACGCGCCGCGCAGCTTGAAGGAGCCGGTGCGCTGGAGGTTCTCGCACTTGAGGTGGACCGGCGCCCCCACCAGGTGCGACAGGTGGCGGCTGCCCTCCATCGCGGTCATTCTCGCCACCCCGGAGAGCATCTTCTGAGCACCACGGATGTCATCGAGGATCAGGGGCGGCAAGGGGTGTGACGTACGGAAGCTCATGACCGCCAGTCTCGCAGCTCACAGGCTCCCCGGCCGCCCCGGAAGCCGCCCCGGAGAAGGCATGGGTACGGGTTTGCTCAGCGCAGGTACGGGGCCGCTTCCGGCCGCGTACTCTGTCCCCCAACCCCACCGACCACCGCACGAAGAGAGCCCCAGGCCATGCCCACCACTGAGGACATGACGACCGCTTTTGACCAAGGCCTCCTCGATGCCCTCCAGCACCAGGTGGCCGTCTTCGCCCGCCGTGCCGAGCAGACCCGGCTCGGCGGTGTCGGCCAGGTCCGCAACTCCATGGACCGCGCCGCGTATCTGCTGCTCAACCGGCTCGACCAGGAGGGCGCGATGGGTGTCAAGGCACTCGCGGCCGGCATGGGAATCGACTCCTCGACCGTGACCCGGCAGGTCGCGCCGCTCGTCGACACCGGCCTCGTCAAGCGCACCTCGCACCCGGAGGACGGCCGCGCAGTCGTGCTCCAGCTCTCCCCGCGGGGCCTGGCCCGGCTGGAGGAGGTGCGGTCCTCGCGGCGCGAGCTGATGGCGCAGGTGACGGAGGGCTGGACTCCGGAGGAGCGTGAGTCGTTCTGCACCCTGCTCACCCGTTTCAACTCCTCGCTCTCCGCGCGCATGGCCGCCGCGGCAGAGGCGGACGCGGCCGCCGGCGCCGGGGGCGCCGTCTCCGACACCGGGGGCGTTCCGACCTCTTGACCCGGGCGCCGCACCTGGCCTCATATGAGTGCCAGGAGGCACGGTGCGAGAACGGGCGGCGAACCACGGCAGCCGCCGGGCCCGGGAGTTCGAGGCATTCGTCGCGGGCGCGGCAGGCCGGCTGCTGCATGCGGCGACACTGCTGACCGCCGAGACCGACGAGGCGAACGAGGAGGCGCAGCGGCTGCTGACCGCCGCCCTCGCCCATACGTACGCGGAGTGGGACCGGCTGCGCGGCGAGGACCCGTACGACCACGCCCGCCAGGAACTGGCGGCCCGCTTCGCCCGCACCGCCTGGCGCCACCACAGGCCGCGCGGGGGTGTACTGGCCCGGCTGTCCCCGCAGGAGCGCCTCGTCCTGGTACTGCGGCTGTACGAGGGGGTGGCCGAGGAACAGACGGCGGCGCTGCTCGGCCTGCCGGTGGAACGGGTCCGGGCCATCTGCACCCGTGCGATGGCGGCCCTGCGCAGCGGCCGTCCGGCCCGGGGAGGCGGCGCGGACCTGGGAGCGGCCCAGGGAGGTGGCGCCGTGAGCGCCCGCAGCGGGGAGGTGGCATCGTGAGCCCGCCGGACCGCAAGGAGGACGAGGTCCGGCGGATGCTGGAAGGCCCGCACCCGGCCGTACCGGCGGAGCTCGCCGGACACGCGGCGGAACGCGGCCACCGCATCCTGCGCCGCCACCGCGCGGCCCGGCGGCTGCTGTGGCTGCTGCTGGTGGTGGCCGCGACCGCGTTCGCGGTGTGGGCGGCGCTGGCCGAGCCCTGGCTGGAGCCGTCGTCGGACATCGCGCCACCGCTGGAAGGCTGGTAGCACCAGCCATTTCGTCCGGTTCTATCCTGGTACGGCAGGTGTGAGTGAGCGGCGTACAGCATGAGCCGAGGAGGTCCGCATGACCAGGAAAGTCGTCGACTGCCGCAAATCGCCGAGCGTCATGAACTGCACCCTCGCCATCTCCGGTGAGGAGGAGGAAGTCATCCGGGCCGCCACCGAACACGCGGTCTCCGTGCACGGGCACGAGGACAACGCGGAGCTGCGTCAGATGGTCCGCGAAGCGCTCGAGGACGAGAAGGTCAGCGCCTGAGCCGACGCCCGGCCGGGGCTCGCGTGGCAAGACCGGCCGGGCGCACGTACGAAAACCGACCCGGGACCCCGGCGGTCAGCCCAGCGCCTGGGACAGGTCCGCCAGCAGATCGTCGGCCGACTCGATACCCACCGACAGGCGGACCAGGTCGGCCGGAACCTCCAGCGCCGAGCCCGCCACCGAGGCGTGAGTCATCCGGCCCGGGTGCTCGATCAGCGACTCGACGCCGCCCAGGGACTCGCCGAGGGTAAAGACCTTGGCGCGGTTGCACACGCCGACCGCCGCCTCCTCGCCGCCCTCGACCTGGAACGACACCATGCCGCCGAACGCCCGCATCTGCTTGGCGGCGACCTCGTGCCCCGGGTGCTCCGGCAGCCCCGGGTAGAGGACCTTGGTGACCTTCGGGTGCTTGGTCAGCATCTCCGCGATGCGCCCGGCGTTCTCGCTGTGCCGGTCCATCCGGACCGGCAGCGTCTTGATGCCGCGCAGCACCAGCCAGGAGTCGAAGGGCCCGGCGACCGCGCCCATGGCGTTCTGGTGGTACGCCAGTTCGTCGCCCAGCGCCGCGTCCGCCGCGATCAGCGCGCCGCCCACGACGTCCGAGTGACCGCCCATGTACTTGGTGAGCGAGTGCACGACGATGTCCGCGCCGAGGGACAGTGGCTGCTGGAGGTACGGGCTGGCGAACGTGTTGTCGACGACGAGCTTCGCCCCGGCCGTCCG
This sequence comes from Streptomyces mabaensis, assembly GCF_053763515.1. Classification (NCBI taxonomy): domain Bacteria; kingdom Bacillati; phylum Actinomycetota; class Actinomycetes; order Kitasatosporales; family Streptomycetaceae; genus Streptomyces; species Streptomyces mabaensis. The sequence goes on from NZ_JBSOPZ010000057.1 coordinate 5,789, forward strand.
CGCGATGTCCGCGACGGCGGCGATGTCTGTGATGCCGAGCAGCGGGTTCGACGGCGTCTCGACCCAGATCACCTTCGTCTTGGGGGTCAGCGCGGCCCGTACGGACGCCGGGTCCGAGGTGTCCGCGACGGACCACTCCACACCCCAGCGCGAGACGACCTTCGCGAACAGCCGGAAGGTGCCGCCGTAGGCGTCGTTCGGGATCACGACATGGTCGCCCGGCACGAGCAGCGTGCGCAGCAGGCAGTCCTCGGCCGCCAGGCCGGAAGCGAACGCGAGCCCGCGCCGGCCACCCTCCAGCGCCGCGAGGTTCTCCTCCAGCGCGGTACGGGTCGGGTTCGCGGAACGGCTGTACTCATAGCCGCCGCGCAGCCCGCCCACTCCGTCCTGCTTGTAGGTGGACACCTGGTAGATCGGCGGGACGACGGCGCCGGTCAGAGGGTCTGCGGTGTTGCCCGCGTGGATCGCGAGAGTCTCGAAGCTGTGCTGGTCGCTCATGAACCAGAGCCTAGTTCGTCGGAACCCTCGCGCATCTGGTTCGCTTGAGGCATGGAGATTCTCTGGTTCCTGATCGCGCTGGGCATGCTGGCCGCGGTCATCGGTCCGTACCTCATGCGCAGGCGCGCCGGCCTGCGGCAGGTCGCCCCCGGCACGCCCGACGCCGCCGACCCCGCGAACTACGGCTTCGTACGCCAGGAACTCCTCGACATCCGGGTCCCCGGGCGCGACCAGGACCTGATGGACGTCCTGGAGCTGGTCCAGCGCACGCAGGACTGGCGGGCCGCCGCGCAGCTGCTGGCCGGGACCGACAAGGACGGCGAGGTGCGCTGGCAGCGGGTGCAGGCGTTCGCCGGCGCCGCCGCGTTCGAGCTGGCGCAGCGGCCGGGCGTCGGCGGCCGCTGGCTGCAGACGTGGCGCGCAGAGGCGCCGAAGGACGCGGGCGGGGCTCAGGTGCACGCGGAGTTCCTGGTGCAGCAGGCGTGGCGCGCCTCGGGCGGCGTCGGTGCCGACGACCACCGGATCATCCTCGAAGAGGCCCGTACGGTGTGCCACGAGGCGGCGCTGCTCGCGCCGGGCGACCCCGTCCCGTACATCGTCGAACTCGCCGTCGCGCGCGGACTCCGGTACAGCCGCGAGGAGTTCGAGGAACTGTGGGCGAAGATCGTGGACCGTGCGCCGGCCCACATGGGCGCGCACCTGGCCGCGCTGCACTACTGGTGCGCGAAGTGGCACGGCTCGCGCGAGCTGGCCGACGCCTTCACGCACGCCGCCGCGGCGCGCGCGCCGCAGGGCTCGCTGCTCGCCGCGCTCCCCCTCTTCGCGGTGTACGAGCACCTGCCCGAGGTGAACCTGGTGCAGGGCTTCTACCAGAGCGCGGTGGTGACCCGCGCGGTCGAGGGCGCGCTGTACGCGGTGCACTCGGCCCGCCCGGACGACCCGATGCTCGCGCACGTACGCCACCTGCTCGTCTTCTTCCTGGTCCGCTCCGAACGCTGGGCGGAGGCGATGGACCAGCTGCGGCACGTGGACGGATACGTCGGTGCGCTGCCGTGGTCGCACAGCGGCGACCCGGCGGCCGAGTACGCGGTGTACCGGGCGCTGGCGGTCGCGGGGTACGAGGCGAACGGAGGCGACCCGGCCACGCTGCCCCGCTGACGCGCTGCCCCGCTGACGCGGGCCGGTGGCCGTGGCCGGAATCCTCCGGAGCGGCCCTGCGTTGTACGGGATGACGCCCGCCCCCGGAGGAGATCAGATGTTCCTGCACCGCCGCACCCCCGAGCTCCCCACCCCCGAGGAGGCCCTGAAGGGCCGCCCCGAGCCGGAATTCCAGGTCCCCTCCCGCCACACCGTCCTGGGCAACCCCCTGCTGGGCCCGTACCCCGAGGGCCTGGAGGTGGCGGACTTCGCGCTGGGCTGCTTCTGGGGCGCGGAGCGGAAGTTCTGGCAGACGCCGGGCGTCTGGACGACGCTGGTCGGCTACCAGGGCGGCTACACCGAGAACCCGGCGTACGAGGAGGTCTGCTCGGGCCTGACGGGCCACACGGAAGCGGTGCGCGTCGTCTTCAACCCGTCGGCCGTCTCGTACCCGACACTCCTGAAGCTGTTCTGGGAGTCCCACGACCCGACCCAGGGCTTCCGCCAGGGCAACGACGTGGGCACCCAGTACCGCTCGGCGATCTACACCCACTCCCCGGAGCAGGCAGCGGCGGCGGAGGCGTCCCGGGACGCGTACCAGCCGGTGCTGACGCGCGCGGGCCACGGCGAGATCACGACCACGATCCTCCCGGCCCAGGACCGCACCTTCTGGCCGGCGGAGCCATACCACCAGCAGTACCTGGACCGCAACATTAACGGCTACTGCGGCATCGGCGGCACGGGCGTAGCCTGCCCGATCGGGGTGGCCGGGGCGCCGTCGCCGGATGCCTGAGGGGCTGCGCACTATCCGATATCGGCTACTCCAGGGCCCGTGGGGCATCTGGATCGAGCTGACGGCTTCGACGGCCACGACATCGGAAGCCTGACGCCCGAGGAGATCGCCTGGCTTCACCACGGCCTGTCCCTCGCGGCCCCGGCCCTCCCATCCCGCGCGCCAGGTTCGCAAACGCTGGTCAGCTCACCGTCGACGTCGGCCTGTGGATGTGGCTGCGACCGCGCGACACTCCGGCGCAGCCGACATGCGGTCAGAGCATGGCCCAGCGCAGCGACGCGAGGAGGCTCAGTGCTACCGGTGGGACGAGCCACCAACGGCCCAGCGCGCGGCGGTTCGAGGGGACCAGGGTGATGAGAAGAGCCAGGGCGCTGAGGGAGAACACAAAGACGGACATCATGGCGATACCGAAGTCCGCCTCGTCCGTTTCGGCCTCGTTCGCGGGGCGGATCGTCAGGGCGTAATAGCAGGCGCCGGCCGCCAGGAGGTGGAGGGTCACCAGCGGGACGCCCAGAACCCAGCGCAGGCACCCCTTGTCCTGGTCGGGGTGGTAGGGCTGGTCGGCATTCACTGAAGGGCGTCCCTTGCGCTTGCGAGGTCGGCGTCGAAGAGCCGACCGTACCTCTGGGCCTTTTCCGATTCCCAGTAGGGGCCGCCGTTGTAGCGAGCGGCGAGCTCCTGGTACTGAGCGCCTGTCATGCGGTCCGCCGGAACGTCCGCGAACTCGCTCTCCGCTTTCAGCTGGGCCAGGTACTGAGACGCGATGAAGATGTTCTGGGCCGGGTCCTGAAGCGAGGACTCGACGACGTTGCGCTGATGCTCGGTGAGATCGGCCGGATCGTAGCCAAGGACCTCCGCGCCCCGCCTGATCTGGATCGCGATCGGGCCGAAGGACGTCTCGTCCGGCATGCCACCCCCGCGCGACGGCAGATTCTGCGGTGCGATGGGAGACAGACCCCACGGCGCGGCGGCTTGCTCACGGAGCGCGTCGATGCCGTCGTCAATGATGCCGGGCGAGCCTCCCACCTCCTGCCAGGCGATACCCGCCACCATGTCCGGCGGCAAGCCCGAGTGCTTCGCCGCGGCCTGGATGATTTCCTTGTTCGCGGAGATCCACTCGCGGCGGCCCTCGTCGGACGTCGGAGGGTCCCAGTAGTTGTCGTCCGCCGTCGGCAGGCCGGAGACCCGCATCCTGATGTCGCGAAGCGCTGGGGATACGGGGTCGTCGCCGACCGGCGGGGCGAAGTCTCGCTTGGGGCCGCTGCCCGGGAGGCGGGTGAGCGGATTGCTCCGGGCCTCCTCCGACTCACGCCGCATGGCGGCCATCGCGGCGTAGACGACGGCGCGTTCGACACCGACAAGCCGGAACTCGGGCAGCAGGTCGTATGCCGCCTTCATCGCGTGGACGCAGATGTCGCGCGCTTCCTCCTCCGTGGTCTTCGCCAGGTGGAAGCTGGAACCGGCGCTGTTGTGCAGCCGGTTTGCCTCGTCCTTGATGTCGTCGACGTCCATCGTCGACTCCGCCAGCCAGTCGAGGAATCCGGTGGTGCCTCTCATGTCCTCCCACTGGCGCATGGGTTCCGCCTCCTGCGCCTCTCGGGTGATCGCCGTCCCCTTGGTGGCGATGAGCGAGGCGAGGGCCTGCTCGGAGGCCTTGCCGTCCGAGAAGTGCGACTTGGCGGTCCGCAGCGCATACGCGTAGCTGCGCAGCGCACTGGCGGCCTTGTTGTAGCCCTCGGCGAGGTGGACCACGAGGGCACGCGCCTCGGCGACGCGTGCCTCGTAGCTCTTGCTGCCCTCGCTCTGCCATTCGGTTCGGGTTTCCGCCCGCCGCGCCGGCCCTTCGACCTCGACCAGCAGGTCGCGGAGGCGCTTCAACTCGTCCGCATTGCGCTCGACGAGTGCCGGGTTGCACTCCGCGAGGAACTCGACGTCGCTGCGGTGACTGAGCGCGCTCACCTTGCCTCCGGTGCGACGTAGTAGCCGCCCTCGAGGAGGCTTTCGAGGAATCTCCGTGCGTTGTCGTCGTCCACCGCCACGAAGTCGCTACCGGCGGCCTTCAGCTTCGTGGCGAGTGCGGCGAACAGGGAGACGGAGTCGAGGAACTGGTCGCCGGCGAACCGGGCGAAGCGGTCGACCTGCGCGGAGACGTCGGCGTGTGCCCGCGGCGCCCTCGCCATCGTGCTCGCGTCGGCGTCCGGCTTGCCCTCATGGAGGAGAGCGGCTATCTCGATCAGGAGATTCGCGTTTCCGTTGATCGAGCCGGCGTCGGCGACCAGCGTCCCGTCGGCCCCGGGGCGGCCGCCACCGGGCTCGGACGGCACCGAATCCAGCCGCATCGGGCTCTGCTTGGCGAGCGCAGCGGCCTTGTGCTGCGCCCACTCGCCGTCGAACGACATGATCTCCCCCGCCCGTCATGAACGCGTCGCCTGCGGATCAACCGTAACCCGGCTGGGAGTTGGCGATCACCGGCGCAGGTCGTCTCGACGCCAGACGGAGTCGAGAGGGCTGCAGCCGAGCACCGCGTTCCTGACGTATCTCGACCAACCGCCGGCCGCGCGCCTCGCTGAGCACCAGACGCTACTTCCCGGCCCGAAGACGCGGTCGGTAGGTTGAGGGCATGTGTGTCTCGACGGACCGGGCCGCGTTCTCCGGCACCACCCTGTACGCCGGGCGGCGGAACCACGCCGTGCATGGGCGGATCCAGGTTCTGGGGTATCAGAACACCGCCGTCAACCTTGCCGACGGGCCCAACGCCATGCTTCTGCATCTGCCCGCCCGTCGGATGAGCCGGGCGAACTTCATCTCTGCCGGGCGCAGTTCCGACGTGCTCAGCCGCATGGTGGACGCCGTCCGGCCCCGTTCCAGAGGCGTGACCGGCGGTGCCGACTGGATGGGGTCGGACCCCGGTCGCGGGGTCGAGGTGTTCGACCACGACATCTACACCGTGTTGCTCGCCACCGACCCGACCCTCCTCCACGCCGCGCTCACCCAGGTGCCGTTCCACAAGCGCCCGCGCCTTGATCCCCTGCTGCTGGAGTTCTACGCCGACCAGTACCCGGGCCACTCGATCGCGGTGTGCTGCTTCGACAACGCCGAGGCGGAACGCGCCAAGCCGCTGCTCATGTGGTATCCGCCCATCGACCCCGAGCTGCTCGTACTCCCCGCGCTGGACTGCCACACCGGCGCGCCGCCCGACCTCGGTGCCGGCGTGCCGGTCGACCACTGGGTGCTTTTCGGTACGGACGAGGCCCCGGACGGGTGGGGTACGCCGGTCGACCACTCCAGCGGCATGCGTCATGAGCTGCGCGGATTCCTCCCGTCGACTGTCATGGGCCGCTACTTCGGCGGCCACTCCCTGCCCAACGGCGACTTCGCCCTCGCCCACGACGACCTGCTCGCCGGAAACCTGGACCGGATCGAGCGGCTGCGACCGTCCGCCTGACCCGTCCCGCCTTCCCAGCGTTCACCCGCCGGCCGGCTGCCCGTCGAGGCGTGGCCGTTACAGTCTCGGCCGTGGGGATGAGTCTGGCAGTGCGGTCGCGGGGCGGGGTGGGCCAAGCCGCCGAGGAGATTCCTGTCCGGTGGCGGATCTGGCGGGTGCCGGTGATCGCCACCGGCGTCGTCGTGCCGCTGTACGTGCTGTGGGCCGCCGTGCTCGCGACCGGCGGCGGGGATCTGGCCGCGCAGCTGGCGTGGGCCGGGTTCACCGCGCGGCATCCGGGGTCGGCGTACAACCTGTCCTGGTACGGCGGGACGCACAGCGCCAACTACAGCCTGCTCACCCCCCATCTCATGGCCGCGCTCGGAGTGCGGACCGTCTCCGTCGCGGCCGGACTCGCGGGGTCGTGGGTGATGGGGTGGGTTCTCGTCCGGGCCGGGCTGCGCAGGCCGCTGTGGCCGGCGGTGCTCGGGTCCGTCGCGCTGTGGTGCAACGTCGTCTCGGGGCGTACGACGTTCGCGCTCGGGGTGGCGATCGGGCTCCTCGCCGTCCTGTACGTACTGCGCGGACGGCGGCCGGCGGGCGCCGGCGCCGTGCTGTGCAGCGCGCTCGCGACGATGGCGAGCCCGGTGGCCGGGCTGTTTCTGGTGGTCGTCGGGGCGGCGTACCTCCTGGACCGGCAGTGGCGGAAGACCGCCGCGCTGGTCGTGGCACCGTTCGTGGTGGTGGGGGCGACAACCGTGCTGTTCCCCTTTCAGGGCGAACAGCCGATGTCCCCGGGGAAGTTGTGGATGCCACTCCTGGCGTGCGCGGCGCTGTGCGTGGCGGCGCCGCCGACGGGCTGGCGGGTGCCGCGCCTGGGGGCCGCGGTGTACGCGGTCGGGGTCGTCCTGACGTTCCTGATCGCGTCGCCAATCGGTACGAACGTCGAGCGGCTCGTGGGTCTCGTGGGCCCGTCCGTCCTGCTCGCCGCGGTGCTTGCGGCGCGGCGGTGGGACTGGCGACGCGGCGTGCTGGCTGCGGTGCTGGCCGTGTCCTGCTGCTGGCTGGCCGACAAGACGGTGGACGACGTTCGGGTCTCGGTCGGCGTGCCCGCATGGGCCGCGCGGACGGAGGGCGTACGGGCGGAGCTGCGGCGGCTGGGCGCGGACCGCGGGCGGGTGGAGGTGGTGCCTGCCCGGAACCACCGGGAGGCGGCGGTGCTGGCGCCGTACGTGAACATGGCGCGCGGCTGGAACCGGCAGCTCGATGTGGAGCGCGGGCGGCTGTTCTACGACGGGAGCCTGACGGCGGACACGTACCGGGCATGGCTGGACCGGTGGGCCGTCCAGTACGTCGTCGTGCACGCGGGCCGGCCCGACGGCCCGGCCGAGGGGGAGGCGGCGCTGGTGGCGAGTGCCCCGCCCTGGCTGGAGCCGGTCTGGTCCGATGCGGGCTGGCGGATCTACCGGGTGCGTGACGCGGTGCCGCTGGTCACGGCTCCGGCCTCGGTGGTGCGGGGCGACAGCGCGGAGCTGGTGATACGGATGCCGAGGCCGGGGACGGCGACGGTCCGGGTGGCGTACTCGCCGTGGCTGCGGGCGGACGGGGCGTGCGTACGGCGGGCCGGGCGGGACGGGGAGTGGACCTCGCTGACCGTCCCCAAGGCCGGCGACTACCGGCTGGGCTCGGAGTACGTGGGGTACGGGGGGTACGTGGGGTACGGGGGGTACGGGGCGGGGCGGATGTGCTGAGGGGGGTGGGGTGCGGGTGGCGGGGTGACGGTGCCCGGGGGTGAGTTGTGCGGCGAAACCCGGGGCCGCCCGGTTTGTGAGTATGGCGGGCCGGACCGGACCGTCAAGGGCGCTCCCTACGGTCGCGTCGCTGCGCGATGGCCTCCGGCCACCCCTGACTGTCCGCCCCGTCCCGCTGGTGCAGATGAGTGTCGGGCGGCCCCGGGGAGCGGGGCCCCACCAGAGCCGGGACGCTGGCTGCGCTCTCGTCGGTGACCTCAGCCCGGTAGGCGGGGAAAGACACGCACCGGGTTCGGGGGTTGCGGGCCTCGGCATAGCGGCCGACGGCCGTCTGTTGGCCTACGACAACGCCCAATCCGAGGTGGATTGACACCAAGCGGCCGAGAGGGCCCGCAAGCAGGCCACAAACCCCGGCAAATCGGGCACGATTGAGGCCCTGCGGACCCCGCATGCGGGCTGATGTCGCCACACCTCGGCTCCAACGGTCTGACAGCCGCTCAGAGCCCTGTCCGGGCTCTTCCGGGCCTGCCCACTCGCCAACGCCCCACCGGCCTCCGGCCGCTGAGCCGGAGCCGAGCCCCTCGCGAGTCAGCCCCCTGCCCACCGGCCTGCGGCCGCTTGGCCGGGGCGGCCCATCCCGGACCTGTCGCGCCGCCTGGCCACCCACGGCCTGCGGCCGCTAAGCCGAGGCCGGGCCCATCCCGAGCCGATGGCGCGCCACCCACCACCCGGTGGCCGCTTGGCCGAGGTCGGGCCCATCCCGAGGCGACCGCGCACCAGCCACCACCCGGTGGCCGCTGAGCCGGGGTCGGGCCCCCGCAAGGCGATGGCGCACCACCAACATGCGCCGGCCGCTGAGCCGGGGCCGGGCCCATCCCGGGCCTGCCGCGCCCCGCAACCGCCCACCGGCCTGCGGCCGGCAGCGGACCGGGACCAACCGATAGGCGCTCCCGGGGCCCCGCTCCGGGGGCCGCCCCCTCAACAAGCAGTAGCGGTGGAGGGACGGGAGTCCAGGGTGGCCGAAGGCCATCGCGCAGCGACGCGACCGCAGGGAGCGCCCTTGACACCCGGCCCGCAACCGCCATCATCACCAACCGGGCGGCCCCCCACCCGAACCACCCACCCCCGGGCGCGGGTCTGTCCTTCCCGCACCACTCACCCCTGGGTCAGGATGTTTCTTCCCTGAGCCGAGCCGCAGTCCGCGCCGCGTCGTAGTCCGGGCCGACGCCCTCGACCAAGATCACGTCGCCCTCCATGTGCTTCGTGCGCAGCGGCAGGATCTCCTGGTACGCCGTCGAGTCGTACCAGTCGCGGGCCTCGGCCATACCGGGGAACTGGATCATCACGATGGTCCCGGGCCACGCCCCCTCCAGGACCTCCACCGTCGCGCCGTGGACGATGAAGTGCCCGCCGAAGGGAGCCAGGGTGCCCTGGATCCGCTCCATGTACGCGAAGATCTCCTCGTTGAGCTGCTCGGGGCGGATGTGGCCAATGGCGTAGGCAGTCACGGCTGTCCTTCTCCTCGGTAGCTGGGTGCCTCTTCGAGCTCTCCTGTTCAAGCTCTCCTCTGCGAGCTGTCTCGATACTCGCCGCCCAGCCCCGCCCCGTCGATTACCCCTGAGGTAACCCGTCAGTCCCGAGGTAACCCGTCAGTCCCGAGGTAACCCGTCAGTCGGTGACACCCAGGTCGGCGCGCATCAACCGCCGCATCGCGATCAGGAAAGGCATGACCTCCTTCAGGTTCTCCAGCCCCTGCGCCGCCGTCTCTCCCGGGCGGGCGTGGCCGCGGTCGAGCCGCTTGACGACGGCGTCAGCCTCCGAGAGCACCCGGTTGACGTCCTGCGAGGCCCGCAGGATTCGCTCGGGGACGATCATCTGAGCCTCCGCGTAGCGGTCCCGGTGATCGAGGCGGGCCGCTTCCAGGTGGGCCCTCTCCTGCCCGGTGTAGACACCGTCGTTGATCCGGTGGAGGGCGTCCTTGAGGAGCGTGTGGAACTGGCGCGAGGCCCGGTTCATGGCCGTGTACTGGGCCCGCCGCTCCTCGAACTTCCGCCGCTCGTCGGCCGCCTGCTCCTCTGCCGCGCGCGCCCTGGCGGTCAGCCTCTGGGCGAGGAGAGGGGCGAAGAGCGTACCGAGCACACCGACGACAGCGGTGATCATTGCGGAAATCCCGACACTCATACGGTCAAGCTTAGTGTGATGATCACGACTTTAGTGCGGTGATCACATCGGGCAAGACGGCCGATCAGGGCCTCGGTTACGCAGTGGCCCGCCGGAGCGTGGGCGCTTCCCATGCTCCGGCGGGCAACCACTGGCCGTACGGGGACTGCTACTTCGCGATGTACGCGTTGTAGACCGACACCGACCCCGTGTTGCTCTTCTTGTCCATGACGACGGCCCGCAGCGATACCGCCTTGCCCGCCGCCGGGTTCTTCACGCTGACCTTGCCCTTCTTCACGGTCAGCTTCTTCCAGGTCTTGCCGTGGTCGTACGACACGTACGCCACCAGCGACCTGAGGTTCGCCCCCTTCGCCGCGCCCTGGACGGTCAGCGGGACCACGACCGTCTTCCGCGCCGCCGAGGTGCTGTCCAGGCCGAGGGCCGGGCCGAAGCGGACCGTGGAAGCCGGGAGCTGCACCTGCCCGCTCACCTGCTTGGAGCGGAAGGTCCAGCTCGCGTCGACGCGGGTCGAGACCCTGGAGAGCGCCGCGTCACGGCGGACCGACGTGCTCAGCCGGTACAGCGCCTCACCCGCCGGCACCGTGAAGAACTCCTCACCCTGCAGCGGGTCCTGGTGCTCGCCTACCTTGACGCCGTTGCGGTGCAGGACCGTACGGACGGACGCGTACGCCGAGCCGCCGGCCAGGTTGCGGCCGTCGGCGAACACCGGCAGGTAGCCATACATCGTGTTGCCGTCGCGGACCAGGCCGAAGTCCGCGTCGATGCGCGGGCCGAAGACGCCGACGTTGAAGGTCTGCGTGTAGCTCTTGCCCGGCCGGAAGAGGCGTGGCTCGTCGAGCGAGTAGCCCGCCTCGGTGACCGGGAAGCCTTCGGGGTCCCGGCCTCCGTACTGCTCGAAGTCCAGCCCCCACGTTGCCTTGTCCGCGGTGGACAGGTACAGCGTCGCGGTGGTCGGCAGCTTCCGCTCGACGTTGATCCCCGAGCCCCAGGCGCTGCCCGGCAACGAGCCGGACGCGCCGACCGCCCCCGACTTCCCCGGGGCCGGCGCGCCGAGCCGGGCCTTCACCGTGGCCAGCTCGGCCGGCCGCAGGTGCCTGGTGTAGCCGGTGGCGAGCTGCTTCACCTTGGTACCGAGGACCACGTGGTACTCGGTGGCGGCGCCCTTGGTCCAGTGGCCGTCCCACTGCTGGAAGAGGGACCCGTCCATGATCTGCGGGCCGAGGTGCCTGGTGCGGAAGTTCGCGTACGAGTCGAGCCACCAGCCGAAGCCGTACGAGTCCTCGCCCGCCGCGAGCGTGTAGAGCGGCGCCGCGAACGCGGACGTGGCCCTGCTGTCCGGGACGGTGATGTCGACCGGCCTGGCCGTCCGGGCGTCGACCGTGACCGTCGTGTTCGCCGCGATGGCGAGCTTGGGCTGGGCGACCCAGTCCGCGCCCTTCCTCGCGTCGTCCGGGTCCACGAAGAGGGCGGCGTCGAGCAGGTAACCACCCTTGGGGGCGCGGACCTTGACGGTGCCGGATTCGCTGTACGGGTCGAAGCGCTTGCCGGCGGCCCCGCCCGAGAGGCCGGCCAGCGTGGTGCCGTAGAACGTGGCCGGCTTGCCGTCGCGGCCGATGTGCTTGAGGGTCACGTCGTACGACTCGACCTCGCGCTCGACCGCGGCCGCGGTGCGCACGCTCTGGCCGCCGCCGGTCGCCACCACGTACGCGCTGTAGGAACCGTCGAGGGCGCCCACCTTGGTGTTCGCGGTCAGTTCGGCGTCGGCGGTGCCGCCCGCCGGGACCGTGATCCGCTGGGTACCGAGGGTGAAGAAGCCCGCGGGCGCCGGGCGGCCGTCGGGGCCAAGGGCGGTGACCGCGAGGTCGAGGGTGACGGCCGTGGTGCCCAGGTTGCGGTACCCGACCTTCTTGGTGACCGGCGCGTCGTCGGTGTGCGGCCACTGCTGGAGGCCGAAGCTGAGCGACACCGGTTCCGCCACGACGGTCTGCGTCAGCGCCCTGTCGACCGCGATACGGCCGCTGCCCTGCTGGAACGGCGTGTACGCGCCGGGCTTGGTGGACGCGGTCAGCGCGCCCTTGAGCTCCGCGCCCTTCCACTGCGGGTGCTGCTGCTTGAGCAGGGCCGCGGCGCCCGCGACGTGCGGGGTCGCCATCGACGTACCGGAGATGGTCAGGTAGCCCGGCGGGTTCTGGCCGACCTCCTGCTCGATGATGCTGCCGGGTGCGGCAGCCGCGGTGGTGTCGACACCAGGCGCGGTGACGTCCGGCTTGATCGCGCCGTCGCCGACGCGGGGACCGGTGCTGGAGAACTCGGCCAGTTTGTCGTCGTCGTCGACGGCCCCGACGGTGAGCGCGGCTTCCGCGCTGCCCGGGGAGCCGACGGTGCCGGGGCCGAACGCGCCGTCGTTGCCCGCCGCGATGGCGAACAGCACGCCCTTCTCGGCGGAGAGCTTGTCGACACCCGCCTCGAGCGGATCGGTCTCGGGGGTGTCGCGGCCGCCGAGGCTGAGGTTGACGATGTCGGCGCCCTGGGCCACGGCCCATTCCATGCCGGCGAGGATGCCGGAGTCGTCGCCGAAGCCGTCGTCGTCGAGGACCTTGCCGTTGAGCAGCTTGGCGCCCGGCGCGACGCCCTTGAACTTCCCGCCCGACGCGGCGCCGGTGCCGGCGGCGATCGAGGCGACGTGGGTGCCGTGGCCGTAGCGGTCCTTGGCGTCGGCGGCCGAGGTGAAGTTCTTCTCGCCGACCACCTGGCCCGCGAGGTCGGCGTGTGTCGCGTCCACCCCGGTGTCGAGGACCGCGATCTTCACGCCCTTGCCGTCGTAGCCGGCGGCCCAGGCCTTGTCGGCACCGATCTGCTTGACGCTCTTGTCGAGGCTCGCCCTGCGGACGCTGTCCAGCCACACCTGGGCGACGCCGGCGGCGGTGGTACGCGACGCGCCCCCGCGCTGCTCGCTGGTCAGCGCCTCCCAGACGGCGCCGGCGTCCTGGTGGGGCGTGCTGAGGGCCTCGGCGTTCAGCGACTTCAGGGTCCTGCGGACGGTGCCGCCCGCGTCGTGGACCTCGGCCTTCGCGGCCGGGGCGGCGGCGCCCCGGTAACCGACGATCAGCTTCAGGCCGCCGCGCTGCGCCTTGCGGTTCTCGGGCCTGGACAGCTCGGTGATGTCGAAGAGCCGCGCGTCGAGCTTGCCGCTGCTGATCAGGCGCTGCGCGTCGACCGGTACGACACTGGTGTGGCCGCCCGCGCGCTGCACCTTGACGGGTATGTGCTCGCGCCCCTTGGCGCGTTCGAGGCCGACGGGCTGCCCCTTGGCGTCGACGACGACACGGTCGCCGGTGATCAGTGTGATGCGCTGCCGGCCGTCGAGCGGCGCCCGGTCGCCCGGGCCCTTCGCCGCCGGCCCTGCGGACTCCGAGGACGGTGCCGCCGCGGACGGGGTGGTCAGGCCCGCCGTCAGCGCCACCGCGGCGGCCGCGGCGACGGTGGCCGCACCCGCCCTCTTCAGTTGTCTGCGCAAGTCATCCCCCTGGAGATGAAAGAAGCCATCGGTCGGGGAACGTGGACCGCCCCCCGGCATACGCAGTATGTCGGGGGGCCGACGGTTGCTCAATAGCGTGTCGGACGAAGCCGGTTGGGGTGGCTGAGGTCAGACGGCCGCGTTGTCCGGGTGAGAACGGCGACGGCGGCACCTGTGCGAGGTGCCGCCGTCGTCATCCGGGGAACGTGCCGAGGGGTACGGGAAGTTGGGGACCGCGGGGGTCAGACCGCCGGCCGCGGGGTCAGACCGCCGAGCCCGCCTTCCAGTCCGCCCAGCTCATGTTCCAGCCGTTGAGGCCGTTGTCCGGCTTGATGGTCTTGTCCGGGGAGTTCTGGACGACGACCACGTCACCGACGATCGAGTTGTCGTAGAACCAGGCGCCCGGCTGGTTCGGGTCGCCCGCGCCCTTGACGTCGTTCAGGCCCACGCAGCCGTGGCTGGTGTTGGCGCTGCCGAAGATCGAGTCCGGGCCCCAGTAGTTGCCGTGGATGAACGTGCCCGAGGTGGACAGCCGCATCGCGTGCGGGACGTCCTTGATGTCGTACTCGCCCTTGCCGTCGTCGTCCGTGAAGCCGACGGTGGCGCCGTTCATCCGGGTCTCCTTGAACTTCTCGGAGATCACCATCTGGCCGTTGTACGTCGGGTTCTCCGGGGAGCCGGCCGAGATCGGGATGGTCTTGACCACGTTGCCGTTCTGCGTGACGGTCATCGTCTTCGCCTTGGCGTCGACGGTGGAGACCTGGTTGCGGCCGATCTGGAAGGTGACCGACTTCTGCTGCACGCCGAAGACGCCGTCGGCGCCCTCGACCCCGTCGAGCGCCAGCTTCAGGGTGACGGTCGAGTTCTCCTGCCAGTACTGCTCGGGGCGGAAGTCCAGGCGCTGGGCGTTGAACCAGTGGCCGACGACCTCCTGGCCGCTGCTGGAGTTCACGGTGATCGCGGACTGCACGGCGGCCTTGTCGGTGATCGCCTTGTCGAAGTTGATCGACACCGGCATGCCGACGCCGACCTTGGAGCCGTCCTCGGGCGTGAAGTTGCCGATAAAGCTGTTGGCGGGCGAGACCGTGGTGAACGAGCCGTTCTCGTGGGCCTCACGGCCCTTGGCGTCCTTGGCCGTGGCGGAGAGCACGTACTTGGTGGCCCGCGCCAGCCTGGCCTCCGGCTGCCAGCTCTTGCCGTCGGCGGCCATGGTGCCCGCCACCGCCTCGCCGGCCGAGGTCTTCAGCTCGACCTTGGTCAGCGTGCCGTCGCTGACCGTGACCTTGGTGGAGGAGTTGATGCCGACGTTGGTCGCGCCGTCCTTGGGGGTGATCTCTATTCGGGCCTGCGAGGAGTCCTTGGCGGCCGCCTCGTCCACCTGAGCCTGTGACTTCTTCGAGCTGTCGCCGCCGCCCTTGCCGTCGCCGTCACCACTGCACCCGGACAGCACCAGGGCGCCGCCGAGCAGTGCGGACGCGGCCATCAGGCCTTTGCGCCGCTTGCTGTCCGTGATCACACGCTTCTCCATCGTTGCCGAATCCCCAAAACCCCGACGCAGGGCCGCGCTCGGACAGCGTTTCCCTGCCAATCCCTTACAACTCAGAATGAGTCCCGGCGGTTCCGCATCCAGTCGGATGTGGGGAACACCACTACCCATTCTCCTCCTCGTCGAGATCCCACTCGACCGAGTCGGGGTCGTACGCGATGGGCTCGCTGCTCCAGGAAGCCTGTGCGAGCTCCACCCCGGGCACCTCGCCGACCAGATCGAAGGGATCCACCAGGTACGCGAGGGCCTCCGCCTCGTCTTCCCGGACGGCCGCCCGGGCATGCGCGCGTTCTTCGTCCGGCATGAACTCGTCCTGCGCGATGCGTTCGAGCGCCGCGCCGGTGAGTGCGTCGAAGTCGGAGATCTCCAGTACCAGATCAACCTGAAGCCGGACAAACCGTGATGTCTCTGAAGTGCTCATGCGACGGAGCGTAAGGCTCTGCGGGGCCCCGGCTTTCCCGCGACCCGCTGCTTTCACTAGCATCGGCGCACACGGCCAATTCACTGCTGCCACAAGGGGGATCGCTCCGTGTCCGCACGCCGACCGCTGCTGACCGCCACTGCCGCGGGCACACTTCTGTGCGCCCTGTGGTTCGTCCCGTCGGCCAACGCCACGGCGGAGACCGACCAGGCGGCCCCCCGGCAGGCACCGGCCGCGTCTTCTTCCGAGGAGCAGCTCTCCCTCGCCGACACGGGCAGCGTGGACACCACGCCGTATCTCGTCGGCGGCACGGCCTTCCTCGGGCTCGGCGCGGGGTTCGTGGCCTTCTCGATGCGCCGCGCGCGTCCCTTCTGACACCTAGGGGGTGTCCGGCCGTACCCGAAAGGGCCGCCGAACCCGAGATCGGGTAGGGCTGCCCTTTCGGGTACGGCACGCAGGCCGGTACGACCGTCAGGCCAGCGGGCCGGTGACCGGCTCCACCGCCGCGACGAGCTTTCCGGCACGTACGAACGCGTCGGCGGCCGCCAGGTCGGGGGCGAGGAAGCGGTCCGCGCCCGGGCCCTCGACGCCGGCCTCGCGGACGGCCTTGATCACGGCCTGGCTGGCGGGCGAGGGAGTCAGGCCGGTACGCAGCTCGATGGCGCGCGTCGCCGCGTACAGCTCGACCGCGACGATCCGGGTCAGGTTGTCGATCGACGTACGCAGCTTGCGCGCCGCCGACCAGCCCATGGAGACGTGGTCCTCCTGCATCGCAGAGGACGGGATGGAGTCGGCGGAGGCCGGGACGGCGAGCCGCTTCATCTCGCTGACCAGGGCGGCCTGCGTGTACTGGGCGATCATCAGGCCGGAGTCGACGCCGGGGTCGTCCGCGAGGAAGGCCGGCAGCCCGTGCGAGCGGTTCTTGTCGAGCAGGCGGTCGGTGCGGCGCTCGGCGATGGAGCCGAGGTCGGCGGCGACGATGGCGAGGAAGTCCAGGACGTACGCGACGGGCGCGCCGTGGAAGTTGCCGTTCGACTCGACCCTTCCGTCGGGCAGGACGACGGGGTTGTCGACCGCCGACGCCAGCTCGCGGTCCGCGACAAGGCGGGCGTGCGCGAGGGTGTCCCGGCCGGCGCCCGCGACCTGCGGGGCGCAGCGCACGGAGTACGCGTCCTGGACACGCGGCGCGTCGTCCTGGTGGTGACCGGTGAGGCCCGAACCGGCCAGCACCCGCAGCATGTTGTCGGCGCTGGCGCCCTGGCCGGGGTGCGGGCGGATGGCGTGCAGTTCGGGGGCGAGGACCTTGTCCGTGCCGAGCAGCGCCTCCAGCGAGAGCGCGGCGGTGATGTCGGCGGAGGTGTAGAGCCGGTGCAGGTCGGCGAGGGCCATGACCAGCATGCCGAGCATGCCGTCGGTGCCGTTGAGGAGGGCGAGGCCCTCCTTCTCACGCAGCTCGACGGGCTGGATGCCGTGGGCGGCGAGCAGTTCGCCGGCGGGCCGGACGACGCCGTCGGGGCCCTCGGCGTCGCCCTCGCCCATGAGGGTCAGCGCGCAGTGCGAGAGTGGCGCGAGGTCGCCCGAGCAACCGAGCGAGCCGTACTCGTGCACGACGGGGGTGATGCCCGCGTTGAGGATGTCCGCCATGGTCTGGGCGACGTGCGGCCGTACGCCGGTGTGGCCGGAGGCCACGGTCTTCAGCCGCAGGAACATCAACGCGCGCACGACCTCGCGCTCGACGCGCGGGCCCATGCCGGCGGCGTGCGAGCGCACGATGTTGCGCTGGAGCTGGGCGCGGAGCTCGGGGCTGATGTGCCGGGTGGCGAGGGCGCCGAATCCGGTGGACACCCCGTAGACCGGGTCGGGCTTGGCGGCGAGCGCGTCGACGATCTCGCGGGCGGCGGCGAGGGCGGCCACGGCCTCCTCGGACAGCTCGATGCGAGCGTTGCCGCGGGCCACGGCGATGACGTCCTCTGCGGTGGTTCCGGACGTCCCCACCACGACAGTGTGCATATCCATATTCAGCAGCGTACGGATTGAATCGCAACCTGTCACTACCCGATCGTGTCACTACCGGATCCGGGACTGGCCCCTTACCCACTGATACCCCTCGGGGCACCCGCCGGGTACGTCTCAGGGCCGGGTGGGCGGGGTTCCCCGGCCACGGAAGCGGCGGCGCTCCTGGGTGCCGCTCGGCGGCGCGTCCGCGAGCCGGACGACGGCGCCGTCCCGGCCTGCCACCACCGGTTTCGGTGACCGCGCGGCCTTGGCCTTGTACTGGGCGGCGTCGGCCAGGCGGAACAGCCGGCGGGCCGAGTGCACCGGCCCGATCGGGTCACCGGTCGAGGCGACCCCGCAGGCGACCCCCTCACCCAGTTCCAGATCGGCCGCCCGGGTGCACAGCTCCTCGGCGACCGCGACCACCTCGTCGGCCGTGGGCCCGGCGGACAGCAGGCAGAACTCGTCGCCGCCCAGGCGCGCGGCCAGGGCGCCCGGCAGCCGCGCGCCGCAGAGCGAGAGGACCGAGCCGAAGCGCTCCAGCAGGCGGTCTCCCGTCGCATGGCCGAGGGAGTCGTTGACGCGCTTGAGGCCGTTGAGGTCGCACACCATCAGGCTGACGACCGTGCCGTGCACCCGGTGCAGCTCCAGCGACTCGTCGAGCCTTATGTCCACGGCCCGCCGGTTGGCCAGCCCCGTCAGGGGGTCGGTGAAGGCGAGCCGGCGCGCCTCCTCCAGGCGTTCCGTCTGGGCCAGCCCGGCGGCGATGACGGCCGCCAGGACCGTCGCGAAGTCCGCGTCCGCGGTGCCGAACACCGGCCTGCCGGTCGGGCGGGCGACGTACAGCTCGCCCCACGCCCGCCCGTGCAGCACGATCGGCGCGACCACGCAGCTGCCGCGGCCGCGCCGACGCAGGGCGGCGACGCGCTGGTGGCAGTACGGGCCGGCGCCGATCCGCTCGCCCTCGGCGGTCTCCACCCAGGCGTGCGGCCCGCCACCGCCGGCCCACTGCTCGTGCAGGAATTCGGTGATCTCGGGGAAGTCGTGCACGGGGTACGACTCCTCCTGGGGGAACTCCTCCTCCCCCGGGGTCCGCTCCCCCTCGTTCACCAGGACGCGCAGTCGCCCGCGCTCCCGCTCCCAGGTGGAAATGGCGGCGAAGCAGCCGTCCATGGCGACGCGGGCCCCGCGCGCGGCCGCGTGCACGGCTTCACGCGGAGTATGCGCCGCCGCCATGGCCTGCGCGAGGCCCACCACTGCTCGGAGCCGCCCGTCAACGCCCATCACCCCAGGTTAGGGAGTTTTGCCGGGTTTTGGTCGATTGATGGCCCATACGGTCATCCGCCCGAGCGCGATCACCCTCCGTCACTCAGGCCCCGCGCACCCCAGCCGTCCCACGCGGCTCGGGCTTCACTCACCCGGCCACTGAGGCTTGCGCTTCTCGTTGAACGCGGCCACGCCCTCGGCCCGGTCGCCCGAGAAGGCCACCGACCGCCATGCCGCGTCCTCGACCTCCAGCCCCGCCCGCAGGTCCAGCCCGTGCCCGAGCCGCAGCGCGCGCTTCGCGGCCCGCAGGCCGACCGGGGAGTTCCCCGCGATGCGTGCGGCAAGGGCCAGCGCCTCGTCCCGGTCCCGGCCCTCGTCCACCAGCTGGTCGACCAGTCCCAGGTCGCGCGCCTCGTCCGCGGCCACCCGGCGCGCGCTGAACACCAGCTCGGCCGCGCGGGCGGCGCCGACGCGCCGCGGCAGCAGCTGGGTACCGCCGCCGCCCGGGATCACGCCGACGGACACCTCGGGCAGCCCGACGACGGCCGTACGGTCGGCCACGATCAGATCGCAGGCCAGCGCCAGCTCGAAGCCGCCGCCCAGGGCGAACCCGTGTACAGCGGCGACGGCCGGCATCGGCAGTTCGAGCACACCGGTGTAGGCGGCCCGGGCCGTGGGCCGCTGCCGGACCAGCTCGGCGTCGCTGAAGGAGTTGCGCTCCTTGAGGTCGGCGCCGACACAGAAGGCGCGCTCGTGGGTGGAGGTCACGACGGTGACGCGTACGTCGCGGTCGGCGCCCAGCGCGTCGCAGGCCGCCCCGATGGACCGCGCCATCTCGGTGGACACGGCGTTCATCGCCTTGGGCCGGTCGAGCACGAGCTCGGCGACATGCCCCTCCTCGTGCCGCCGCACAACGACGAACTCCCCGAACCGCTGCTCGCTCATGACGCCCTCCCGGTTAACGATCGTTGACCGGGATCATAGGCGGCCCCCCATGCCCCGACGCGAGGCGCCGGGGAACGGGGGGACAGGTCACGGCTAGGGGCGGCGGGTGAGCAGCCAGGGCTCCACCACGCCCAGGCCTCGCACCGGGCGCTGCCACATCGGCTGGAGCGCGAAGCGGTACGTCGGCGCTTCCTCGCCCGCCTTCTCCGCCAGCTCCGCCGCCGCCGCGGCCTCCGCCTCGGAGGTCGGCGCGTCTCCCGTACGGCTCAGTTCCTCCGCGAGCGCCCCGTCCACCAGCACCGCGTTCTTCGGCGCTATCGAGGTGAGCCTGCTGGCCAGGTTGACGGTCGTGCCGAAGACGTCGCCCATGCGGGTCGTCACCGTGCCGAACGCTATTCCGACGCGCAGCTCCGGCATGGTCTCGTCGTTTCTCATCGTCTCGATGAGCCGCAGCGCTATTTCCGACGCCGTCCCCGGGTCGTCCGCCGCGTACAGCACCTCGTCGCCGAGGGTCTTGATCAGTCGGCCGCCGTGCGCGGCGACCAGGTCCGCCGCCGTGGTCTCGAAGGCCTCGACCAGTTCGCCGAGTTCCTCCTCCTCCAGCCGCCGGGTCAGCCGGGTGAAGCCGACCAGGTCCGCGAAGCCGACCGCGAGCCGGCGGTCGACCATCTCCTCGTCGTCCGCGGCCTGGACGACGCGGCCGGTCGCCGCCGCCAGCTGCCGCCGCCAGACGTAGACCAGGAACTCCTCCAGCTCCGGCAGCAGCAGCTCGACCAGCGGGTACGTGACCTCGGTGCGGGTCATGCCCGGCTCGGGCGGCTCGGTCAGCCCCTCCAGGAAAGAGTCGATCTGCCATTCGGCCAACCGGGCGGTGGTCTGTCCGGTGGACCGGGCCACCTGCACCGCCATCGGCTCGCTCAGCAGCCCCGCCTCCACCAGACCTGCGAGGCGCCGCAGGGCGAGCACGTCCGCCTCCGTCAACGCCTTGGCCTGGCCGATGTCCGCGAAGCCCATGGCCCGCCAGAAACGGGACGCGAGCTCCATGGAGACGCCGGCCGTGCGGGCCGCCTGAAAGGCCGTGTAGCGGCGCTCGGCGCCCAGGATCAGGTGTTCGAGCCGGATGGCGAGCGGGTCGGCGGTCGGCTCGACCGTGTGGTCGACGGCGTGGTGCGGCGGGTGCTGGTGGACCCCACTGCCGCTTCCGCTGCTACCACTTCCGCTACCGCTGCCACTGCCGCTGGTGTTGCCGCTTCCGCTGGGAGAGGGCGTGCCCGCGCCGGAACCCGTGTCATCGACGGTCACCTACCGCCTCCTGCCCGTTCCCTGCGCACTGCCCTGCCGATCTGTCGCGGATCGTCTAAACCATACGGCAGGTGTGCCGTAGCTCACTCCTTCATCTCACGGCGACCTCATGCGGGTCTCACGGCCGTCTCATGAGTCAACGGACCGCAGGTGCACAATGTCCCCCGCTCCGACCGGCTCCTGCACCCCGGCGCCGGTCGCCAGCACGAGCCGCCCGTCCGCGTCCACCGCCACCGCCTCGCCGGTCAGCGACCGCCCGCCCGGCAGCTCGGCCCGTACGGTACGGCCGAGCGTCGCGCAGCCCGCCGCGTACGACTCCTGCAGCCGGCTGAGGTCCGGGTCGCCGCCGGCCTCCCGCCACTCGCCGTACCACTGCTCCAGCGACCGCAGCACCGCCCGCAGCAGGGTGTCGCGGTCCACCGACACCGCGCCGGCCAGCGCCAGTGAGCCCGCGCCGGGCACCGGCAGCTCCTGCGCGGTCAGCGAGACGTTCAGGCCGATGCCGATGACAACGCCTCCCCCGGTGCCGCCGGCCCGCTCGGCGAGGATGCCGCCGGCCTTGCGCTCCTCCCCCTCCACGGCGACCAGCAGGTCGTTGGGCCACTTGAGGGCCGTGTCGACACCCGCCGCGCGGGACAGGGCCGTCGCGGTGGCGACCCCGGCGAGCAGCGGCAACCAGCCCCACCGTTCGACGGGTACGTCGGAAGGCTTCAGCAGTACGGAGAAGAACAGCCCGGACCGCGCGGGCGCCGACCAGTCGCGGTCGAGCCGGCCGCGGCCGGCGGTCTGCTCCTCGGCGACGAGGACGGCCCCCTCCGGGGTCTGCGCGGCCCGGGCCGCCAGGTCGCTGTTGGTGGAACCGGTGGTCTGGACGATGTCCAGCGCGGTCCACAGCCCGCCCGGCCGGAGCAGGCCCCGGCGCAGCGCGGTGGTGTTGAGGGGCGGCCGGCCGAGGTCGGACCAGCGGCTGTCTGGAGCATCCTGGGGCGTCATGCAAGCCACATTAGGTGTGGCAAACGACGCACTGCCGAGCGCCATGCACGCCGATACGCTACGTGGCAGTAGCCATCCGGTTGACCAGGCAGGGAGCCGCATCCCGATGTCAGAGTCCGAGATCGCCAAGCGCGATGTAGACATCCACACGACCGCGGGCAAGCTCGCGGATCTGCAACGCCGCATTGACGAAGCGACGCATGCGGGCTCCGAGCGCGCCGTGGAGAAGCAGCATGCCAAGGGGAAGTTGACGGCCCGTGAGCGGGTCGCGCTGCTCCTGGACGAGGGGTCCTTCGTCGAGCTGGACGAATTCGCCCGGCACCGCTCCACCAGCTTCGGTCTGGAGAAGACCCGACCGTACGGAGACGGTGTCGTCACCGGCTACGGCACGGTCGACGGCCGCCCGGTCGCCGTCTTCTCGCAGGACTTCACGGTCTTCGGCGGCGCGCTCGGCGAGGTATTCGGCCAGAAGATCATCAAGGTGATGGACTTCGCCCTGAAGACCGGCTGCCCCGTCATCGGCATCAACGACTCCGGCGGCGCCCGCATCCAGGAGGGCGTCATGGCCCTCGGCATGTACGGCGAGATCTTCCGCCGTAACACCCATGCCTCCGGCGTGATTCCGCAGATCTCGCTGATCGTCGGCCCGTGCGCCGGCGGCGCGGTCTACTCCCCCGCGATCACCGACTTCACGGTGATGGTGGACCAGACCTCGCACATGTTCATCACCGGCCCGGACGTCATCAAGACGGTCACCGGCGAGGACGTGGGCTTCGAGGAGCTGGGCGGAGCCCGCACGCACAACACCACCTCCGGGGTGGCGCACCACATGGCGGGCGACGAGAAGGACGCGATCGAGTACGTCAAGTCGCTGCTGTCCTACCTTCCGTCGAACAACCTGTCCGAGCCGCCTGCCTTCCCCGAGGAGGCGGACCTCGACCTCTCGGACCTCGACCGCGAGCTGGACACGCTCATCCCGGACAGCGCCAACCAGCCGTACGACATGCACACGGTGCTCGAACACGTGCTGGACGAGGGCGAGTTCCTGGAGACCCAGGCCATGTTCGCGCCGAACATCGTCACCGGCTTCGGGCGGGTCGAGGGTCACCCGGTGGGCATCGTCGCCAACCAGCCGATGCAGTTCGCCGGCTGCCTGGACATCAACGCCTCGGAGAAGGCGGCACGTTTCGTCCGTACGTGCGACGCGTTCAACGTGCCCGTGCTGACCTTCGTGGACGTCCCCGGCTTCCTGCCCGGCGTGGACCAGGAGTACGGCGGCATCATCCGGCGCGGCGCGAAGCTGATCTACGCGTACGCCGAGGCGACCGTCCCGCTGATCACGGTGATCACGCGCAAGGCGTTCGGCGGCGCGTACGACGTCATGGGCTCCAAGCACCTCGGCGCCGACCTCAACCTGGCCTGGCCGACCTCGCAGATCGCGGTGATGGGCGCGCAGGGCGCGGTGAACATTCTGCACCGGCGGACCATCGCGGCCGCCGAGGATCAGGAGGCCACCCGCGCCGAGCTGATCACGGACTACGAGGACGCCCTGCTCAACCCGTACACCGCGGCCGAGCGCGGCTACGTCGACGCCGTGATCATGCCGTCGGAGACCCGGCGGCACATCGTGCGGGGGCTGCGTCAGCTCCGCACAAAGCGGGAATCCTTGCCTCCGAAGAAGCACGGCAACATCCCGCTCTAGGAAGGGGCGCTCACATGATCAAGGTCGTCAAGGGCAACCCGACCCCGGAGGAGCTCGCCGCCGCCCTGGCGGTGGTCCAGGCGCGCGCCGCGGCGCTGGCGAACTCGGCCGTCGGCGCGCCCCGGATCCCGGACGAGTGGGCGGCCCCGGCACGGGTGGCCCGCCACCGGCTGCCACTGCCGGGCCCGCGCGCGTGGGGCCGTACCTACTGGCCGGGATAACCGGTAGTTCACTCGCCGGTAACTAGTCCGTAAGCACGGTGGGGGGGGGGGGGGGGGGGGGGGGGGGGGAGGAGGGAGGGGGGGGGGGGGAGGAGGGGGGAGGGGGGGGGGGGGGGGGGGGGGAAGGAGAAGAGGAAAGAG
>NZ_JBSOPZ010000058.1:0-29586 GCF_053763515.1 Streptomyces mabaensis
CAGACCCACACCGTCACCGAACGCGGCACCGGCGTCCGGACCATCCGCACCACCATCGACGGCACCGTGACCCTGGCACGCCGCCCGAAGAAGACCACCCGCCGCCTGCGCCGCCAGCGCCGCGCGGACAGCGCCACACCCCGGCCGGCCGGGACCAAGGCCACCCCGGGCAAGGGACACCCCACCCCCAGCAGACCCACCAGTCCTCCCCCGCGACACGCCCGGCATACCACCGGATGCCACCACACGACCCCACAGGCTTCTTCCCGCCGTACGCCCGACGTGCGTACGGTCCCCGCCACCACCCGCACCCGGGTGGTTCAGCGTCCGGCGGGGCATGACACCCCGACACCAGCCGCACCCGGGCCGGTGTCAGGTCATGGAGTACCCGCACCCGGTAACCGCCCGGAAGACCGTCTTCCCACCGGCTACCAGGCGCGGCTCTCACGCAGAACCTGTCGGCGGCGCACCCGCGCCGCCCAGCGGACCGGCTTCCACCACCTGCACGCCACCCGAGTCCACCCCCTCACCCCGAGGTTCGGACCCCACGATGGCGACCGCACACGGCCACGCCGCGCCCGGAAAGCCTGGAAACCCCAGGCACACACAGAGTTCTAGAGACGCTCAGCGGTCCTGTCGGAGGATCCGGCAGATGTCGGCTTCGGTGCAGGACCGCGGGTCGGTCTCGGCCGCGCGCTGGGCGAGACCGCGCAGCGCGGTGCGCGTCTTACGGAGTTCGGCGAGGCGTCGGTCGATGTCGTGGAGGTGCCGGTCGATGAGCCGGGTGACGTGGTCGCAGGGTGCTTCACCGCTGTCACGCACGGCCAGAATGCCGCGGATGTCGGCGAGGGTGAGTCCGGCGCTCCGGGCGTCCCTGACGAACGCGAGCCGCTGCACGGCTTCGTACGGGTAGTCGCGGTACCCACCCGAGGTCCGCGGCGGCGCCGGGAGGAGTCCGGCCTGTTCGTAGTAGCGGAGGGTCTTGGTGGTGAGTCCGCAGGCGGTGGCGAGTTCTCCGATGCGCATGCCCCCAAGCTAGCTCTTGACCTTCCAGTGCGCTGGAAGGTCTAGCGTCGGGCCTGGAAAGGCAGGAACGGGGAGAGAAGAGCAGGGAGCGGGAGGACGCGTACATGCGGATCACGGTGCTGACGGTTCCCGGTTGCCCGAACGCCTCGGTCGCGCTGGCGCGGATCACGGCCGCGCTCGTCGGCCGGACGGCGTCGGTGGAACACGTCGAGGTGCACGACGAGGCCGAGGCCGCCCGTCTGGGCATGAGCGGCTCGCCGACCGTCCTGGTCGACGGCGCCGACCCGTTCGCCACAGCCGGGGCGGCGCCGAGCTTGTCGTGCCGGCTGTACCGGAGGCCGGATGGCACGACGGACGGAGCGCCGGGCACGGAGGAACTGCGGCGAGCACTGGCCGCCGCGGTGCTGCCGTACGAGGCGGACGAGGCGGACGACGACAGCGAGACGCGGGACGACTGGTGGGCGCAGGACGTGCTCGACCCGGTCGGGCGGGCCGGTCTCGGCCGCATCGCACCGGTCAAGGGCGGCCTGCGGGCCGTACATCAGGCGGTGCTGCGGCACTTCGCCGAGTTCGGCGGCCCACCCGGCCCGGCTGCTCTGGCACCGGTCGCGGCCGGCTTCGGCCGGACGGCTGAGGAGGTGCTGGCCGAGCTGGACCGCGAGGACTTCCTGACCGTGGACGGGAGCGGGCGGATCCGCGCGGCGTATCCGTTCTCCGCGGTGCCGACCGCGCACCGGGTGCGGATCACCGGTGGGGCCGGGGTGTGGTCGATGTGCGCGATCGACGCGCTCGGCATCCCGGCGATGCTCGGCAAGGATGTGGTGATCTCCTCCGCCGACCCGGTCACCGGCGAGCCGGTCACCGTGACGGCCGAGAACGGGCAGACGGTGTGGGAACCGGCAGGAGCGGTGGTGTTCGTCGGCCGCCGCGCATGCTCCGGTCCGGCGGCGGTGGTCTGCTGCGACGCCCTGAACTTCTTCGCCGGCCGGGCCTCCGCCGAGGAGTGGCGGGATCGGCATCCGGACGTGCGCGGGAAGGTCGTCGGCCAGGCCCGGGCGGAAGACCTGGGGAGGCGGACGTTCGGCCCCCTGCTGACCGAGGGCTGACGCGCATGCTCCCGGTCGGCGAATGCTCAAGCACGCGGTCGGCGCGCAAGTCGGGCACGCAGGCGCGGCACACGGCGGGCACGCCACGTCGGTCAGGCGCGGCACGCGGTCGCAGCCGAGGCGACACACGCAGTCGCGGGCACGCGGCGACACGCGCAGTCACGGCGAGCGGCGGACACGCCACGGCGGCGGCGG
Organism: Streptomyces mabaensis; assembly: GCF_053763515.1. Lineage (NCBI taxonomy): Bacteria > Bacillati > Actinomycetota > Actinomycetes > Kitasatosporales > Streptomycetaceae > Streptomyces > Streptomyces mabaensis. Next base: position 2,328 of record NZ_JBSOPZ010000058.1, read on the forward strand.
GCACGCGCGGGTGCGCAGGCGCGGCACGCGGTCAAGCGCGGCACGCGGTAGCAGCCCGAGGCAACGCACGCAGTCGCGGCGCGCGACAACGCACACGGTCGCGGCGCACAGCGGACACGCCACGGCGCAGGAGCGGCACGCGCGGCACACGCGGCACGCGGTCAGGCGTGGGCGGCTGCGCCGCCCGGGGGGTCTTCCGGCAGCGGGAGCGCGATGCCCCCGCTCGGTGGCCGGGGCTTCGGCCGACGGGGCTCCCGGACCCCCGCGCCTCCCGGCCCGAGGGCCGGACCGGCGCGGGACGGACCGAGCCGGACCAGCCGCAGGGTGAGGGCGAGCCAACCGAGGGCCGTCACCGTGGCGACCGGCCAGGTCAGCAGCAGCATGCCGGCCGCTCCGCCGCCCGCCGACAGACCGATGACCGCGGCCGAGACCAGCAGGGACCAGCGGAAACAGCCACGGTAGGTGATCACGGTACGGCCGAGCCGGACGACTCTTCGCGGCCCCTGCCACACCGTGCAGGGCCGCCGTCCGCATCGCATGCATGACGCACACCGAAGCGAACCACCGGGCCCGTCCAACCCGCCCGTCCCGTCCAACCCGCCCGGCCCGCCCGGCCCGCCCGGCCCGTCAGAACAGTTACCGGCCACTGCGGCCTCCGTCCAGAGCTGCCGATGACGCTCACCGTCAAGGGTGTGCCCGAGCGGACCGGCCCGGCAAGGGGCCGGGAGCGCCCCCGGAGGACACCGTCACGCCCGGTGCACCACCTCTCCCCCCACCACCACCGTCTCGGCGACCGTGCCCGGGATGTCCTCGGGGGCGGCCCGCAGGATGTCCCGCGACAGCACCACGAAGTCGGCGAGCTTGCCGACCGTCAGCGAACCCCGCTCGTCCTCCAGGAAGTTGGCGTACGCGGAGCCCATCGTGTAACCGTGCACCGCGGTCTCCACATCCACCGTCTCCTCCGGCTGCCAGGGCTCCCCGCCGCCGAGCGGGCGCCGGGTCACCGCGGTGTAGATGCCCACCATGGGATCCATCTCGGCGACGTTCCAGTCGCTGGAGAAGGCCAGGACCGCACCCGAGTCGTGCAGGCTGCGCATCGGCCACGCCTTGTGCCAGCGGTCCGGCCCGACGTTCTCGGCCCAGTCCTGGCCGGGGCCCGCGATCTCCGGGGCACAGTGCCTCGGCTGCATACACGCGACGACACCCAGCTCCGCGAAACGGGGCACATCGGCGGGGTCGAGGCATTCGACGTGGACGACCTGGTGGCGTGCGTCGCGCGGGCCGCCCAGCCTACGGGCGTGCTCGACGGCGTCCAGGACCGTACGGATCCCCCGGTCGCCGGTGGCGTGCACGAAGCACTGGAAGCCGCGCGCGTCCAGCTTGGCGAGCAGCCCCGCGAACTCCTCGGCCGGATAGAAGGTCTCGCCCCGGTGCTGGCCGCAGCCCGTGTACGGCTCCAGCAGCGCGGCCGTACGCGGCTCCACCACATCGTCGATGTAGAGCTTGAGCGGGCCGACCCGCAGCCGGTCGTCGGCGAACCGCCGCGCCGCCGCCGCGAAGTCGTCCAGGTCGGCGTCGGTGGTGCCGCGCGGGTGGAAGAGGGCCGCGACGATCCGGGAGCGCAGCCGGCCCTCGGCGCGGGCCCGCTCGAACAGCGCCAGGTCGTCGAGGGAGTTCTGCGGCTCGACGACGGTCGTGATGCCGTACCCGATCGCGTCGTCGAGGCTCTTGGCCAGGCGGCCGTACTGCCGGTCGGGTGAGGCCCACGGCACGCCCAGCTCGCGCAGCGCCCGGTGCCCGTCGCGCGAGAGCCCCTTGACCGCGAAGTCCTTGATGAATCCGGTGGGTTCACCGGTGACCGGGTCGGTCTCGGCCTCCCCGAAGGGCAGGCTCGTACGGTCCCTGCTGATCCCGAGGCGGCGCAGGGCGGCGCTGTTCAGCCAGGCGGTGTGCACGTCGTAGCTGAGGACGAAGGCGGGGGTGTCGCCGGTGACCGGGTCGAGATCGGCCGCGCCGGGCATCCGGCCGCCGGGGATGGCCGAGTAGTCGAAGGCCTCGGCCTCGATCCACTCGGCGTCGGGGTGGGCCGCGTGCCAGGTCCGGATCCGCTCGTGGATACCGGCGAGGGTCCGTACGCCGGCGAGCTGCACGCAGGCGTCGTCGGAGCCGAGGCGGACATGGTTGTGGGCGTCGATGAAGCCGGGCAGGACCAGTCGCCCGCCCGCGTCGAGCACCTCGGTGTCCGGCCCGGTCCAGTCGGCGGCGCCGCTGTCCGGCCCGAGCCAGACGATCCGGCCGGCGCGGACGGCGAGCGCCTGCGCCTCGGGCAGCGCGGGGTCGACGGTGTGGATACGGGCACCGGTCAGGACGAGGTCGGCAGGGGCGGTGGTGCGGGTCATGAGGGTGAACTCCAGGGCTGGTGCGGGTGGTTCAGACGGCTCGGACGGTCGTACGACGGCGGGCGAGCGCCCAGTAGACGAGCCCGGAGACGACCGAGCCGAGCAGGGTGAGGTCGGCGCCGCCGAGCGGTGCGACCAGCGGGCCGGTCCACAGCTCGGAGTCGCAGGTGAGCGCGGCGAAGAGCATCCCGGCGAGCAGCGCGGTCAGGCCGGCCGGATGCCAGCCGCCGCGGTACCAGTACGCCCCGTCGCGGCCGGCGTGCAGGGCGCCGGTGTCGTACCGGCAGCGGCGCAGCAGCATGTCGGCGAGGAAGACGCCGCCCCAGGGGGCGAAGACGATGATCAGCAGGGACAGGAAGGACAGCAGCGACGCGGTGAAGTCGGTCAGGAACAGTGCGCCGAGGGAGCCGAGCGCGGTGACGGCCGCGCTGATGACGATGGCCCTGGCCCGGCTCCAGGGGATGCCGAGAACCTGGAGGTTCAGGCTGGAGGAGTAGAGCGTGATGATCGAGTTGGTGACGGAGCCGCCGAGGACGAGAACCAGGAAGAGCGGCTGGAACCAGCCGGGCAGCAGCTTCTCGGCACCGGCGACCGCGTCGGTCATGTCCGTCTGCGTCGCGGCGGCGACGCCCGCGATGCCGAGGGCGACGGAGGAGAGGAAGCCGCCGAGCGCGCCGCTCCAGGTGATCGAGCGCAACGTGGTGGTGCGCGGCAGGTAGCGGGTGTAGTCGGCGGGCATCGGCAGGTACGAGAAGGGGCCGGCCAGCATCACGACGAAGGCCAGGCTCCACCCGGCCGCACCGGGCGCGGCCGCGGGGGCGCCGGTGTCGGCGCCGGGCAGCACGAAGACCAGCAGGGCGGCGAAGCCGACGGCCAGGACGTACGCCATCCAGCGCTCGGCGAACTGGACCGTCGCGTGCCCCCACATGGCCACGACGAAGGTCAGGGCGAGGGTGATCAGGAGCGCGAGGGCGCGGGCGGTGTCGCCTCCGCGCCATCCGAGCTCGGCGAAGAACACTTCGAGGGCGAGAGTGCCGACCACCGTGTTGACGATGGTGTAGCCGATGCTGACCACCCAGTTGAGCACCCCGGCGGGGTAGTTCCCGCGGATGCCGAAGGCGGCGCGGGAGATGACCAGGGTGGCGGTCCCGGTACGGATGCCGCTGAGCCCGGCGGCGCTGATGGCGAAGAAGGCCAGGCCGCTGACCACCACCACGGCCGTGGCCTGCCAGAAGGACAGGCCGAAGGCGACGGCGAGGGCGCCGTTGATCACGTAGGTGAAGGTGAGGTTGGAGCCGAACCAGAGCCAGAAGAGGTCCTTCGCGCTGCCGTGCCGTTCCTCGTCCGGGATGGGGTCGATGCCGTGTGTCTCGACCCGGAACACCTCGTCGCTCGCGACTCCGGTACCGATGGTGCCCGTGGCTGTCTGCTGCTCGATCATGCGCGCCTCGCCCCTCCTCTGAATCTTGAATGGCGTTCTAACTCTTTGAACAGCATTCAAGATGCGGGGTGACCCGGCCCACCGTCAAGACCCCGGCGAAAACCCGCGAGGATAGGGTCATGGCGAAGAGCGGCAGGGACGGAGGGCGGAGCCAGTGGCAGGGGCGGCACGACGACGCGACGGGCAGATCGCCCAGGAGCGGATGCTCGAGGAGGCCATGGCAGCCATCGCCGAGGACGGCCTGGCGGCGCTGACCATGTCCGCCCTCGCCGAGCGGCTCGGCACCAGCGGCGGCCACATCCTGTACTACTTCGGCAGCAAGGACCGGCTGCTGCTGGAGGCACTGCGCTGGAGCGAGGCCGTACTCAGCGAGGAACGCAGGGCGCTGCTGACGCGCCGGGTGACGGCGGAGCGCAAACTCGACCTGTTCCTGGAGCTGTACCTGCCCCGCGGACCGCGCGACCCCCGCTGGACGCTGTGGATCGAACTCTGGGCGCGCATCCCCTCGAACGAGCAGTTGCGCCAGGCGCAGGAGGAGATGGACCGGGGCTGGCAGGAGGACCTGGAGGCACTCCTCACCAAGGGGGTGGCCCAGTCACGCTTCGCGCCGATGGACGTACCGTCCCGCGCGTCCGAACTCCTCGCGCTCCTGGACGGGTTGAGCACCCGGGTGGTCCTGGCGCAGCAGAACGCCGACCGCCACCAGGCCCTCAAGGCGGCCCGCTCGGCGACGGCCCGCCTGATCGAACGTGCCTGAGCGAACGCACCTGAGCAAACGCACCCGGCCGAACGCGCAGGCCCTAGGAGGAGCTCGCGCCGCGCCTGGTGTCGAGTGACCACATGTGGGTGCAGCCGGGGCACTGGAGATGGACGACCGTGCCCTTGTTGGAGATCAGGTAGCGCCAGTGGTCAGGGCAGTTGCGCCGGTCGGCGCAGGTGGCGCAGTCCCGTGCGTCGTCACAGCCCGGGCAGGGCACCCAGGCGCGGCGGGCGATGTCCGCCTGCGGGTCAATGGGCAGCCGCACGGCCCGGCTCCCCTCCGGGAAGGACGCCGGCGGCCACGAGCATGTCGTACGTGCGCTGCTGGTCGGCGTCGAGGCCCGAGTAGAGCAGCGCGTACGCCTCATCCTCGGCGCGCAGGGTGGCCACCGGGTCCCAGTCCGGTCCGAGCGCGGCCACGACCTCGGCTCGTCGCCTGGCCTCCTCGAAGGTCAGGTCGATGGCGAAGGGTATGTGGTCGGGTGCGGCGCGGTCCTGGTCCTGGTCCATGGCGAGACTTCCGGTGGTGCTGGCGGGGTCTGCCACGTGTACCAGAGGGCCGCTGTCCCGTGAAGCGGCGTCCAGGAGGGCGCCATCCGCCGGCCCTCCCCGAGCGCCCCTTCACATCCGGACCAAAACCCCCATACCTCACCCGTGGCGGTGGTGAATACGGGCAGGTTTACCCGGCTTCCGGGCGCAGCGCCCCATTCGTACTGCTGTGACGCACTTCATTGCCCGGGACCACGGGACGCGCCCCGCCCCGGTCGGTCCGGGGCGGGGCGCGATGCGTGCGGGTTCAGCCGATTTGAGCGCCGAAGGCGGCCAGCGCCTCCGGTACCGGCTGGAAGAACGTCTCGCCTCCCGACGTGCAGTTGCCGCTGCCGCCCGAGGTGAGGCCGATCGCCGTGTCGCCCGCGAAGAGCGAGCCGCCGCTGTCACCGGGCTCGGCGCAGACCGTGGTCTGGATCAGGCCTTCCACGATGTCACCGTTGCCGTAGTTCACGGTGGCGTTCAGGCCGGTGACCTCCCCGTCGTGCACCTGGGTGGTGGAGCCGCTGCGCGTCACCTGCATACCGACGGTCGCCTCGCCGGCCCGCGCGATCTGCTGCGCGCTGCCGTTGTACAGGTTGACCTCGCTCGGGTGGTCGGTCTCGGCGGTGTACTTGACCAGCGCGAAGTCGTTGCCCGGGAACTGCGAGTCCACCATCTCGCCGACGGCCGCGCCGCCCTGCTGGTCGGACCACTGGCTGCCGGTCTCCCCGCAGTGCCCGGCGGTGAGGAAGTGCGGCTCGCCGTCCTTGACGACGTTGAAGCCGAGCGAGCAGCGTCCGCCACCGGTGTGGATGGCGTCGCCGCCGGCCACGAAGGGCTTGAACTCCCCTGCGGTCCGCTTCAGTTCGGCCTTGGAGCCGAGGCTCTTGACGACGCCGGCCAGCTTGGCCCACTCCGTACTGTCGACCGTACGGTCCGCGGTGACGCGGATCTTGTTCGTGACCGGGTCCACGGCCCACGAGGTGCCCGGGATGGTCGCCTTGTCGCTGAGGGTCTCGCGGGCGCTCGTCAGCTCGACGAGGGAGTTCTGCACGATTCTGGCCTTGCCGCCCGCCTCGCGTACGTCCTGGGCGGCGCTCTCGTCGACGACGTTCACCACCAGGGTCTTGCTCTCGGCGTCGTAGTACGCGCCGGCCGTGCCCGCGCCGAGGTCTTCGGCGAGGTCGGACGCGAGGCTCCCGGCCGCGGTCGCCGACAGCGTCCTGACCGTGAACCGGGGGGCTTCCTCGCTGGCGTTCGCCGTCTGCAACGTGACGCCGGCGCCGACAAGCGCGACAACGCCCGCCGCTGCGATGACCGCACGTCGCTTCGAAATGCGTCGGTGCTTCAAGTGGTGACCTCCTGTGGGGCCGCACCCGTGGACAAGTGGGGTGTCACGCGAGTACGGAGGACATGAGACGCCCACTATTCCGATACCGCTCGGTAGCACACAAGGACGAGTTCAGGACACGCACACGACAACCACATCGCGCACGCTTTGTGTTGATTACCTGTCACGATCCACGGGAGTGGCCTTACGCGGACGGCCCGCACCGGGGACAATCGCGACCGGGGACCATCACGGCAGGACTTCGGCGAAGGGGGGCGGGGGGTGCGTAGTCAGGTGCGCGCCGCGGACGGGCGGCATCTGATGGTGGAGCGGTTCGGGGACCCGCGCGGCAGGCCGGTCTTCCTGCTGCACGGCACACCCGGCAGCCGCCTCGGCCCCGCCCCCCGCGGCATGGTGCTCTACCAGCGCCGGATGCAGTTGATCGCCTACGACCGTCCCGGTTACGGCGGCTCCGACCGGCTGCGGGGGCGCAGCGTCGCCCATGTGGCCCAGGACGTGGCGGCGATCGCCGACGCCCTGGGCCTCGACACCTTCGCGGTGGCCGGGCGCTCGGGCGGCGCCCCGCACGCCCTGGCCTGCGCCGCGCTGCTGCCGGACCGGGTCACCCGTACCGCGGCGCTGGTCGGGCTCGCGCCCTGGGACGCGGACGGCCTCGACTGGTTCGACGGCATGACCGCGTCCAACGTCCGCGAGTACTCCACCGCGGCGGTGGACCCCGAGGAACTGGCCGCCCGCCTCATCCCGCGTTCCGACGCGATCCGGAAGGACCCGGGCCGGCTGCTGGACGAACTGCGCCGCGAGCTGACCGACAACGACCGGATGATCGTCTCCGACGCCGGGCTGCGCTCCATGCTGCTGCGCAACTACCGCGAGGGGCTGCGCACGTCGGCGTACGGATGGATCGACGACGCCATCGCCTTCTGCACCCCGTGGGGCTTCGATCCGGCCGACATCACCTGCCCGGTCCTGCTCTGGCACGGCGAGCAGGACGTCTTCTCGCCGGTGGGCCACTCCCGCTGGCTGGCGGCGCGCATCCCGAGCGCGACGGCCGCGTTCGAACCGGCCGCCGCGCACTTCGCCGCCCTGCACGCCCTCCCGCGGATCCTCACCTGGCTCCTGCGCGACTAGGGCCTGTCCGGCGGATCAGATCGAGTAGGGATCACACCGCCAGCGGTTCGAGATCGCGGTGCACCCGCCGCTCGTCCCGCGCGATGCGGGTCAGCGCGTGCTCGTCGCCGAGCAGCCGCTGCAACTCGTCGACCGTCTCGGCGCGCAGCCGCTGCGCCTCCTCCTTCCGGCCGAGCGCGTCGAGGGTGACCGACATGTTCGAGGCGCAGGCCAGCGACTCCGGATGGTGCGCCCCCAGCACGTCGCGCAGCAGATCGACGGCGCGCCGCTCCGTGTCGAGGGCCCCGTCCAGGTCACCCAGGTCCGCACGGGCGTTGGCGAGGTTGATGGTGGTGAAGATGGTGTGCGGGTGGGTGTCCCCGAGTACCTGCCGCATCACCCGTACCGCCGATTCGAGCAGCGGCTCCGCGGTCTCGGGAGCGCCACAGCCCCAGTGGTAGATGCCCAGGTTGTTGAGGGCGGCGAGGGTGTACGGGTGCCGCTCCCCCGGCACCTTCCGGTACTCGTCCACGACCTCCTGGGCCAGATCCCGCGCCCCCACCGAGTCCCCGGCGGCGAACAGGTCGGCGGCCAGGTTGAGGTCGCAGGCGAGCGAGTCGGGGTTGGCCGAGGTGTACTTGGCGCGGTAGCGGGCGCGGGTGGCCGTGGTCAGCCGGTGCGCGTCCTCCAGCCTGCCGGCCCGGCGCAGCGAGACGGCGAGGCTCTTGGCCGCGCTCAGCGTGCCGGGGAACGACTTGCCGAGCTGCTGCTTGTACACGGTGTACGTCCTGCTGAGCAGGTTCACGGAGTCCTCGTACCGCCCGACCTCCCGCAGGTCTCGGGCCAGACTGGTGGCCGAGGAGAGCGTGTACGGGTGCTCCGGGCCGAGCACCTCGGTGCGCCGGTCGAAGACGTCCTGGTCGATCTCGCGGGCCCGGGAGTACTGGCCGACCATGCGCAGGTTGAGCGCCAGGTTGTTCGCGGCGGCCAGCGTCCGCGGATGGGACTCGTGGAAGATCTGGCTGAAGCCCTCGTGCGCCTCCCTGGCCAGTTCTATGGCCCTGCCGTACTCGCCGAGGGTGCCGAGGTCCATGGCCAGGCCGCTGGTGGTCATGTACGTGTGCGGGTGCGAGGGTCCGAGCGCTTCGCGCTGCCGCTCCAGCGTCACCTCGTCCAGCTCCCGCGCCTCCACGTAACGCCCCTGTGAGCGGAGGATGTTGGACAGGTGGAACCGCAGGTAGAGGTACTGCAGATCGCTGTCGCCCAGCATCTCCTTCCAGGTCTCGCGCAGCTCGCCGCCGAGGGCGGAGGCGGCGTTGAAGTCACCGCGCTTCCACAGATAGCGCACCCGGTCGATCAGCAGCCGGCGGGTCTCCGGGTCCTTGCTGAAGCGGGCTTCCGACGGCGTGAGATGCGGCCAGATCGTGGCGAAGCGCGGCCACGTCTCCGGGTTGTCTATCGGCTCGTCGTCGTCGGGGCGGGCGCCCGCCAGGACCCGGTGGACCGCGGCCCGCGCGTCCGCCTGCTCCTCCTCGGACAGCTGGGCCCGGATGACGGCCTGCACCAGGCGGTGCACCTGGATGCTGTTGCCTACCTGGTCGACCTTGGCCAGCGCGAACCGGCCGATCTCCCGGATGACCCGGCCCAGTACGAGCTTCTCCTGCAGCGAGGCGTCGTACGGCTTGAGCGCGTCGATCATCTCCTTGCTGTAGAGGAGATTCGCCGAGATCGGCTCGGGGGCGAAGAAGGCGCAGAGCTGCAACAGCCGTACCGCCGCGGGCGACCGGCTCTGCAGCCGGTCTATGGAGACGTTCCAGGTGGCGGCGACCGGCTCCGGATAGCCGGCCGGCTGGTTGAGCGCGAGGACCCGGGCGGCCTGCTGGGCCAGCTGTTCCAGATAGGCCGCGACGGGCGTGGCGGTCTCGGCGATCCACGCGGCGGCCTGCTCGACGGCGAGCGGCAGGTCACCGACGGCGGTGGCGACCTGGTCGGCGTCCTCCTTGGTCAGCCCGGGCGCGCGCCGCTGCAGATGCTCGATGGACTCGGCGCGCAGGAAGACGTCGACGGGCAGCGCGTCCCCGTACTGCGACCAGGTCTGGTTCCGGGAGGTGACCAGCACATGGCCGGGCCCGCCCGGCGGGAAGAACCGCTTGAGCTGCTCGGGGTCGTCGGCGTTGTCGAAGACGAGCAGCCAGCGCGAGGAGGGCACGCCCCGGCGCAGCAGGTCGATGGCCTCCTGGGAGGCGGCCGCCATGTCCTCGCCGCCCTGGGCGCCGAGCCGGACCGCGAGTTCGGCGAGGCCGGCGACCACATCGTCGGTCTGCTCGGAGGAGATCCACCACACCAGGTCGTAGTCGGCCATGAAGCGGTGCACGTACTCCAGGGCGACCTGTGTCTTGCCGACACCGCCGAGTCCGTACAGGGTCTGCGGCTGCGGCAGCACCACCGCCATTCCGCCGCCCAGCTGGTCCCGCATGCGCTCCAGTACGACACTGCGGCCGGTGAAGCCGGGGTTGCGGGGCGGCGCGTTCCAGATCTTCGGCACCGTGCCCGGGAAGCGTGGCCCGGGCGAGACGTTGTCGGCGATCTGGACCGGCCGCTCCAGCGCGCGCAGCAGCGCGTTGGTGGCGTGCACCTCGTCGAGCCGGAACAGGTCGACCGGGTTCCGGTCGATGTACGGCGTGGTCAGCCGGACATCGCCGACGCGCAGCGGCAGCAGATGCCGCCGGGCGCCGGTGGGGTCCTCGGCCGCGGCGCGTTCCCAGACCTCCACGGCCCGGGCGGACTTCAGGTACGCGCTGGACAGCAGGACGACGGTACGGGCAGCGCTGTCGGCACCCGCGCCCGGCGGGCCGGACGGGCGCGGTTCACCGGAGACGTCCCGGGGGACGACCCGGAAGCCCGCGCGGGTGAGCACCGACTCGATCCAGTCGGCCCACATCCGGTTCTCGGCCACATAGCTGAGGAACAGATCGGCGGGCAGCGCCGGCCGGCGGCGGGTGAACGCGTCCCGGATGCGCAGCCTGACGTCCTCGGCAATCGCCGGCATCGAGGTGATCTGCTGGTCGGTGACGACGGCGGTGAGCCGTTCGAAGGCGGAGAGCAGCGAGTTGGTCAGCCCGGCCTCGTCGCCGAAGGTGGCGAGCGTCTCCTCGTACGCGTAGTACGGGCGGTACGGGATCTCCACCGCGCCCCAGTACGAGGTGAGTTCGTCCCCGGCGAGCCCGTTCGGGAAGCGGTCGAACTTCAGCCGTGCGAGGGCCCGCCCGGCGTCCGCCTTCTCCTTCTCGCCCTCGTCGATGCGCATGGGGACGGGAAAGATCCTGATGCCCCGGTCGCCGTAGCGCTCGTCGATCTGGCGGGCCACCGAGGCGGCACCGTCGATGGACTGGTCGCTGAGGGTGAAGCAGTCGACGAGGACGTCCGGCAGGTGGACCGTGCAGATGTCGGCGATGTCGCTGAGACCGGTCCGGCTGTCGATGAGCACGTAGTCGTAGTTCGACTTCATGTCGTCGCGCAGCGCGTCGAAGAAGTGACCGCCGCCGAGCCGGTCGTAGAAGTTGTCCCAGTCGAAGGTGGAGACGGTGGCGGAGTACTCGCGGTTCTGCCGTCCGGCGGAGACGAAGTCGAGGGTGCCTCCGTCGGGGAACTCCCAGCCCAGCGCCTCCGGAGCGAGCGAGACGGCGTGCGGCTGGATCCGGGCGTAGTCCCGGTGCCAGTCGTCGGCGCGCTGCACGGGGCTGGTCGCGGCCCAGGCGTACTCGGTGATCAGGTCGATGACACCGGTGGTGGCGCCGAGCGTGGAGGGGTCGAGGAAGGGGTGGAAGAAGCGGTGGAGGCCGGGGGCCTCCAGGTCCCAGTCGACCGCGAGGACGCGCTTGCCGTTCGCCGCCAGGATCCAGGCCGTGTTGGCCAGGGCCATGGTGCGGCCCGTACCTCCCTTGTACGAATAGAAGGTGACGATGCGTCCGTCACGACCGGCTGTCATCCGTGTCCTCCGCATCGGGGTCGAGGTCTTCGTCGCTGTCATGAGGTTCATGAGAGCCATGTGGGTCATGAGGGTCATGGGGGTCATGCGGCGGGCTGTCCTGCATCCAGGAGCGCGGGGGGCGGTGCGGCGGACTGTCCGGCGCCATGGGGCCGACCAGCCGTGGCCGTTCGGTGTGTCCTCCCCCGGCCGGCGGATAGACCTGGGCGTGTCTGAGGAACTGCTGCGCGGCGGCCTCCACCACCTGCGGGAGTATCTGACCGAAGGCCTCCATGCTGGGGACGCCGTTGGCGGCGGCCCGGCACGCGGCTCTGCCCTGACTCATCTTGGTCGGCATCGTGTCCTCGAGCCGATGGGCCAACTCGCTCTCCTTCGACCGGCTCTGGTGGTCGAGCCGGTTCCATGGCACGACCACGCTCACCCACGGCCGGGGGTCCTGATCGAAGGCGGCGAGCCGCTGTCTGCGCTCCTCGTCGGCCACCGCCCAGCGGTCGACGAGCAGGATCTCCGGTTTGGTCGGCGGCTGCTTGTTGTCGAAGTGCCCCGCCTCCTCGTCGAAGGAGGCCATGGTGGTCTGGTAGTTGAGCGAGCGCACCAGGTCCTCGGCGACGTAGGCGACCGGCCGCTGGGACACCGGGTGGTAGGGATTCCAGTCGAGGGCGGAGTCCCCGTAGTACTCGGAGCTGCGGCCCTCGGGCAGTTCGTGGCGGTTGGCGGCGGCGACCGTGACCTGCATGGTCCGTGACCCGCCGCTGGGACTTCCGAAGGCGCTGGGGGCGAGCCGGTAGTCGACCGGACGGCCGGGGCCGAGGCGGGCGGTGTCGGCCACCCGGACGATCCGCTTGGCCAGTTCGTAGACCGCGCGTTCGTACTCCTCGGCGAATATCCGGAGCTTGATCAGTCCGTAGAGGCCGTCGGTCACATAGCGGTCGCCGAAGGTGCCGTGGTTGAACTGCAACCGCTCGGCGGGGCCCGGCAGTTCGTCGGGCGGTACGGGCACCCACAGCGCCGGCACGATCGCCTCGGCCGGCTGGTTGCTGAGGGCGCTGTGGTGAATGGCCCGCTGCGCGAAGGCGTACCACTCCTTTCCGCACATCTCGCTGGCGAAATAGCGCGGCGAGAACAGCGGTACGAAGACCCGGCACGAGGCGAGGACCGCCCCCAGCCGCTCCGACCAGCCCTCGCCGGAGCGTATCTCCCGGTCCATGAAGCCGGCGGGCGCGCCGGCCGGGAGGTCGGTCAGCGCCATGACATGGCCGCAGAGGTCCCGGAACAGCCGCTCGACCCACATGTCGGGATCGGGACCGCCGGCCCCGTACCTGGGCGTATGCGCGTAGCTGAGAAAGAAGTACGGCCGATGGTCCGCCGCTCGCTGCTGTGCGTGCACACGACCCCCGTCCTGTGATGACCGCTCACATCGCATGGAATGAGGAAGATGCGAGGAAGAACATCATTCCCGAGCAGCCCCCGCCGCATCCCCTCAACGTTCAGTCAATCAACGCCTGTTTTGAGTCATCCAGGCAACAGCGTGGTCAACCGCGTCCTTGATCGAGAACAGCATTGCGGTTGTTCCTCCCAGTTGTCCGGTGCGCAGCGCGGAAACCGGGAACGCCGCTCCGATCTCCTGGAAATCGCTGTCGTCCAGCTCCACATCCTTGTACGTGACCCATACCGCCCTCCCCCGCAGGTTCACCACACATCGGTACTCGCGCAAGGGGGTGAACGGAATTCGGTATTCCGCGAGATGGAAAGCGGAACAGACCGCGAATCCCACATTGATCATCAGCACCTGGCCCCCCGTACGGAACAGCGCTCCCAGCGGCGATTCCTCCCCGAGATGGCAGTCCTGTCGATGCTCGGCGAGCAGTTCCCTCGCGTCCGCGCCGACTGCTGCGAAGGAGGTCTGCGGATGAGCGCTGCGGACCGCGCCGGGGGCCGTCCGGACGGCTTCGGCCAGCCGGCCCATTCCCTGGCTCGGCGTCCGCTCGGGATCGAAAGCGGGCATGTTCGCACGGAATGCCCGGATCTGCTCGTCGGTCATTCCCCGGATCTGGGCCAGATGGGCCGAGGAGGACGCGGAATTCTCCGCGGTGAAGGCGGGCACCATCAGCGTGCCGTCCTGCCCGAGGACCTCCCGCAGCGCGTCGCGTACGGCGGCAGCCCGGAGCCCCGTGCCACGCAACGAGGCGTGCGTGAGCACGCTCGCCCCGGCGCGCAGGCCCAGCGTCCGCAGATCACCGGCCAGGGCGGCCGTGTCATCCATGTGCCGCCGGCCCAGGTGCCGCTCTCCCGTGTGCCGCTCACCCATGCGCCGCCTCCTCCAGCTCGGTCCACAGCCCGGCCAGCAGAGCCTTCCCGCTGCTGGTGAGCTCGGCCGCGCGGCCCAGCCGCTCCATCACCCGCCGCGTGTCGTCCACGTTCCCGCGCCGGCCCGGGGGGACCTCCGCCCCGGCCGCCCGGTACGCCGACACCGCCACCCGCTCGTACACATCCGCCAGCACCCGCGACACCGGCACCGGCCGCCCCCGCCACGGCACCTCGTGCACCCACTCGCCGTCCAGGGCGTACAGATCGGCCACCTCGGTCAGCGCCCGCAGCCGGGCCCGCCGCCATCCCGTCAGCAGCGCGAGGGCGGTGGCGTCCACGCCGTACGACACGGCGACACCGAGCGCGCCCGGGCCGTGCCGGCCCACCGAACCCGCACCGTCGGGCTCCTCCTTGTCCAGCGGTGTCAGGGTGGTCAGACCGGCGGCCGCCTCCCGTGCCAGGGCCGGTACGGCCGCGGCGAGCAGCGCCCACGCACGGCCGAGCTTCGCCTGCCAGTCGGCCGCCTGCCGCTCACCGAGCCGCTGGTGCAGGGGCATCGCGAAGCAGTCGCGGTACGGGTCGACGTCGTCCAGCGCCAGACCGGGCACCCCCTCGGCGGCCAGCCTGCGTACCGGCTGCCAGGGGGCCGCGTCCCGGCCCGCCGCGCCGGACCCTCCGATCCGCCACTCCTGCCGTCCGCTGCGCACCAGAAAGCCGCCCCCGCCGGTGGCCCGTACCTCCGCCCAGCCCCGCTCCCCCGGCGCCGCCGGCCGTAACCACCCCAGCGTCGGCAGACTGAGCCGGCCGTCGACGTACGGCACCCGCACCGGCACCTCCAGCTCCCCGCTCACCACCGCTGCGGCGGCGACGGCGGCCAGCTGCCCGGCGGGATCGGCCTCGCCCGGCCGCCCCTGGTGTACGGCGTCCAGCGCGCCCAGCAGCCAGCTGCGCGTGTACGGGTGGTCCAGCACCGGGTCGAGGGCGTCGGAGGTCTGTTCGATCTCGGTCAGCAGCGCCCAGGCCCGGTCCCAGTCCTCACCGCCGCCGCGACCAGCGCCGCCGCCCATGTCGTGGTGCAGCCGGGCGAGCAGTGTGCTCGTCAGTTCCTGCTGGGACGCGGCCAGCTCCGCCGGGCCGGACAGCTCGGGGGCGGTGGCCGTACGGGCGGTCCTGGCCTCGATCCCCTCGATCAGCGCCTTCAGATCGGCGCAGTGGACCGAGGGGTTGTCGAAGCCGGAATCCGGCCGGTAGCGGTGGGTGTAGAGGCCGCCGCCGCACGAACGTACGACAGGGCATTCCCGGCACTCCTTGCTGACGCCCGCCAGGCCCAGTTGCCGGGCACGCACTCCCGGATGGGCCGCGACCTGGTCGAACGAGTGGGAGAAGACGTCGAAGCCGGTGGCGGCCGCCCCGTCGTAGGCGCTCTTGAGCGAGTCCACCTGCTCCAGGGTTCCGTCGGTCTCGACGACGACCAGGTCGGTGGGCGCGAGCCCCAGCGACTCGGTGAGGCTCGGGCCGCCCGCGAGCGTGCTGAGTACGGAGGCGAAGAGCCGCACCGGAACCGGCCGGCCCTGCCGCTCCCAGCGGTCGAAGATGCGCAGCAGCCAGTCGGCGTACGGGGTGCGGGAGCCGTCCGGCCTGGCCGGCGGCGTCTGCCAGGTGGCGTGCGGCAGCAGGTAGTCGATGCGCGGCGGGTCCAGCGCGGTCAGCGCGTCATGGACGGCGAGCGGGTCGTTGGCCACGTCGACCGTGCAGAGCAGGCCCAGATAGAGGTGCCGGTAGCGCTCCTCGCGGAGCAGGTCGAGGGCGCGCAGCACCAGCGGGTGGCTGCTGCGGCCGTCCGCGAAGCGGCGGTGGCGGTCGTTGGCCGCCTTGTCGCCGTCGAGCGAGATGCCGACCTTCACCCCGTACTCGGTGAAGAGGTCCAGGAAACGGCTGCTCAGCTGGAGTCCGTTGGTGTGGATCCGCAGGTCCAGCCCGGCCACGCCGTCGAGCGCCCGGGTGAACTCCTCGCAGACCAGACGAAGTCTCGCGGGCCCGGCAAGAAGAGGCTCCCCCCCATGGAGAATCACCGTGACGGAGGGGAGCGCATGTGCTCCGGCGTGCTCGGCCAGCCGCGACGCGGTCCGGGAAATGGCCTCTTCAGAGATCACTTTCGGACGAGCGCGCCAGCTCTGATCCGCATGTTCGTAGACGTAGCAATGATCACAAGCAAGATCACATCTGCTGTGAACCTTGAGAACGATCTCGCGAAATGCGATCAGGCCGGCCATTCAGCCAGTCTAGAGCGCCGAGTTGAACGTCGGAGCCTGCACAGGACGGCCGCTTGCCGCCGGAAGTACCCGGCCGAGCTTCGCCGCGGCGGAAGCGCTGTGGACGTCGATCTGGGCCAGGGGCACACGACGCTTCTTCGCAGCGGCGAACGAAGGAGTTGCAGAGGTCTTCACGGCCGTCCTTAGGGGGCATGGGCATGGTAATGACAACAGCGACGCTGTAGTGTCAGCGTGGACTTTACTCTTCTGCGCACTGTTGGCAACTGAAGCACGAGACCTGATACACGAGCGTTGTGCGGGGCTTGCGCCAAAAGACCGAAGGCATGCATTCCGTCAAAAGAGTGAGGCTGAAACAGCAGACGGGGGTGGCTGTGACGGAGTTTCCCGGCCCACTGCAGAGCATGGTGTTCCGCAACGACGACCTTCCGGCCCTGTTCCATCACACCGACAGCGCCGCGATCTCACGTCAGCTGGAATCCACCCAGGCCACCAGGACCCAGCTACTGCTGCTGGTGCTGGCGGCGGTGGCGGCCGCGCTGCCGTGGAGCGTCGAGCTGGGAGCCCTTCAGCTCTTCGGCGCGCTCAGCGCGGCGGCGTACGCGGGTGTGCTGGTGCTCAGCTTCCGGATCGCCCGGCGCCGAGCCCGGCCGCAGTGGCAACTGAACCGGTCGGCCGCCGAGTTCATCAAGTCCCTGTGCTGGCGGTACGCCGTGCACGGTGCGCCCTTCGAGACGGACACGGCCGATCCGGACGGGCTGTTCCGCAGCCGTATGGACGCGGGCCTCCAGGAGCTGCGGAAGATCGGCTGGCTGGACCCGCGCGGGGAGGCCGGCTCGGCGGCCGGCGTGGAGATCACCGCTGCCATGCGGGAGTTACGGGGCCGGGCGTACCACGTCCGCAGGGAGACGTACGTACGTGACCGGCTGATCGAGCAGCGCAACTGGTACCGCCGGCGGACCGAGGTGTCGCGGAAGGCGACCACGACATGGGCCGCGTCCATCGCCGTACTCACCTTCCTGGCCCTGATGTTCGCCACCCTGCGCGCCTTCGGGGCGGGTCCGTCCACGAACCTCGCCGGGCTGTTCTCCGCGGCGGCGGCGGCCGGTATCGCCTGGAACGAGGTCAGGCGCCACCATCCGCTCATCGAGGCGCACTCCGTGGTGGAACGCGACCTTTCGGCCATGCTGGTCGCGATGCAGACCACGGTCACCGAGCCGCAGTGGTCCGGCGCCGTCTACGAGACCGAGCGGTACGTCTCGCCTCAGCACACCGACTGGCTCGCCCGGCACAGCAGTTGATCCAGCGTCAGGTGTCACCGGCCAGTCAGATGCGCCGGACGCCCTCGCACCAGACGACGGTCACGGGTTTGCCGAGTGCACGTGCGTACTCGACGATCTCCGCCGTGCCGCCACGGCCCCGTGCCGGAAGGCCGTCCCACACCGCGACCAGCCGGTCGCAGTTGTCGGCGATATAGGTGCCGGCCGCGTAGTAGGCGTCATCGCTCGAGTGGCTGAAGGCCATCCGGATCTCCTGAGTGGCCCGGCTCTTGAGCGCACGGTAACGGGCGAGTTCGCCGGGGTCGTCGAATCCCTCCTCGTAGTCACCGCTGGGAATGACGACCGTGAGGTCCGCCCCGCCCTCCAGCGCGATGTCCGCGAACAGCTGGTCCGCGCCCGCGGCCAGGCTCGACAGCGCCTCCATCGGCCCGTCATGACCGCACAGCACGGCACGCAGCGCGGCGCGGACCTCGTCGAGCGCCTCACCCGGAATGATCCTGTGGCCTGTCACCCCGATGCGCTTCATACCTGACAGCCTCCCCCCGGAACCTCCCTGTGCATCCTCTCAAAAGGGCGCAAGACGTCCAGGGGCGGCGCGAATGGCGAGAGCCCCCGCCCGGCGCGCGCCGGGCGGGGGCTCTGGTGCTGCTGGCTGTGACCTGTCGTGACCGTCGACGGATCCACTGAAGCGGGGAAGGATCAGTAGACGCTGACGCCGTACGCGCTCAGGGCCTCGGTGACCGGCTGGAAGAACGTCGTACCGCCGGAGGAGCAGTTGCCGCTGCCGCCGGATGTCAGGCCGATGGCGCGGGTGCCCGAGTAGAGCGGGCCGCCACTGTCACCGGGCTCGGCGCACACATTGGTACGGATCATGCCGTAGACGATGTCCCCGCCGCCGTAGTTGACGGTGGCGTTGAGGCCGGTGACGCTGCCGCTGTGGGTGCCGGTGGTGGAACCGCGGCGGGTGACGGACATACCCACGGTGGCGTTGGCCGCACTGGTGATGTCCTGGTTGCCGACCGTGCCGGGGCGCGAGAGCGAGGTGTTGCTGTACCGGACCAGGCCGTAGTCGTTGCCGGGGAAGCTGGAGCCTGCCGTCGGTCCGATGCTCGTGGTGCGCGAGGAGTTGGTGTACCAGGGCGGGTTGCCGTCGGTGCAGTGGCCGGCGGTCAGGAGGTAGTACGTGCTGCCGCTGCGGACGTTGAAGCCGAGCGAACAGCGCCAGCTCGTCGCGTAGATCGCGTCGCCGCCGGAGATCAGCTTGGAGAACTTGCCGGGCGTCCGCTCGATGCGGAGCGCTCCGGCATTGGCTCCGGCTTCGCGCTTGATCTGGGCGATCTCGGACTTCGAGACGGTGCTGTCGGCTGTGACGACAAGGGTGTTGGTGGCTTTGTCGACATGCCAGGCGGTACCGGCCACGTCGGCGCGGAGCACCGACGCACTGGTCTGGGACAGCTGGGCGGCACTGTAGGTCCCGGCCTGTTCGGCGCTGGCGGTGGGGACGGCGAGTGCGGCCACTGCGACAAGGCCGGTTGTCACGGCGAGCAGCCGCGTTCGTCTCGCCATACCGCTGCGGGGGGTGGTGCGCTTGATCCTCACTTCTCGTTCCTCCCGAGGGGAATCGGGGGCCCGTTGTGGGGTTCGGGGCCCGTGAGGCGCAGCCGGGGACACGTCCGGAATCCGGACACGCCGTGCCCCTGACAAGCGCTGCTCGGGAGTATTCGCGTCGTCAACCAACGTGCGCAAGGGCACCTTTCGGCCGACTGTGCGCAGGCACACCCAGGCGCCCCGGCGGCTCGTCCTGCCGCCGGGGCCGCCGACTGCCGTCCCGTTCGTCTCAGGAATCGGACGGTTCAGCGGTCGGGACGGTTCCGCTCACCGTCCTGCCCGCACGCGCCCACGGGGTTCGCGCCACTTCCCCCGGACGGCCGGAACTCGACCTTCCGAGGAGTGGGCGAGACCGGCGCTGTGCGGCCGGTCCGCTCAGCAGCCGTCGCAGGGGCAGCAGCAGTCGCAGCAGTCACAGTCGCAGTCCCGGCAGGCGCCCTTGCGCCTCTTGCGCGACCAGGGGCCCTCGTACTCCTTGGCGCAGCACAGTTTGCAGGTGCAGCACAGCCCGATCGCCACCGCGCAGCCCTCCCAGAAGCCGCGCCGCCCGGGGGGCTGCGGTTCGTTCCTCGGCCCGGGGCCGGGTCCCGGCGGCATGCCGCCCGGCCCGCCGGGCAAGCCGGGCCCGCCTCCGCCGTACGGGTCGCCGCCGTACGGGTTGCCGCCGCCGTACGGGTTGCCGCCTCCGTACGGGTTGCCGCCCTGGCCACCGGGGAACCCCTGGGCCGGCGGGCCGAATCCGCCCGGACCGCCCCCGTGCTCCCCGTGGCTTCCCCGGTGCGCACAGCTCGTCGTGCCGAAGGCGCGGTCGACCGACGCCTTCAGCTCGTGCACCAGCAGCAGATGCGCCAGCTTGCCGTCCACGAACGCGGCGTCCTTCAGCGCCAGCCTGATCCCGTGCAGCGCGTCGTCGCACAGCCGCCGCGCCTCCGCGAGGTCCGTGCCCGTCGCCGTGAGCGGGTTCCAGGCGCCCGACGCCTCGTCAGAAGTCTGGTCCTCGACGGCGTCCAGCACATGCGCGAGCCGTCCGAAGAGCCGGCCCGCCTCGGCCAGTGGCGCCGCGTTACCCGGCCGGCCGGCGAGCACCGCGGTGTGGGCGAAGGCCGCCGCGGTGGCCGTCTCGGTCGGCTCGGTGATGGTCAGCAGGGGCGTGCCGATCCCGGCCGCGGCCTCGATCCCCGCCTGCCTGCCGACCGCGTCCAGGAGTACGGCCGTGTCGAAGCCCAGCGCCGCCCCGGTGCGCGCCCCCGCCCGGTCCCAGCCGGCGGCGACCTTCCGGGCGGCGGCGGCCAGTGGCCTGCGGGCCAACAGCCCGTCCCGGTCGGCGACGTGGTCGCGTACCTTCGCCGAGGCCAGCACCAGCGAGACGGCGGCCGCCAGCCGCGCCCCCTCACCCTGGGCGACCGGCGCGGTACGCATGCCGCGCAGCGGGCAGGGTCCGGCGGTGCGCCGCCAGTCGGTGGTGCGCTCGGACTGAGCCTCCGTCAGAACCGAGACGATCAGGCCGTCGTAGTTGGTGACGACCCGGGCGAACTGGCCGTGGTCACCGCGAAGTGCCAGGCAGAGCCCGCAGAGGTGGGCCATCCACTCCGCCTTGAACCTTTCGGTGAGCCGGTGCGTGCATGGTCTGACGATTCCGAACAACTCAATCCCCCGGGAGTCATTTCGCCTGTGCGGGGCAGGCATCGTGTTGACCGGTCCGTTCACCCGTACGCTCCCGCTTCACCCGTACGGATCGATGAATCATATTTTCACTCTGTCAGCAGCCAGGGCCAGGAAGAACCTTGACGAAACGCCATAAATTCTGCACCAGTACCGTCACGAAACCCATGTGCGACCACTATCCACTTGGCGCGCGATCCGCATCATGGACGACCATAGGTGTGCGGAACGCAGACAGACCGCGGTGAAAGGAGGCGTCCATGGGATCGGTGCGCAAGGCGAGTGCCTGGCTGGGACTCGTCGAGGACAGCGACGACGAGCGTTACTACGACGACGAGTACGCCGAGGGTTCCGGGACCGGCGACCAGTGGGTGACCGACCCGCGGGTGCGGGTGGCCTCCGAGGCGGCGCAGGAGCAGGGCCGCCGGATCGCCACGGTCACCCCGGACGGCTTCCGGGACGCCCGCGGCATCGGTGAGCTCTTCCGGGCGGGGGTCCCGGTCATCGTGAACCTGACGGCCATGGAGCCCACCGACGCCAAGCGCGTGGTGGACTTCGCGGCCGGTCTGACCTTCGGCCTGCGCGGCTCGATCGAGCGCGTGGCCACCCGGGTCTTCCTGCTGTCCCCCGCCGACACCCAGGTCGTCAACGGCGAAACCGCTGGCCGGCCCGGGGACGGCTTCTTCAACCAGAGCTGAGCAGGGCAGCTCTCCGGCCCCCTTACCGGCCTACCGGAAGGCGTCGAGACCGGTGAGCGCCTTGCCCAGCACCAGCTGATGCATCTCGACGGTGCCTTCGTAGGTGAGCACCGACTCCAGGTTCGTCGCATGCCGCATCACGGGGTATTCGAGCGAGATCCCGTTGGCGCCGAGGATCGTGCGCGAGGTACGGCAGATCTCGATGGCCTCGCGCACATTGTTGAGCTTTCCGAAGCTGACCTGTTCCGGTCGCAGCTTCCCGCCGTCCATGCGACGCCCCAGATGGTGGGCGAGCAGGATGCCCTTGTGCAGTTCGAGCGCCATGTCGGCCAGCTTGGCCTGGGTGAGCTGGAAGCCCCCGATCGGCCTGCCGAACTGCTCGCGCGTCTTCGCGTACTCGACCGCCGCCTCGAAGCTGGCGCGGGCCGCGCCCATCGCTCCCCAGACGATTCCGTACCGGGCGTGGTTCAGGCAGTTCAGGGGCCCGCGCAGGCCGGTGACCTCCGGCAGTACGGCATCGGCGGGCAGCCGCACCTCGTCGAGGACCAGTTCACTGGTGACGGACGCCCGCAGGGACCACTTGTGCTTGATCTCGGGCGCCGAGAAGCCGGGGCTGCCGGTCGGGACGACGAATCCGCGGATGCCGTCGTCCGTCTGCGCCCAGACGACCGCGACTCCGGCCACCGAGCCGTTGGTGATCCACATCTTGCGGCCGGTCAGCACCCAGTCGCCGCCGTCGCGCTTGGCGTACGTCCGCATGCCGGCCGGGTCGGAGCCGTGGTCGGGTTCGGTCAGTCCGAAGCAGCCGATGATGCTGCCCTCGGCCATGCCGGGCAGCCAGCGCTGCTTCTGCTCCTCGGAGCCGAAGCGGTGGATGGCGTACATCGCCAGCGACCCCTGGACGGAGACGAGCGAGCGGATGCCGGAGTCGGCGGCCTCCAGTTCCAGGCAGGCCAGGCCGTACTGGACGGCGGTGGCCCCCGCGCAGCCGTACCCCTGGAGCGACATGCCGAGGGCGCCGATCGAACCGAGCTCCCGGGCCAGTTCGCGGATGCCGGGCAGCTCACCCTTCTCGTACCAGTCCGCGATGTACGGCAGGACGCGGTCGGCCGCCCAGGAGCGCACGGTGTCGCGGATGGCGAGGTCCTCGGCGCTCAGCAGGTCGTCGATACCGAGCGGATCACCGGCGTCGAAGGGCGGAAGCTTCGAGGGTGCGGACGACGACGGGGACGAGGACATGGCAGGGCCTCCCGGGCTGGCAGTGCGACGCTAAAACTAGCAGTGGTAGTTACAGCTCGGCGCCGACGTTACGGCTCAGCGCCCCGCCCGTCCAGACCCGGCCGCCTCGGCGGGTTCCCGGCGCGACGCGGGCACGGGGACCCGTACCTCCGGCCGCGACCCCTGCGACCCCTGCGCCTCCCGCGGCAGCGCGTCCTCCTGCTTCGCCGCGCACTCCATCACCTTCGGCAGCCGCAGCGCGGCCAGCGCGCCGAGCAGCAGCAGACCGGCGCTGACGAAGAGCGTCACATGCAGCCCGTGGACGAAGGAGTGCTGCGCGGCGGTGCGCAGGGCGTGTCCGGCGGGCCCGCCGAGCTGGGCCGCGACCTGGTAGGCCTCCCCGAGCGAGTGCGCGGCGGCGGCGCTCTCGGCGGCGGGGACCCCGGCCACCTTGGAGAGGGCCGGCGCGTAGGCGGCGTTCATGACACTGCCGAGCAGCGCGATCCCCATGCCCGCACCCAGCTGGTACGACGTCTCGCCGATGGCCGCGGCGCCGCCCGCCTGGTCGGCGGGCGCTTCGCTGAGCATCGACTCGTACGCGCCGAAGAGCGTGGTCTGCAGGCCGAAGCCGAGCAGCACGAAGCCGACCGTCAGCAGCAGCGGCCGGTCGTGCTGGCCCATCAGCGTCAGCAGCAGGACGGAGGCGGCGGTCAGCGCGAAGCCGAGCGAGACCATCAGCCGCGGGCCGAGACGGTTCAGGGTGTACGAACCGGTGGCACCGGCCGCCATGGCGGCAAAGGTGAGCGGGAGCAGCCGCAGTCCGGTCTCCAGCGGGCCGAGGTCCAGGACCAGCTGGAGGTACTGGACGGCTATGAGCTCCAGGCCGACCAGCGCCAGCATGGCCAGGACGATGCAGCCCACGGAGGTCGAGAAGGTGGGCCGGGTGAACATCCTCACGTCTATCAGCGGCTGGCTGCGGCGCTTCTGCCGGCGTACGAAGAGGACCAGCAGCACCGCACCGACGATCAGCGGGCAGAGGGTCCTCGCGTCGAGCACGCCCTCGCCGCCGCCCGCCCGCTTCACGCCGAGGACGACACCGAGCACGCCGGCCGCGGCCATCAGCGCGCCGAGCACGTCCCACGGGCCGTTGCCCTCGCCCTTGGACTCCGGGAGCAGCCAGCGGCCGACCGGCAGGATCAGCGCCATCAGCGGGATGTTGATCAGGAAGACCGAGCCCCACCAGTAGTGCTGGACGAGGAAACCGCCCAGCACCGGGCCGGTGGCCGCGCCGACCGCGGCCACCGCCGTCCAGATACCGATGGCGGTGGCCCGCTCGCGGCGGTCGGGGAAGACCTGGCGGAGGATCGAGAGCGTGGCGGGCATGATCATGGCGCCGCCGACGCCGAGCAGGGCCCGGGCCGCGATCAGCACCTGGGGGTTGTCCGCGAAAGCGGCAACCGCGGAAGCCACTCCGAACAGGCCGTAACCCAGCAGCAGGACCCGGCGGCGGCCCACGCGGTCGCCGAGGGTGCCGAAGAGGATCAGCAGCGAGGCGCAGACCAGCGGGTACGCGTCGACGATCCACAGCAGCTCGATCGAGCCGGGGCGCAGGTCCTCGGTGACGGCGGGGACGGCGACATGCAGCACGGTGGCGTCGAGGGCCACGAACAGCAGGCTCACGCACAGGACGACAAGGACGACCCAGCGGTTCGCGCCGTCGGCGGCCCCGGCGAGGCGTTGCCAGGGAGCGTCGGGGCGGCGCGGGCCGGCCGTGTTCGTCCCTGACATGTACGTACCTCCAAGTGAACCCTCGCGCTCGGCGGACCAGCGAGGACGGCGTTCTCGGCGTACCCCGGGGTCCCGGCATCGACAGGCGAGTGAGCCGTCAGCGTACGCGAGTTCCCGGCGGGGATGCGTGGTCCATCTCTCACCTCTGCGGACCCCGAGGTGTGGCGTACGCCACTTCCGTCCCGGTGTGCAAGCCGGACGGCGGCCGGCGGTTCGCGCGCGGCACCGATAATCGTCCCCGTGACTGATCTCCTGACCACCGCTCTTCCCCGCCCCGCGGCGCCCGCGGCCATGGCCGCGCTGCGCCGGGCGGCCCCCGCGCTGGCCGCGTACGCCGTGGTCCGGCTGCTCGGGGTGGCGGTGCTCGGGGTGTGGGGAGCCGCGGCGGGAAGCAGTCCGCACCAGCTGCTGTCCGGGCGCTGGGACTCGCTCTGGTACACCCGCGTCGCCGAGCTCGGTTACGGCTACGAGGTGCGCCTGGCGAACGGCGACGTCCACTCCAACCTGGCGTTCTTCCCGCTGCTGCCGTGGCTGGAGCGGCTGCTCGCGGCGGTCGGCCCGCTCTCGCCGGCGGACGCCGGGCTGGTGGTGGCCTGGACGGCTTCGCTCTTCGCCGCCTGGGGGATCTTCGCGATCGCCGACCGGCTGTACGGGCGGCGGGCCGGGATCCTGGCGGTGGTGCTGTGGGCGGTGCTGCCGGTAGGCATCGTGCAGTCGATGGCGTACAGCGAGACGCTCTTCACCGCGCTGGCGGCCTGGTCGCTGTACGCCGTGCTGACCGGGCGCTGGGTGTGGGCGGGGGCACTGGCGTCGCTGGCCGGACTGACCCGGCCGGTGGGGGCGGCCGTGGTGGCGGCGGTCTGGGCCGCCGCGGTGATGGAGCTGGTCCGCGGTGCGCGCGACGGCGGGCCGGGCGGTGGCGGGCCGCGCGGGCGGTGGCGGATGCTGCTGGGCGTGGTGCTCGCTCCGCTCGGCGCCGCGGGCTACGTGCTGTGGGTCGGACACCGCACCGGCGGCGGGCTCTTCGGCTATCTCGATGTGCAGGCGCAGCGGGGCAACGGCTTCGACGGGGGCTGGGCGTTCGCGCGGTTCATCGGCGAGCGTCTGGCCTCGCCCGCCTTCGCGGCCGGCCTCGGTCTGATCGCCGGGGTCGCGCTGGTGCTCTGGCTGTACGTGCTGTGCGTACGCCGCCGCCAGCCGCTGCCGTTGCTGGTGTTCTGCGGGATCGTGGTGACCCTCGCCCTGTGCGCTTCCGGCTACTTCGGCTCCAAGCCCCGGCTGTTGATGCCGGCGTTCCCGCTGCTGCTGCCGGTCGCCGTGGCGCTGGCCCGGCTGCGCACCTCACGGGCGGTGCTCGTGCTCGGTCCGGTGGCGCTGGCCTCGGCGGTGTACGGGGCCCTGTGGCTGAACGGCACCGGTCCGCCGTGACCGCGCGGGAAATTCTCCGCAGCGCCCGGGTGAATGAATTCCGGCGAACGCACAACTGCCGCATCAATCATCAATTGAATTGATCCGAACATCATTCTCGACGCGGCATCCGCTTTCCTGGACTCATAGGAAATGACCCCGGATTGAGACCAAGTCCACATCACATCGTCATCACAAAGCGACCGATTCGACGTGGGCTCGGACGCCTGCGCTGTAACGTCGATTGACGTGCGTACCGACCGAACTTTCACCCGTCTGGACCGGGTCTTCGCCCGGCTGGACCGTGAGCCCGAACGACCGGCCCATCTAGAGATCCCTCGGATGAGCCGGCACCGCACGGTGCTCTTCGGCTCAACGCTGGGTTTCTACCTGGCGATCGTCGTGGCTGTGCTGACCACCTCCTGGCTGGTCCGGCTGGACTGGCAGATCATGTTCTTCCGGCCGTACGAGCAGTGGCCCGAACTCCACCCGTTCCTCGACTACTTCGTCGTACTGGGCCAGCGCGGCCCCACCGCCGTCATGGTCGCCGCCTGGCTCGGCTGGCGCTCCTGGCGGCAGCACACCCTGCGCCCGCTGATCACGCTCGGCGTGTCGCTGCTGCTGCTCAACGTCACGGTGGGCGCCGTGAAGCTGGGCCTCGGCCGGCTCGGTCCGCACTACGCGACGCAGATCGGATCGGCCGAACTCTTCGCGGGCGGCGATATATTTCCTTCAGGGCACACCGCAAACGCGGTGGTGACGTGGGGCATCCTCGCGTATCTGGCGTCCACCCTGCGGACCAGGCGCTACCTCTCGGTGCTCTCCGCGGTCGTGGCCCTCGGCGTCGGCGCTACCACGGTCTACCTCGGTACGCACTGGGTGAGCGATGTCCTGCTGGGCTGGGCCGCCGGTCTGCTGATCCTGCTGGCCCTGCCCTGGTTCGAGCCGCTGATCGCCACCGCCGAGGCGTGGATCCTCGCCAGGCGCGACGAGCTGTGGGCCCGGCTGCGCGAGCGTGGCACCGCGGTCCCGGTCCCGGTCCCCGTCCCCGCGGATGTCAGGCCCGCGGTGTTCCGGCCGGGCGTCCGGGCAGCAGAGGAAGAACTCCCGGCCTGTGAGCCGGTGAGCGCCGGGCGCGCGGCCACCACAGGCGGCAGCGCCACCGGCGGCAGGGCCACCCCGCATCTCGCGCCCAAGCCGCACACGGCACGCTCCGAGCGCAGCCCGGTCACGCCGGTGGGCAGTCGCCGGCCGCCGCACCCGCCTCATCCGCCGCACCCGGAGCGCGCGACACGCAGTTCCTCGGCCCGCCCGGTGGCGGGCGGCTGAGACCGAACGGCGGTACGCACCCCCGCCACACGGCAGAGGGGGGAGGGGGGGGGGGGGGGAGGGGGGGGGGGGGGGGGGGGTGGGGGGGAGGGGGGGGGGGAGGGGGGGCGACGGGA